>NZ_JBIQDP010000016.1:0-119066 GCF_045370945.1 Pseudobacillus sp. 179-B 2D1 NHS
TGCATGTATTAGGCACGCCGCCAGCGTTCGTCCTGAGCCAGGATCAAACTCTCCAAAAAGATGTTTGACTTGCTCATAATTTAAAAATAAGAATTAACTTACTGGCATGTATTTTGTTCAGTTTTCAAAGATCAATTCATAACAACTCTATCATTATATCATTATTCTAATATAAAAGTCAACTGTTTTATGCTTTTTCTCAGTGCTGCTATTCTTAACAGCGGATGTTTAATATAACATATCATAAAAGATAAAGTCAACCATCATTTTAATGCTTTATTTTCTAAATTATTTTATCCCATACATAATAAATAAGAATAACTAAAACTGCGAGGTTATCAAGTAAGATTAACAACCATTTTATCCTACTATTCTCTATCAACAGATTACTTCATAACAATTATTTTTAAAAAATAACTATAGAAGAGCCAGAATTCTAGGATAAATAGCAAAAGGTCCTCTCTCACTCGTGCACTTTATATAACTCAATAATTCATTACAGGTCAAGGTCAACAAGTATGCCAATCAAAATGGTTTCAATAGACAAACCAGGAACTTCCCGACTTTCTCTTTCATATTTTGTATAAATGAAAATGAGTGAAGAAGGTGATTTTAATTAGAAGTTCAATGTACTTAGATTTTTTATCAAAGTTTGGTGTCGGTGGTGCACATCCCGGCGGTATCCATTTAACAAAAGAAATCTTCAAAACTGAAGAAATAAATAATACCTCTTATGTTTTAGATGTAGGATGTGGCACTGGTCAAACAGCTGCCTATCTAGCTGATCGCTATGGAGCCAAGGTAATGGGAATGGATATTAATCCCATCATGATAGAGAAAGCTAAAAAAAGAATGAAAAAACATCGATTGCCCGTAGAAATTATTCAAGGATCTATAGAAAATTTCCCGTTACCAGATGAGACATTTGATGTTATTATTTCTGAATCTGTTCTTGCTTTTGCAAACAAGCCTAGATCTCTTAAAGAAATTTTCCGATTACTGAAAAGTGATGGCCGATTTATTGCTAATGAGCTCACAGTTAACAAACACCTGGGAGCAAACAATGAGGAAGAAATCAAACGATTTTATGGATTGGATGACCTTCTTACAGAGAAAGAATGGTTAGCCTTATTTAAACAAACCAGCTTTAAAACTCTCCATATTTATAGACCAACACACGTCTTCTTCCCAAATTATTCAATGCCTGAGTTTCATCATTCAAAATATATTGAACCACAGCTTCATGCAGTATCGAACCAACATTTCTATATGATGGCAAAATACCACGGAATTCTGGACCATAGAGTGTTTTTCTGTACAAAATAGTTATTTCCTATAATCTAAATAAAAAAGACTGTCATACACACCTTTTTGATTTCGACAAACAACAAAAAGAGTAAACATATAAACCTTTCATGTGTTATATTGAAAAAAATGGAATTTCAAAAAGAGACATCCCTCTAATTTTAAATAAACCGATAAGGAGGCTCGTTATGAAGATAGCATGGGGTATTGTGTGTTTAATTCCTGTACCATTTTTCTTTCATTTTTATGAATATGAACAATATATAAAAGGAAAGGAAGCCTCTCTTTTATTGTTTGGTTTCTTATTTTTTGTAGTCTTGGTTGGTATTTTATCAAAGAATGTTCGCATCTCTGTCATTCTCTTGGTGAATCTACTTACGACTATTGTCTCGCTCGTCCTCGCGATGAAATTCATTCCTAACGACGGTTACTGGTTTACAGTTACTGGTCGAAATGGAGCAGTGATATTTATTTCTATTATATATACAATTGGGCAATTGATTGTAAGAATGATTGCAAAGTATGCGAAAACAAGCGCAATTGAAGAGAATTGAAAAACCTTGGAAAATAGCTCTCCAAGGTTTCTTTTTTCTATAACGTATGAAAAGTTCAAATCTTTAACGCATACCTGGGCAGCCGCCCATTCCTCCGCCTGGGGAACTGCCCATTCCCATGCCTGGATAACCACCCATTCCTCCGCCTGGATAACCACCCATTCCTCCGCCTGGATAACCGCCCATTCCTCCGCCTGGATAACCACCCATTCCTCCGCCTGGATAACCGCCCATTCCCATGCCTGGATAACCACCCATTCCTCCGCCTGGATAACCACCCATTCCTCCGCCTGGATAACCACCCATTCCTCCGCCTGGATAACTGCCCATTCCCATGCCTGGATAACTGCCCATTCCCATGCCTGGATAACTGCCCATTCCCATGCCTGGATAACTGCCTTGACCCATTTGTCTTTCCATTCTTAACCCCTCCTCAAGTAATCACAAGATAGTATATGCTTACATGCTGAAGGGGCATAGGCGATTGTTTAGTTAAAAAAACGCTGCATCAGTTATAAAGGCCGTACTCTCGTTAACGAGCGCTTCTTTGACTATATAAAAATAAACGAATATCCGCTCACAAATCCACAAACATAGGATGTAAGTGAAAAGATTACTCTCTTTAGAGGGTAACTCAATGAGAAAGCAGCGTCTCTCGATTCTCAGTTAATTCTTCAAAATTATAAAGGCGTTCTATATAAATTTGATGCCAAATCATAAATGTAAGAATGGTCCAGAGCTTTCTGCTATTGTCCTTCTTATTCATGACATGCTCTTCCAACAACAAATGAACCTGCTGTTTATCAAAAATGTAATCAACTTGGCTTGAGCGAATAATAAAGCAAGCCCAGTCGTATAGTTCCTTTTTTAGCCAATGGCGAATAGGTACGGGGAATCCTAATTTTCTCCTTCCCAAAACGTGGCTCGGGACGATGCCTTCCGCTGCCTTTCGCAGAATATATTTCGTTGTATTATTTTTTACTTTTTGATCCACGCTGATTTTGGATGCTACATTGAAAACAGCCTTATCCAAGAAAGGCACTCTTAGCTCCAGAGAATGTGCCATAGTCATCTTATCCGCTTTTAATAAAATGTCTCCTCTTAACCATGTATGAATATCTAGATGCTGCATTTTAGTAACCGCATCGTAGCTTGCAGACTGACTGTATATAGGTTTTGTAATATCGGTGTACCTTAAAGAATCTTTGTAGTTAGTAAGTAACATTTCCTTCTCTTGTTCTTCGAAAATTTTGGCATTGCCGATATATCTTTTTTCTAAAGGGGTCACCCCGCGTTCAATGAAGTTTTTTCCTTTAACTCCTTCTGGAAGAAAATGACTCAATGTTTCTAATGCATGTTTTACCGAAGCTGGCATGTACTTGAACAAGCGCAAGGACTGCGGTTCCTGATAAATATTGTATCCTCCAAACAGTTCATCGGCCCCTTCACCCGATAGTGCTACTGTTACATGTTTGCTTGCTTCACGTGCAACAAAATAAAGCGGTACGGCTGCTGGATCTGCTAAAGGATCGTCCATATGCCAAATGATTTTTGGAAGCTCTTCTAAAAATTCATCGGGTGAAATGACATGACTAATATTCTCTAGATTTAAGGAATCAGCTGTTTCTTGAGCTACATTAATTTCGCTAAATCCATCTCTTTCAAATCCAACAGAAAAAGTTTTTAAACCCGGATTCACTTCTTTTGCCAGAGAAACAATAAATGAAGAATCTATCCCACCGGATAGAAAAGCCCCAACCGGCACATCACTTCGCATATGAACTTTTACAGAATCCGTCAAGACTTCACGAATCTCTGTGACAAGTTGATCCTTCACTGACTGGTGCGGTTGAAAATAAGGCTGCCAATAACACCGGATATCCATTGCCTGTCCTGGTTTTTTAAAAAAATAATGACCTGGAGATAATTTTTTAATTAAAGTCGTCATTGTTTCAGGCTCAGGAACATACTGAAAACTAAGATAGTGGTGTAAAGAATTACGATCTATATCAAAAGAAAGACGGTTTCCTGCCGCTAATAAAATACTCTTCTTCTCAGAAGCGAACACACACAAACCTTCTTGCTCCGAATAAAAAAACGGTTTAATTCCAAAATAGTCTCTTGCTCCAAATAATATTTGTTCCTCCTTATCCCAGATGACAAAAGCAAACATTCCTCTTAATCTCTTCACCGCTTGTTCGTTGATCTCACTGTAAAGGGCCAAGATGACCTCTGTGTCCGAATGAGTATAAAACTTATAACCTTTCTCTTCCATCTCTTGCCGAATTTCGATGTAGTTATAAATTTCACCATTGAATATAATCCAATATCGTTCGTCTTCATAAGAGAGGGGCTGCTGACCATTTTCGATATCAATAATGCTTAGCCGCCTAAATCCAAAATTAACATACTCATCAAAATAGAACCCCTCGTCGTTAGGCCCTCTATGAGTAATAATATCGCTCATTTTTCTAAAGCCATTTCCTAATTTATCGTTCATGTCTTGGGGTTTGTCGTACATACAGCCAACAAATCCACACATTTATAACACCTTCCTATTTGCAAATTGAATTTGTGATGATTCTTTCCCACGATAACAACTTTGGTAAAAAATAGCAAAGCATACGCAGCCTATAACGCGGGTAGCGTATTGATAATTTTGGATTCTTCATTTATATAAAGGGGATTTTTTAGAGAGCGCCTATACTGTAAGTAATTGATGTAGCGATTTATGCGGGGAACAATACGAGAATAAAACAACTTTAATCCTAATAGCTATCCAAAGTCACTCCTTTCCAACTGATACTTATAGCTAGAAAACACCATCCATTTAACCGGACGGTGTTTTCTTTATGACTACATTTCAAATAAAAATCTTATTCCTCAGAAACAGTAACTTCCTTCATTACGTCGCCATTTTTCATAGAGCGTGCGGTTTCCAAGCCGGATGTTACTTTACCAAAGACCGTATGTACGCCATCTAGATGGGGCTGTGGCTGGTGGACAATAAAAAACTGACTGCTGCCAGTGTCTTTCCCTGCATGAGCCATAGATAGACTGCCCGCTTCATGCTTATGCGGGTTGCCTTCTGTTTCACATTTAATCGTGTAACCGGCACCGCCTCTTCCTGTACCTGTCGGATCTCCTCCCTGACTAACGAATCCTGGGATAACACGGTGGAATACAACCCCATTGTAAAATCCTTCATTCGCCAGCTTTTCAAAGTTAGCCACCGTGTTCGGCGCTTCATTCGGGTATAGCTCAAATTCGATGGTTTCTCCATTTTCCATAACAATCTTTCCTGTTTTCGCCATAACAATCTCTCCTTTTCACTCAAAGTGCTTTCAAATTTTATCATACCAGAAGGACTGGAGAAAAACAGAAAGACTTGAAAAATAAAGTAAGCATCCAAGCCTTTTCTTCGTGTCAAGAAAGAATCTTTGTCTTCTTTGCATTCGCTGCAAGCTTGCTCGTGATACTGCTTAGTGGCTTCTTCAATAACAATGCAAATACAATGGTAAGCACTAAGAAGAAAAGCAGCGCAAGCAAATCGGTTCTCACAATATCCGGTACAATGCCGCCAACCGCTTCTCGTAACAAGCTGACTGCGTAAGTAAATGGAACAAACGGGTTAATTTTTTGGAAAACCTCTGGGGTTTGGCTAATAGGAAAAGTTCCACCTGAGCTGGAAAACTGTAAAACAAGAAAGATAATGGCCAGTCCTTTCCCGATGTTTCCAAAAACAGACACAAGCGTATAAGTAATTGTAACGAATACGATGCTCGTTAAGATGGAAAAAAGGACGAACCAGAACTTTTCCACTACATAAGCATGAAGTAGAAATATATCTCCCATGCTGACAATAAATCCTTGAAAAACACCGATAGTTAAAAATGTAAGCAGCCGACCAAAGTAAATATGATGGCTCTGGTACATATTTTCCGAGTCCTCGACATCTGTCCGAAACAAAGAAATCAACAGCATCGCTCCTACCCACAAAGATAACGTTGTGTAAAACGGAGACATGGCTGATCCATAGTTAGGGATAGGAAACACTTTTTCTTCCTTTAATTCAATCGGTTTGGTCAAAAATTCACTTTCTTTTTTAACATCATTTTTCAGCAGCCTAATGATTTCTCTTAAATCCTGTTCCTTTTGGAATTTTCTTATTCTGTTAGCTGCATCACGAACAGACCGTTCTACTTCTGGTAAATCTGCTTCAATAAGGTTTGCTGCTTGATGGACTGCTTTCTCCATTTCCGGAAGCCTTGTTTGAATGAAATGAGAGACCTTTCGCACTTCTCGTTCTGCCGCCGGTAGATCATTTCGCACAAAGTCGGCAGCTTTGTGAATCCTTTGCTCCACAGATGGTAAATCATTTTTCACAAAACGCGCCGCTTCATTGACTGTAGCCGTAAATTGTTTCATTTTTCCTGCTATGGCAGATGCAGTCTGATGAATGTCTGTGCGGATTCGAGGCAGCTCTGCTTGGACTCTTGTCAATTCTTCAAATCCAAATTGTACACCTGCCTGTGCGTCATTCAGAATCTGCTGAATATCAGGCAGCTTTGCTTTTGCTGTTTGCACTACTTCGTTCGATATTCTGGCTTTTTCAATTAATGCAGTTAGTGATTGAGTAATCGTTGGTACAGTTTCACTATCATAGGCGTTTAAAACGGAGCCTAATGTACTGCTGGCTGATGAAGCCAGCCTGTTTAATTGCCCCGCTAGTTCTGTTGCCGGCTCGCGACCATTTCTCATAGCTGCCTCTATTTGAGTTAAAACGTCCTCTTGCTGTTGAAAGTTTTGTCTCACATCCGTTAAACGACTGATTAGGCCACCTAGCTGGTTCCCTTCAGTGTATTGATTCATCTTGGCGAGCAGATTGATTGTCCGGCCAACTACCGCTTCTCCTGTTTGTACACGTGTTTTCAGCAATTCGACAGAGCTAAGGGCCCGTTGAGGATCACCACTCTCTGTCTGAATAGATTCCGTGAGCTGCACAGCAGAATCTGCCGTTTGCTGTAAAAGAGAGACATTTTGCCTGATGACCGGAACAATAGCTTGGAAAGCTTCAGCGTTTTTCTGTAAAAATTCGTTTAGCTGATTGGCAAACCCACTTCCTCTCTCTGCTACTTTTGCTATTTCAGGAAGCTCCTGTCGAGCAGCCATGATGATTTGGTTAGCTTTTTGAGCATCCGTGATCCCCTTCGCTACAGCTTCTTCTATTTTATAAAAGTTGCGATCAATTTCTGCTGTCTTTTCAGCGGCCTTCTGAATAACAGGGAGCTTTTTTTGAATAAGTAAAATTTCATTACCGACTTCTCGTAATTTAGGAAGACGTTCTTCTATTCTTAATATACTGCTTCCCAATTGTTCGATTTTAGGTAGTTGTTTCTCTAGCTCTACGACCTTTTGGCTTTTTTCTCTTATTTCCGGCATTTTCTTGTCCAATTCCCGTACCCTGTCCCCCATTTCTCTAATGGCAGGCAATTGCTTTTCCAAAGCAAAAACTTTACTTTCTATATTCCTGATGGTCGGCAGCTCTCTTTCAAGCTCAACACCCGCTTTGTTAAATTCTGTTAAAACAGCTTGGTCAACGGCGTTAGTAAAGTGTTCACTCACCTGCCCGACCACACCAGTCGCTCCTTTTTCAGTAATTTTCGGGGCAACGGCATTCAGCTTTTCATTTACCTTATAAACAATCTCTGCCCGTTTAGGATTTTCCGATAAAACGCTAATCATTTTTTCGGAGAAGTCTGCGGGAATCAATAAGCTGGCATAATACTCGCCATGCTTAACGCCCCGTTCAGCTTCTTCCTGATTGACAAATGTCCATCCTAATTTTTTGTTCTTCTTTAAGTTATCGATTAACTCTTCTCCTATATTTAGTTCTCTACCTCTCACTTCTCCTCCCTTATCAAGACTGGTCACGGCTATTTTTATCCCAGATGTATCTTTATAAGGATCCCACATCGCTTTTATATTCACCCAAGCATAAACAGAAGGCAAAATCATAATAGCTATGGCGAGCAAAATCCCAGTGGGAACACTGAAAATTCTTTTCCAATCCATTTGATAAATTTGAAAAACCTTTTTCACTTTTTACTCACCCGGCTTTTATCAATTGTTTTATTCTTATTTATTTTGGTTATAAATATTAAATCTATCCTTCAGTCTTTTTGACTCTTTGGGAACGGATCATTTGTTTAAGAAGTTGGACAAAAGAGAAATGTTTTGGAGCTGTCTTGTTCACTCATCAACGGTTGGCAATTCGAAAAGGACCTAGATTCACATGTTTCTTTGCTTGCATTCAAACTGCGCTCTAAACATAAAAAAGCTAACAGATCTCGGTCTGTTAGCTTTTTTATGTTTAGAGGTTATTCCCAGAAGAGAGGGATTATTTAATGCTCTCCAGTGCTTGTTTAACAGTCGCAAACGCTTCAACCCTGTACAGATCCATCCCTGAATGAACGACCGTTTGGGCTAATTTAGGACGCAGTCCCGTCGTAATAACATGCAAGCCCATTAAACGTAGAGTTTCTTCTATTCTCCGGAAATACTCTGCCACTTGTGCATCAATCGTTAAAATCCCTGAAAAGTCGAAGATAACATGTTCTACCTCTAAGTCAGCTATTTTCGGAATCACATTATCCATTATGTAACTTGCCCGGTAATCATCAATGTCTCCAATTAGAGGAAGAACCACAATTCCTTCCTTCACAGGAACAATAGGCGCTGATAATTCAGCTAGCTCTTTTTGTGTTTCTTCTCTAAATTGTTCGGAGAGACGTTCAAAAGCGAAAAACGTTTCGTTTAAACTGATATCTAACATATTGTTGATTCGTTTAATAATAAAAGCATTGTCTTTTACAGAGAGCTCAAGCTCGATGCTGATCCGCGTCAATAAGTCATTAAAAACATCTCTAGTCGCCGGATAACGCACAACTATTTCCAGGATACCTTGACCAGCGGAGACCTGCATGGCTGCGTTTTTTTTGCTCCATTCAATTAATGCATCCGGTACTGAATCGTTCTCTTCACAAAAGAGAGATTCACTAAAAAACTTTAAAAGCTCAATATACATGTTGATTGCTTGCTCTCTTTCCCAAGAAGGGATTTCTAATTGCATTCTATTAATAACAGCCTCGACTACTTCATGAGATAAAGCTTCTACATGGCTACTGATATATTTAGAAAAATTCACAAGGGAATTCATCGTCATTCCTTCCACCCTTTCTCCTCATCCATTGACTAATACTCATTTATACTAACGATTGTGCTATAAATCGGAATCACTTCTTGTTGACATTTGTTAATAAATCGCTTTTTATATTAAAATTTGATTTTTCCCCCTAAAGCTTCAATCTTTCACTTATCATTTCGTAAGAAGAAATTTTTCTATGCTATATTATTTGTCCAATAGGTATTTAGTGCCTTCCTTTCATTCTAAGCAATGGAAGTTCGCTCCAATTAGAGTAATTTGTCCTCCTCGTTCCAATTTAACATAAAAACCTCCGCAAGTTAACGTTCCTTGCGGAGGTTTTTATGTTAATGACCAAATGATGAAAAGTAAGAGTACATACCGATTCCTCCTACTCAAAAATCTGAACAATATAGGAGGCCAGTTGTGATAATTCCCTCTTCCTTAACGCTACCTTGTCTATCCGATCTTACACCACAAGCATTTCACGAATCATTTTGCCGTCAAATTTTACATGATGGCCCTTTATTTTGCCGACTAAAATTGGATAAGTGAGACTGCTCATCATTGATAACATGACAACAACACAGCAAAGGCCAGGATTAATAAATAAAAAAGATCCCCTCTCTGCTATTATGGGAAGGGATCGTTCCCCAAAAATCTCCTAAACGTTTATTAAGAGGTTTCTCTAGATTTCTCCAAAGGAAGCTGAAGCGTTTCGCCCTTCAGCTTGCGTTCTTTTTGGGCTACATAAAATACTATATATATCCATACAAGAACAATGGCCGCATAGATTACATGATGAATCGTAGGATCGATGGTCGTATAGCTAAGTATGGACCGCACGTTTGTAAATATCAACATGCCACTTACAATGACGGCCAATATTTTTGTCGGAAGACTTTTTACGATCCAGGCAGCAATCGGTGCTGCAACCACCCCACCTAGCATGATCGCTCCTGCCCAAAGCCAATTGACTTTGCTGGGGCCAAGCGAAATCATGAATCCGATCGTGGCAGAAGCGGCTACTGCAAATTCACTGACACTGACAGTTCCAATGACTTTTCTGGCTTCTATTCCTTTTCGCGAAAGCAAAGCTGGTGTGGCAATCGGCCCCCACCCGCCTCCTCCGCTCGCATCGAAGAAGCCAGCCACAAAGCCAAGAGGCAAATAAAATTTATTCGTCAGTTGTTTATGCTCTTGTTTACGCGCATCTTTTAAAAACAAGAAGCGTGCCAGAATGTATAACCCCAATGCAAATAAAAAGATGGACACATATAGCCGGACATAATCGCCTGTTAGATGACTTAAAAATGTCGCTCCTGAAAATGCGCCAATCGATCCGGGGATAATGAGACGCTTTGCCATCTGTTTATCAACGTTTCCAAACCGCATATGTGAGACTCCTGAAGCTGCAGTCGTCACAACTTCTGCCATATGAACAGAAGCAGAGGCGATTGCTGGCGCGATACCCGCAGTCATTAAAAGTGTGGTAGATGTAAGGCCGTACCCCATTCCGAGCGACCCATCTACAAGCTGAGCAGCGAGACCAACAAGCGCCAGTATGACAAATCGTTCCATATTTCTCCCCCCAAATCAGTGCCTTACATGAGCAAATGGCCGGATTTCATGTAAAAACGTTTCTCTTCTTTTAATATCTTTATAAAAAATAGGATCAGCTGCTATTTTCAGCAAATGGCGGCGCACTTTGCGGTCTGGCTCTACTTTCTTCACAATTTGCCTAACTTCATATAAAAAATCGAGATAGTCTTCATACGATTCATCATATGTTTCTTCAAGCTGATTTCTAATCTGCTTAGCGAGAGTTGGGCTGGCTCCTCCCGTGGACACACTAAGGACGAGGCGCCCTCGCTGAAGAGAAGCAGGAATCGTGCTGTTGCCAAGATCGGGCTGTTCGGCATGAACGACAAGCTTGCCAGCCGCTTTTGCTTTTCTGGCTACTCTATCATTCACTTCTTTGGAATTCGTCACCGCAATTACTAGAAAGGCATCATCGTAATCTTCCTCTTCCGCCAGTTTTTGCAGGGTCGTCACCAATCCCTCCTCAGCCAATTTTTCTATCTCTGGATGAATAGACGGGCTGACCACATGCACATGAAGGCCAAAACGCAATAAATTCTTTATTTTATGCAGGGCTACTTCCCCGCCGCCAACAACAACAATTTTTTCATCCGCTAAATCAACCATGATGGGAAACATAGGCATACCCTCCTGTTGGATCTGCTTCTTGAATACGATCTTTTATAATTTGACTAATAAATGGATGGTAGCCAAGACACCTTGTTAATATAACGAAGCTCTTCGAGTTTAAAGAGCGAATTTCTTTTTCTAATGTTTTGGATAAAATGCCTGTAAATAATAGATAAGGAAGGACCCATAGTTGAGTAGGCTTCTGTTCATTAAGCCGGATTAATTCTTCCTGAAACGAAGGAGCAGCGGCGGCTAAATATCCAATATTCACATCTATTAACTTGGTTTTATAGCGAAACAGGTCGCGGATTGCAGCAAAATCCGCTGTCGTTTGCGGATCACTGCTTCCTCGGCCAACAATCAATATAGAGGCATTAGGCAAAATTGGATGTCCGGTTTCTTTCATTCTTTCCACCAAAATGTCAACCATTGCTTCATGTACACCAAGTGGCTGAGCATAATGAAAGGTTACTGAAGGAAAACTGAATTTTACTTTTTCCAGTTCTAACGGGATGTCTTTCTTGGCATGGCCCGCAGCAAGCAGCAGAAACGGAAAAACAATAATTTCGGTTGCTCCCTGGGCTACACAGTGGGCAATCCCTTGCTCAATCGTTGGTTCCGCCAGCTCAAGAAAACATGCCTCCTGAATAGGAACATCTATAAACGGCTTTGTCCGTTTAATAAAAGCCAACGCTTCCTCTCGGCCTGTTCTCACTCGGCTGCCGTGACAAACGTAAAGAACAGCTTTCATTGGCTGGCACCTGCTGTCATTACAGCGTCCGCTTCCCACTCACTGAACCACTGTAATCTCTCACGAAGACGCACAACCTCTCCGATGACAATCATGCTGGGATTAGTCATTCCCTCAGCTTTTGCTATATCAGCAATTGTTTCAAGTGTTCCTGTCACTGTTCTCTGCTCTTTCGTAGTACCCCAATGGATTAAAGCGGCTGGTGTTTGTGGCGACTTACCGTGTGAAATTAACTTTTCCTGTATATAAGGCAGGTTCTTTACCCCCATGTAAATCGCGAGTGTGTCAATCCCATTGGCAAGTGCAGACCATTTCAGTTCCTCTTTTTCTCCTTCGCGTCGATGACCAGTTACAATGGCAAAAGAAGCGCTATGCTCCCTATGAGTAACAGGAATGCCCGCATAAGCAGGAGCGGCAATTCCTGAGGTAATCCCAGGGATCACTTCAAACAGTACCCCATGCTCGGTAAGAAAGGCTGCTTCTTCGCCGCCACGGCCAAAAACAAATGGGTCGCCGCCTTTTAGCCTTACGACGTTTTTGCCGCTCTTGGCGTGTTTGACGAGCAAATAGTTGATCGTTTCTTGTTGTAAATGATGGTGGTCCGGAAGTTTCCCACAAAAAATTAATTCAGCATCAGGCTTTGCATGCTCCAGAAGTTCCGGGCTGATTAGCCGGTCGTAAAGAATCACTTCTGCTTCTTTAATGGCCTTTAAGCCTTTCACTGTAATTAAGTCTGGATCACCGGGCCCTGCTCCTACTAACCACACTTTTGCCATAATGGCCACCTCCGCTTTAATTCTTTAGAGCGCAGCAGGAAGCCGGTCTGCTGCTTTTATCTATTCATCTTTCAATCCAACGTTTTCCTTTAATAAAGCTAACTAACTGATCCACACATTCATCGACTGAATAGCGGTTTGTCTCCAGAACCAGCTCCGGCATGTCGGGTGCTTCATATGGAGAAGAGATGCCTGTAAACTCTGGAATCTGTCCATTGCGAGCCTTTTGGTAAAGTCCTTTTGGATCACGTGCCTCACACTCTTCCAACGGGCAGCTGACGTATACTTCAATAAACTCATCCGTACCAAGCAGCTGGCGAACGGTTTCCCGATCTTCCTGAAAAGGAGAGATAAATGCTGTAAATACGATTTGGCCGCTGTCAACAAACAATTTGGCTACTTCACCAATGCGCCGGATATTCTCTTTACGGTCTTCATCAGAAAATCCTAAATCTTTATTTAATCCATGACGGATGTTATCTCCATCAAGTACATACGTATTCACACCAAGCTCGTGCAGTCTTTTGGCTGCCGCGTTGGCAACCGTAGACTTTCCTGAACCGGAAAGACCGGTAAACCAGAAGACGGCACTGTGATGTTTATTTCTCATTCTCTGATCATGTTTGGTTAATGCCTGCTCGTGCCAAACAATATTTGTGCTCATTTATACTCCTCCTGTTAAACAGTTTCTTTCTCACGCAGTCCACGGATTAACACTTCGATGACTTCTTTTCGGCTAAATGTGGATGGCGGCACTTCGCCGGCACGCAGCATTTCCCGCACCTTTGTACCAGATAAGATCACATGATGTTCTTTATCATGCGGACATGTTTTGGCTGAGGCCATGCTCTCACACTTTTTGCAGTAAAAGCTGTGTTCAAAAAAGAGCAGCGTGATTCCGATTTCCTCGGCTGAAAATTGGCTGAAAATCTTTTGTGCATCATACGTTCCATAGTAATCGCCGACTCCGGCATGATCGCGACCGACGATGAAGTGGGTGCAGCCGTAGTTTTTGCGCACGAGGGCATGAAAGACAGCTTCTCTTGGGCCGGCATAGCGCATAGCAGCGGGGAAAACAGCAAGTTTTACCCGATCTTGCGGATAATAATCCTTCAATAAAACCTGATAGCTTTCCATTCGTACATCCGCCGGAATGTCATCCGATTTCGTTTCCCCGACAAGTGGATTTAATAAAAGACCATCAACGATTTCAAGCGCAGTTTTCTGAATGTATTCATGGGCACGGTGGACAGGATTTCTCGTTTGAAAGCCAACGATGCGTTCCCAGCCTTTTTCTTTAAAAATCGCTCTCGTTTCAACAGGATCAAAATAAAATTCGCTAAACTGTTTTCGTTCAATCCGGCGAATTAACGTAATGGGCCCACCAATATATACAGATCCCCGTTCCAACAGTTTTTTCACTCCTGGATGAGCTGTATCAGTTGTCTTGTATACTTCTTGAGCCTCATGCTGCTGATCCGGCCGGAAAATCTCTTCAATGGTCAGCACTCCATATGGAACGCCGTTATGAACAAGCAGTACAGTCTCTTCTTCCTGAAGAGAAGCAGCCGTTTCCTCTGTGACAGGAAGAGTAATCGGCAAGCTCCAAACCGTTCCGTCTGCTAGACGAAGGCTAGAAACAACAGAATCATAATCTTTTTTTGTCAAAAACCCGATTAACGGGCTATACGCTCCTGTACCAATCAACTCCAAATCACTCAGAGCTGTTTGATCTAATTCAATCTCTTTATAAATGTTGGAAATGTCTAAATCAGGATGAAATAATTGAACTAACTTTCCGCCATGCGGCACGCTTTGAGTCATTGCGTATACCTCCCAAATTAATTAAACTTATAAAAATACTATGAATTAAGAGTAAAAAAATTAGCTTGTATGCAAGCCACATTCTGTTTTTCCAGTACCTGACCATCGTCCGGCACGCATATCCTCCAAGGAATACGCTGGTTTTGTGCAAGTCTCACATCCAATGCTTGGATATCCCTGATCATGAAGCCGGTTATAAGCAAGCTCATGTTTTGTTACATACCGCCAGACATCTTTCCATGTCCAGTGAATTAAAGGACATACTTTTATCTTTTTAAATTTGTGGTCTTGATTTAAGAAATTCGTATGTTTTCTCGTTTCCGACTGTTCTCTTCTCAGCCCTGAAATCCAGGCAATAGAAGGTGCCAGCGCCTTAGAAAGCGGGGCGATCTTCCGGATATTACAGCATTGGTTAGGATTTGAACTCCAGAGGTCCGCCCCATACTGGGCAGCTTGTTCTTCAATCGTCAATTCAGGCTGCTGAAGATGAATGCGAAGAGCGGGATAATTTTTCTTTACCTCATCGATGACCTCATAAGTTTCTTTAAAATGATAGCCGGTATCTAAAAAGACAATTTCGGCATCCGGTTTTACTTTTGAAATTAAGTCAATAAGGACAATGCCTTCAATTCCGAAGCTGCACGCATATACAAGCTTTTCCCCATACTGCTCATATGCCCATTGAAGGGTTTCAAGCGCTCCTTTTGTTGCACTTTCTGCTGGAAACAGCGGCAATTCTGTTTCATTCCACTGTTCATATTTAATCACTTTTAAACACCTACTTTACAGATAGGATTTTATGAATATAGATAATCTTATCAGAAAATTTTCTAAAGTCAAACCTTATTTTTAAGAAATTTACTTTTTTTATGAATGTCAACGAGGCGATGTTTATTTTTGTCAGACGAAGGAATAGTAAAAGAAGAAAGCATTGCAAAAGGAGATGGAATGATGGAACAGCTAAAAAAAGAAATTCTTGATGTATTGAAAGAAAATCAAACTGGTACGCTTGCCACAGTAAAAAACAACAAACCTCACACTCGTTACATGACATTTTATAATGATGATTTGACCCTTTATACACCGACAGGGAAAGACACATATAAAGTTGAAGAGATTGAACAAAATCCAAATGTTCACATTTTGATCGGTTATTCCGGAGAAGGAATGGGCGATGCATTTCTTGAAATTGAAGGCACCGCTAAGATAGATGATTCAGCCGAAACTAAAAAGCGGCTTTGGAACGAAGAGATTTCTCAATGGTTTAACGGGCCAGACGATCCTGAATACATTGTCCTTGCCATTACTCCAAATACGATTCGTTACATGAATAAAGGAAAAGATACTCCTCAAGTATTAGAATTGTAACAATATCGGCACCTTCCATGCGAGAAGGTGCTTCAGCTTGTTAAAAAGCAATGAATAGTTCATTGCCTGCCTCATAGGGAAAACTACACTCCTCCCTTCCCTCATTCAACCCAGGAAAAGATTTGTCTGCGTTTTCCGCCTAAAAATCCGCCTTGATTAGATTAGGTAGATAAGCAAATGGGTATACTACAGAAAAGTCTGTTTATTTACCATCTTTGAAAGGAGGAATTTGATGACTCACAGACGAGTTTGTACAGAATGCAATGGTCTAGGTAGAGTTCCTCTTGTCAGAGGATTCCTCGTCAGCAAAATATGCAAGCATTGTCATGGTGTTGGAAACCACTTGGCTTTTCGCTTTCAGGACCCTTTTCTTGGCAGCGAGTTTGGCCAAGAATTTACTTATAAATAAAGAGAGGTTATCCGCGTGAAAGAACAGGATATCATTTTATATGAGGAGAAAAGATATCAGATTTTACGGATTGATCCGGCTGGATATTGTGACATTATGCGACTTTCCCCTCCACACCAGGTAGAGCTGACTCACATTAAACATTTAAAGCACTGCCCTATTATTTCTCAATCCTAAGAACCAGACAGAAGAACAACTCTGCAGGTTCTTTTTTTTTGTTTGCATTCTCCCGTTGAGAAGGACTCTCCCTTTTCCCTCTATAAGATGGTATAATCGATACGATTATGAATAAATGGAGGAAGAATACTATTGATTACTGTACAGGATGTCAGCTTACGCTTCGGCGATAAGAAGTTATTTGAAGACATTAACATTAAATTTACCCCGGGGAATTGCTACGGGTTAATCGGTGCAAATGGAGCCGGCAAATCCACTTTCCTAAAAGTTTTATCCGGTGACCTTGAGTCCCAAACTGGACATGTTTCCATGACTCCTGGCGCACGTATGGCTGTGCTGAAACAGAACCACTTCGAATATGAGGAAGAGGAAGTCTTAAAAACGGTCATTATGGGCCATGCCCGCTTATATGAAGTGATGCAAGAGAAGGATGCCATTTACATGAAAGCCGATTTTACAGATGAAGACGGGATGAAAGCGGCCGAACTCGAAGGAGAATTCGCTGAACTAAATGGGTGGGAAGCGGAGTCTGAAGCAGCTATCCTATTAAAAGGGCTCGGCGTTCCAGAAGACCTTCATACGAAAAAAATGGCTGAATTAACCGGATCTGAAAAAGTGAAGGTATTGCTTGCACAAGCCCTCTTTGGCAAACCGGATGTCCTGCTTCTTGACGAACCGACCAACCACTTGGATATTCAGGCAATTCAATGGTTGGAAGAATTCTTAATTAACTTTGAAAACACAGTTATCGTTGTTTCACATGACCGGCACTTCTTAAATAAAGTATGTACACATATTGCTGACTTGGATTTCGGTAAAATCCAACTTTATGTCGGAAACTACGACTTCTGGTATGAGTCCAGCCAACTGGCTGCAAAAATGGCCCAGGATGCGAATAAAAAGAAAGAAGAAAAGATCAAAGAACTTCAGGCATTTATTGCCCGTTTTAGCGCCAATGCATCAAAATCTAAACAGGCCACTTCCCGGAAAAAATTGCTTGATAAGATTACACTTGATGATATCCAGCCTTCCTCCCGTAAATATCCGTACGTTCATTTTAAGCCGGAACGTGAAATTGGTAATGACTTGTTGCGTGTCGAAGGTTTAACAAAAACAATCGACGGTGTAAAAGTGCTTGATAATATCAGTTTTATTATGAATAAAGATGATAAAATTGCCCTTGTCGGTACAAATGAATTAGCGAAAACGACCTTATTTAAAATTTTAGCTGGCGAAATGGAGCCGGACAGCGGAACATATAAATGGGGAGTAACAACGAGCCAGTCGTATTTTCCGAAGGACAACAGCAAGTACTTCGATGAATCTAATTTAACACTTGTTGAATGGCTTCGTCAGTTTTCACCTGAAGATGAAAGCGAAAGCTTCTTACGCGGATTCTTAGGCCGCATGCTCTTCTCCGGAGAAGAAGCATTGAAAAAAGCCAGCGTATTGTCAGGTGGAGAAAAAGTCCGCTGCATGCTGTCGAAAATGATGTTGTCTGGCGCTAACGTGCTGCTTCTTGACGAGCCGACCAACCATTTAGATCTTGAATCCATCACTGCTCTAAACAATGGATTAACAAGCTTTAAAGGATCAATGATCTTTGCCTCTCATGACCATCAGTTTATTCAGACGATCGCTAACCGAGTGATGGATCTCACACCGAGCGGCTTGATCGACAAGCAAATGACTTATGACGAGTACTTAGAAAATACAGACTTGCAAAAGCAAGTAAAGGAAATGTATCAAGTTTCTTAATTTCAAACAAAAAGCCGGAAGCTCCCCGCTTCCGGCTTTTTGTTATTCAATAGGTACTCTAACTTTTTTATTATTCACCCATTTCTCTGTGAAGCTTGATAATAGAATCCCTGCCTCGTAGAGCAAAATAAGTGGAATGAGAACGATGAGCTGAGAAAGAAAATCAGGCGGTGTAATCAAAGCAGACAGCACAGCCAAAAGAAGTATCGCATACTTTCTCGCCTTTTTTAACTTTAATGGTGTAACCAACTGAACTGCCGTTAAAAACATGAGCAAAAGCGGCACTTCAAATAAGATGCCCATCGGTACAGTTGTCATAGTCAAAAAGTGAAAGTACTCTTTAGCGGTCACCATCATTTCAAAGTTTTTTGCTCCAAGTCCCATTAGAAAGCGATACACCGTTGGAAATATAACATAAAAGCCAAATGCAATCCCTGCCACGAAGCTCCCTAAAACCGCTGGAAGAAACAATAGAGCCATTTTGCTCTCCTGCTTTGTTAGAGCCGGACGCGAAAAAATCCAGAATTGGAAAGCAATAAAAGGGGCTGATAAGCCCAATGCCAAGATTAAGCCGATTCCAGCATAAAGCCTAATCACTTCCAACGGCCCAAGCATGATTAATTCATGTTCATGAGACAAAAAAGGAATGATCCTATGCATGACTAACAGCAGGCCAGCGAAGACAAACAGTACACAACCGACAGAGTTTAAAACAACCTTCCTTAAATCGGTTAAATGCTCGACCAGTGTTTGCTCTTGTTCTGATACAGTCAGAGAAGCTTTTTCAGAGGTTTTCAGTTCTCCCATCCTCTTCCCCTCCTGTTATGCTTTTGGGATTTGATCATCCTTCTTGCTTTTCTCATTATCTTCTTCCATTAATTTATTGGCTCCGCGTTTAAACTCTGATAGCGTCTGTCCAAAAGCAGAACCGATTTCTGGCAATTTCTTGGGGCCGAAAATAATAAGTGTGATAACTAAGATAATAATCAGCCCCGGTATACCGATATTAGCAATACCCATCGTTTTCTCTCCTTTTATACAAGACTGCCGCCTTGTTTGCTGTATTTCATCATTCCTTCTGCTGCACGATAGGCTAAAGCTCCCACTGTTCCGGTAGGATTGTAGCCACTGTTATGCGGAAAAGCAGAAGAACCAATAACAAATACATTTTCGGCGTCCCACATTTGCAAATAGGTGTTCACTGCTGATGTAGCCGGATCAGCCCCCATAATGACCCCTCCGGTATTATGGGTCGTTTGATAAGGGACAATATTATACTTTTCAGCAGACTTCACCGTAATAACATGATCAGCCCCCATTTCTTTCATAATCTCGCTGCTTCTCTCTCCGACAAACTTAAATAAATTTTTATCCTGCTCGGTGAAATCATAAGTTAACCTTAAAAGCGGTTCACCATAGGCATCTTTATAGGTCGGATCAAGATCCATGTAATTGCGGCGAAACGGCATTGAGGCTCCTTGAGCACCGATATTTAACACACGATTATAATAGTGAATCGACTTTTCCTTAAATTCTTTCCCCCATGTTGGTGTATCTGGCGGAACAGGATTATTCTGAATCGGGCGCAAACCTGTCTGGGTAATAGAGACACTCCCTCCATGAATAAAGTTCAGATCAGAGTGGTCAAAGTTATCTCCGTTATAATCATCAATGGTTGCTCCGAGTGCTCCTGCCCCCATAAATGTATTAAATCGCTCCTTTTCAAAAAAACCGACAGATCCTGGCAGTATTTGATAACAATAGTTCTTGCCAATGACACCCGTTCCGGTGTTCGGATCGTATGGTTTGCCTAGCTTGGAAGTCAGCAGCAGCTTTGCATTGTTCATTACATAACTTGTTACAGCTATCATCTCAGCCGGCTGCTCAAACTCTTCTCCTGTTAATACATCTACGTAACGGACCCCTGTTGCTTTTTTGCCGTCATGTAAGATCCGAGTTACGTTTGACTGGGTGCGAAGCTCAAAATTTCCGGTCTTTTCTGCTGTAGGGATAACCGTTACATTCGGGCTTGTTTTTGCTCCATATTCACAGCCAAATCGTTCACAAAATCCGCAATATTGGCAAGCGTTAATCTGTTCGCCATCAGGGTTTTTATAAGGCTCGCTCAAATTAGCTGACGGCATATGATAAGGATGAAGCCCCAACCTTTTAGAAGCTTCTTTAAATCGTTTGGTAATCACAGTTTCTTTCATAGGCGGAGTTGGGTAAGCGTTGGACCGTTGACCGCCAAGCGGATTTTTTTCTCCACTTACACCGATTGTTTTTTCAAATTTATCAAAATAAGGCTCCAGCTGATCATAGGTAATGCCCCAGTCCTGTATGAGATAATCCGCTCCGATTTTATTCTTGCCGTATTTTTTCTCAGTCAATGTTCGGATCTCAAAATCATAAGGCAAAAACCGGAAATTTTGTCCATTCCAATGGACCCCAGCTCCCCCAAGTCCCTCCCCGATTAAAAAAGAACCGAGCTGTCGCATAGGAAGTGCGCGTTCCTTCGGGGCATTTCGGAAAGTAATCGTTTCTTTTGAAGTATCCTGCATAAGTTCATAGCGGATAGCATAACGATATTCATCATGAATCATTAAGAAATCTTTTGTCGAGCGCGAAGCTCCTCGTTCCAGTCCTACTACCTTGAGTCCCTGTTTGGCAAGCTCAGCAGCAACAATGCCTCCTGTCCAGCCAACGCCAATGGTTACTACGTCTACTTTAGGCAATTTCTTTGCCATTGAGAATCCCCCTTTTATTGGTGAAATGCGTGCAAGCTCTGCGGCTTGATTTTCTTAAATTCTTTTGCTTCAATCTGTGAAAGATAGCTTGCCTGGTGGCCAGGAAAGTTTTTCATTTTCCAGCCTTCCATATTGGCATTGCCTCCGTATACTGGGTCCGAATAAGCTCCTTCAAGGACAGCTGACCGAAGAAGGCTGAAGAAAGTAGCCGAATCCGTTCCTTTTAATTTCACTTTTCCTTGTTCAAATTGTGAAAGAATGGCATCTTGTTGTTCTCCATCCAATTCGTCAAACTTTTTTTTGTAGTTGGTTTGACTCAATTCTTTCATCATACGGATTCCTTCGTTAAATATTTGATTGCGCTTTAACGGAGACTGGTAACCTTGCGTTTCTGTTCCTGGGAAAAAAGGTCCCTGCATATATTCCCTCGTGTTGTTCCCATAATTTCCTGCGAGTTGATGGTCGATATAGTAAGGCACCCCTAACCCAATAGCTCCCGGGCCATTTTTATCCTCTGGGAAGATTCTCTCGGTCGCCGCACTCAATACTTGAAAGTCTTCTCGATCGGTAAAATAAATAAGCGCTCGATTGCTATTCTGCTGTTCATTGCCCGATTGATTATGGCCAGCTTGATGTTCATTCTCTGTCTTCTCCTGCTGATCTACATTTGCACCGATCAACGCTCCAATCAAGCCTCCGCCAATTGCGGCTCCTCCTGCGATCAGTCCTGAATTTCTAATAAACCGTCTTCTCGTCATGGTCATTTGTTCATCTTTATCTGCCATTTTCATCTTCCTTTCAATTATGCAAATAAGAACATGCTATCGCCTTAATGTCCCATGATTTCCAAATTTTTTAATGAATAAACAGATAATGAACACATAAATAGGAAAAAGTATGAAATATATGAAAAAATTTGTGGTTTATGGTTAGTTATTAGAGGTAAACGACTAGAAGACAACGAGAGTTTTTCACAAAGGAGGGTGTATGTTTACATTTCACGATATGATCACCTTCGCTTGGGCGTTTTTCATTACGCTCCCGCTTACGTTGATTATTCATACAGGCGGGCATGTATTTTTCGCCTGGCTGTTTGGCAGCTCTGCAAAATTGACAGTCGGGAGAGGAAAGGTGATTTTTTCATTAAAAAGAGTAGAAGTGCGGAAGTTTTACTTTGTCGATGCGGCTTGTTATTACGGGAAATTAAAAAAGGAGAAGCGTTGGAAGCATGCACTAATCTATGCAGGCGGACCGCTCTTCAACGCATTATCTATCATACCGATTAACGGCCTCATTCATATGGGGTACTTGCCGAAGCATCTATTTTTTTATCAGTTCGTCTATTTCTCCCTGTATCTTATTTTTTTCTCGGTTATTCCGATCGATTATGGAGAAGAAAATCCAAGTGACGGCAAAGCGATTTATGATGTCTTAAAACATGGGAAAGTATATAAAGAATTTTACTAAAAAAACAGCCTGAGATTGTATAAATCGCAGGCTGTTTTTTAGTTTCTATGCTGATAATAAAGCTCTGGCAATGCCAATGAAGTACTCTGACTCACGAATAATATGATTTAATACGGTTACAGCGACAGGATTATCCTGAACCGCTTTGCTATTCTCTTTAATCTGCTGGCAAAGTCCAATAAAGTCTAGGCTTTGCTTTAAACAAAATTCAGTGAGCATCATCACTTCCTGATGAAGAGCAGCAGGGATATAATTTCCAGAGCGGGACACCGCTTCAATAAATTGAACAACCTTTTGGTGTGTAGTCGCCAGAGCATTTTCCCATTCCTTTAATGCGTCCACATACTTTTTTTCAAGGTTAGGCAGGATTTCTCTAATAACAACTGTATGCTCTTCTTCCTGATGCTTCCAAAACTCAGCTTCATCTAAGATTCGGAGCGGCATTTGCGGTCCGTAGTAAAATTGCATTCTTTTCCCCCCTGTTATTTCTCTCATAACAGCATATGAGGGAAAGACAAGCATTATGTTTCCTTAAGCGTTTTTCACTTCTTGATTATGGATATAGTAACAGTGACCATAAATGGAGGAGGAGAAGATTTGGAAAATAAATTTATCCCTGCAACTTCTGTCAACAGCGGCCGAGTGGTAGCTATTCAGCCGGATATTCATATGTATACTGTACAAATTGTTAATCTCTTCTTTGTAGGTGTAAAAAATGACTGGGTGCTCGTTGATGCAGGTATGCCCCGTTCTGCTGATGACGTCCTTGAGCAAACAGAGAAATTATTTGGCGAGGGAGCCAAACCAAAAGCAATTGTTTTAACCCATGGCCATTTCGATCATGTTGGTGCGCTGGAAGAGCTGGTTCAACGCTGGGATGTGCCTGTATATGCGCATGAAATGGAGCTTCCTTATTTAACAGGGAAAAGAGATTATCCAAAGCCCGATGCAACAGTTGAAGGCGGACTGGTCGCCAAAATGTCACCCATGTTTCCGACAGAAGCGATTAATATCAGCGGGAAGGTCCAGGCATTGCCTACAGATGGGACGGTGCCACCTATGCCAGGCTGGCGCTGGATTCATACGCCAGGACACTCTCCGGGGCATATTTCCCTATTCCGCCCGGCAGACCGCGTGCTCATTGCAGGTGACGCGTTTGTGACAGTCAAACAGGATGCCCTGTATAATGTGCTGACTCAGAAGAAGGAATTCCAGGGCCCGCCGCGCTATTTAACGACGGACTGGACTGCTGCAAAAGCTTCTGTTGTTCGGCTAGCAGAACTGCAGCCGTCTATTGCTGTAACGGGGCATGGAGAAGAATCGAACGGAGAGGAACTAAGAGAAGGTCTCGCCTATTTAATTGATCATTTTGAGGAGATTGCTGTTCCTGATTACGGACGCTACGTTGATGACAATAATTAAAAAGCCGACTGAATAATTCACCGTTCCTGCCCATACACTAAGCAGACAACTGAGCGAAAGGAGCAGAACGATGAAAAAGAAAAATGAAACAGGACCTGCAGGAAAAACATTTGAATTTAATCATTACCAAAGCGCTGACGAAACAGAAAAAGGCTTTGCTGTTACCCATGAACAAGTAACCGATACGTATACAGAAGGAACGATAGAAGGAAGAATTGATCAACTCGATCAAGCGATAAAAGATTTTCCGAAACAATAAAAAAAGGCCTATTGGGCCTTTTTTTATTGTTTCACTAAGATATCTTTATACTTGCTCTCTTCCTCCATCTTTGCTTTCGCATACGAACAAGTTGGGAGAATCTTTTTATCCTGCTCGCGAGCATACTGAACAGCTTCCTCGATAAGCTCGCTCCCTATCCCTTGTCCACGGAGTTCGTCTGCTACATATGTGTGATTCACTTCAATTTGTCCATCACCCGCAGGCACATAGGACATCTCAGCTAACAACTCTCCGTCTTTCTCAACAAAAAACCGTCCGTTTTCATGTTTTACGTGCATAATTGTCCACTCCTCAACAAAGTTATCTATTTATAGATCAAATCGATGAACCGCTGATTCAAGCTGATGGGACAGTTCTGTCAATTGCTGTGCTGACTCGTTCATCCTTCTCATTAATTCCCTTTGTTCCTCTGAGGCAAACACAGCTTGCTGGGTTTGCTCCACGTTATTTTTGGAAACCTGAGCGACATGTTCCATTGAGGCAAGCACTTCTTCTGTTCCAGCCGACATTTCTTCTGTCACTGCTGAGACTTCATGAATATCCTTATTTACTTCTCTTATAGAATCCTTAATTTGCTGAAGCGAATGTTCCACTTTTAAGACCGCCTCTGTGCTCGTCTCTGCTTTCTTTGTGCTGATCTTTGTGTTTTCTATCACTCTGGCTGTCACCAGTTCAAAATTATGCAGCATATCGGAGATCTGGCCGGCAGAGGCTTTTGATTCTTCTGCTAGCTTTCTTACTTCGTCAGCTACTACCGCAAATCCTTTTCCTGCTTCTCCTGCCCTTGCCGCTTCAATAGCGGCATTGAGAGCCAACAAGTTGGTCTGATCCGTAATGGACGTAATTACTTCTACAATTTTCCCTACTTCTTTAAACATCACACCAAGCTCAACTACTTCTTTATTTGTATCTAAAATCGACCGTGCTGCTTCTTCAATTTCAGATACCGCTGCATTTGTCTGTGTGTAGCTTGCTTCCGTCAGCTCTGTCACCCCACTGCTCGCTTCAGCGATTGAGGAAGCTGATTCAGCAATCCGTTGAACACCGACAGCCATTTCTTCTATGGCTTTCACAGCTTCCCTATTGTTTTGCATTTGCCGTTCGCTGCCAAGAGAAATCTCTTGAATGCTTCTGATAATTTCTTCGCTTGATTTCTGGGCGGATTGATTATCTTCTGCTAGCTGTTCAGCCGCCTGCGTTAATGAATCAGATGATGAGCGAATCGAAGTAATCATGGTCGTTAACTGAGAGACTGCCGATTGGAAATTTGAAGTAAACTGTTTAATTTCATCTTTTCGATTTGAATGGATGGCCTCTATCCGTTGGAGAGATTGTCCAATACGTCCTGCAGCCAATTCATCCAAGCCCCTGTTCATGCCGGACAGCGGTTTCAATGTACGGTTAATGAACATGTAAACAATCGTACAGGACAGCAGGATAATAACTAAAAACAGACCGATGATCAACGGGAGGCTTTTCTTTAAAATTTCTCCTTCAATGCTATCAATTTGTTTAGCTGAAATGTCGAGGCCCAGCATACTGATGACCTCACCATTTTCATTCTTAATTGGTATCATAATTGACATATACTTGCCGTACTGTTCATCATTAATAATGTCTGTGTAGCGTTTTTCCCCTTGAAATACAGCTTCAACATCCTTTATGGGCATCGCTAGCTCTTCACCGATTTTGGTGGAATACTCATCTTCTCGAGACATGCCATCAATGAGCATTTCCGCCTTTCCCTCATTCAATGTGAAAGTATATAAATACATCGCTCCTATATGTTCTCTTACCTGATTTAATTGACGACGGATCTCCCAATAATTTTCGCTTTCTGAAGGCTGCAATAAAAATTCTTCATATTTATCTAGATCTATAAATTTAACAGCGTTCTCAGCAGATTGAATTCCCTGCGCACCAACCGTCTTCTCTGCGGAAGAACTGGTGTTAATATAGGCTAGTACGATCGTAGCAGCAAATATAAAGAGCAAAATCACCAGCATTGTTAAAGTTAACCTTCTTGCTATTGTCATAATCCAGACCTTCCTTTCCACTTTTTCAAAACCTCTAATATCTCTTTAGACCTACATCGAACTAGATCTCTCTTCCTGGTATTTTCTATTCAAATATGAATAAATTATTCCAATATGCATAAATATACTCATTATGTATGATCTTGCTTTTAGTCTATATAATGGTAACACTCGATCAAAAACTATTCCAATCCTTTTTGGGCGATGTTTTATCATTCATAACTTATACTATTTCCCCCCTCGCTCCTTCATGGTTATTTATTAATAAATTTGCAATTTATATGCCAATAAAAGCCTCCTAGCTATTATCGATAAAATCTTCCTTTTTTTGACACGATACGTCAAAAATGATTGGAACTGAATTTATATGGTACACTTGAATTATATTGTTTTAAAAGGAGGGTTCTTCTATGGCAAATACTCATACATTTTCAAAAGGAGAGGAGATTGCCAATTCGATTACTCATGGAATTGGTGCTTTGCTCAGCGTGGCTGCGCTCATCCTTCTTATTGTTTACTCCTCTGTATACGGGACAGTTTGGCACGTGATCAGTTTTACAATTTTTGGCGTAACGATGCTTGTATTGTATATATCCTCTACACTCGTGCATAGCTTCCCAGAGGGCAAGGCCAAAAATTTATTTGAAATTTTCGATCACTCTTCGATTTACTTTTTCATCGCGGGCACCTACACTCCCTTTTTATTTCTAGCTGTAAAGGGATCGCTCGGCTGGACATTGTTCGGTGTTGTTTGGGGACTTGCTCTGTGCGGAACAGTATTTAAATGCTTCTTCGTTAAAAAGTTTTTAAATACTTCCACGTTTCTTTATGTAGTGATGGGCTGGCTCATTGTATTTGCATGGGATGCGCTCGTTCAGAACCTCTCCGCCGGCAGTCTTGCCCTTTTAGTCACAGGGGGAATTCTATACACACTCGGCGCCGTGTTTTATGTATGGAGAGGATTTAAATACCACCACATGGTCTGGCATCTGTTCGTTCTTGCCGGCAGCGTGACTCACTTTTTCTCAGTATTTTACTTGCTTCCATCAAATTAAAAATCGCCTATTAGGGCGATTTTTTGCTTCACTTTTACTTTTTCTTCAAACTGCTCTCTCGTCCTATCATCATATTCAAGAGATCCTAGCTCTGCATACTTTTTTAAATCTTTTGGAGCATGAATGGCAATCCTGCCTTTTTCATTATTATTCACTTTACATGATATATCTACTTTCCATCCTTCTTCTCTATCTTTAACTTTTACAATAAAAAAAGGCGGCGTCTCCTCCGTTACTACTTCTTACAGATTGACTTTTGTCCAGAGTCTATCTCAGAGCATGCTGACACAAACAGCAGAACCTTGTGTACGCCCTTCATTTACAAAAGCTTCCCTTCGGTACTTTCCCTCAGCTATTCTTGATAATAGATAATAACAAAAAAGGAAGTCTTTTTCTGAGAAAAGTTTTTGTACGTATGCTCTTGGTGAGCCTGAAAGCTCAAGGCCTCTCCTTTACTTAACGTAAACTCCCGGCCCTGTATTTCAATTGTCAATTCTCCCTCACTTATTAAAATAAATTCCTCACTGTTTTTTGTATGCACGTCGGAGAAGTGGCTTCCTCCTGGTTCAATTTCAACCGAGTAAATTTCAAACTTTTTCTGGGGGTGATAAGGAAAAAGCGGATAAACCAAATAGTTTCCTTCATCGTCAATTAATGCTTGCAGCTCTTCTTTCTTTACTTGGGTGATATGCGTCTTTTCCTCTTTCATGAATGCAGAAAAAGAAACATTCAAGCCGTTCGCTATTTTCCAAAGCGTCGTAACTGTTGGATTGGTTTTCCCTCTTTCTATTTGTCCAAGCATTGCTTTACTGACACCTGTTAATTCAGCTGTTTTATCTAGACTCAATCCTCTGCCCTTACGGATTGCAAATAAATTCTTTCCTATTAATTCCTGTAAAGACTCCATCATCATCCTCCCGTTATTTATGATTGAACATTATAACATACAAATGTATAATATCATAAACAACGAGATGGGGGAGATAAAAAGTGGAAGCTACGGAAGAAGAATCATTATCGTTTAAAGAGGGAGTAAAAGATTGTATTCCCACGCTTTTAGGG
This sequence comes from Pseudobacillus sp. 179-B 2D1 NHS, assembly GCF_045370945.1. Taxonomy (NCBI): domain Bacteria; kingdom Bacillati; phylum Bacillota; class Bacilli; order Caryophanales; family Bacillaceae; genus Pseudobacillus; species Pseudobacillus sp. 179-B 2D1 NHS. Next base: position 28,407 of record NZ_JBIQDP010000016.1, read on the forward strand.
TACATAAGCATTGGCTTTGCGGCTGGTATGATCGGTGTTGCTTCCGGCCTGTCTGTTATTGAAATTGCTTTTATGTCCATTTTTGTTTATGCTGGCGCTGCTCAATTTATTATTTGTGGAATGCTGGCAACTGGAAGCCCGGCTTCAGCTATTATCTTTACTACCTTTATTGTCAATTTGCGTCACTTTTTATTGAGTGCCACGTTGGCTCCACACTTTTCAAAATATTCCGCATGGAAAAACGCTGGCATCGGAACGCTTGTAACAGACGAATCATTCGGAGTCGCAGCAGGAAGAATTTTCAACAACAGGCCGGTGAATGACCGTTGGATGAATGGGCTTAATTTAACGGCTTATACGACGTGGATTGCTTCTTGTGTCATTGGTGCAGTTCTTGGAAAGTGGGTAGCTGATCCTGAGAAATTCGGCTTAGATTTTGCTTTAACTGCAATGTTTATCGCCCTCCTTGTACTGCAGCTGGAAAGCATTAAAGCAGCCAAGTTAAAGCACTATTTAATGCTTATCTTCCTAATGATTGTAATGATGTATATTTTCTCATCTTTCGTCACAGTCGATCTCGCCGTTATTTTCTCGACTGTGATCGTAGCGACCATCGGGGTGGTGACGTCTAAATGAGTATAAACATAACTGTAATTCTTATCCTGGCCGGCTGTGCGATCGTGACTTGGATTCCTCGTGTTGCTCCTTTTCTGATTGTGCGTAACGTACAACTACCGGACGCTATAATGAAGTGGCTTTCCTTTATCCCAGTGTGTATTTTAACGGCTTTGGTGGCAGGAAGTGTAATTGAGCATAGAGAAGGAACACTACCGTCTCTTAATTGGCAAGTTTTAGTAGCAACCATTCCTACTTTACTCATTGCTTTATGGACGAAAAGCCTGTTAGTAACTGTTATCGTCGGGATTGCCATCATGGCAGCCTTAAGAAATTTTATATAAGATTGCTCTCAACAAAAAGCTAGTTCGTCCAGAAGTACTTCTGGACGAACTAGCTTTTTTAATGGGTTTATAATTTGAAGGCTCGTACCTTTTGATGGACCTCTGTAACAACATGACCGGCTTCTATAACTTGATCTGTAAAGCGATTCAAATTGCTTTGCACCTGCTGAATAATTGCATCCACCTCTTCTGTAGCAGCAGCCGTTTCTTCTGATACAGAATTTACAGAGATCATCTGGTGATTTAAAGTAGAATGTTCGCTCATAATTGAAGACGTTCTCTCTTGAATAACAGTTAACTCCCTAAAGGATTGTTCGATTTTTTCTTTCAAGCGATTGACATTTGTAATGACTGCGTCAATTTCAGCTTTTTGAATAAGGAATTCCCGTGATGTTGCATCCGTTCGTTCAATCGTTTTTTCCACTTGCGACTGAATGTTGCTTAAAGAATGCTGGATCATACTCGTTGCTTCTTTCGATTGGGTGGAAAGAGCGCTGACTTCTTTAGCTACTACCGCAAATCCCTTCCCATGTTCTCCAGCTCTTGCAGCTTCGATGCTAGCATTGAGCGCTAGTAAATTTGTATGATCAGCAATGCCTTGAATGTCAGAAATAATCTTTGTAATAGCCGCAGACTCTTCCTGTAGTATTTTTAATTCTTCTACCATTGATTGATAACTCGTCTGTGTTTGCTCAGAATGAATGATAAATTGACTGAGTTGCGCAATGCTCTCTTGCTGTCCTGCCGTAATTTCTTTAAAAAAACAATGCAATTTTTGAATATTTTGCTCCATATCATTTAAATTTTCATGTAAATGGTTGACGGCCACCGCAGACTTTTCAACAGCTTTTGTAACCTCCTGATTCCCCAAAGCAATTTCACTGCTTGCATGTACAATTTCTTTCGTCTGTTCACGAATATCCCGTGAACCGTTTGTTATTTCTGTAAATGTGTTGGCGCTATAATCTGAGGATGACTGTACCTCTTTAATTAATCCTCTTAACTGCTTCTGCATAAGTATAAACGCCTGTTGAATTTTGCTAAATTCATCTTTTCCTGAGGCAGCCTGAATCTGTTCGGAAAAATCACCGTTCCCCATTTTCTCCGCTTGCTTTTCAAGTAAAGTTAATGGAGAAAGCTTTCTTTTTAAATAAACGTTCATTCCTCCAACAGTTAATAAAAACAATAAAAAAATAAGGGCTAGAAGCTTTAACCCAGTAGAGAAAAATACATCCCCTCCTATTTTGTTAGCGGTTTCAGCCGAAATATCAATTCCCAATACACCAATCACTTCTCCGTTCTCGTTTTTGATTGGTGCAAACCCTGATAAATATTGGCCGTATTTCGGATCGTTGAATACATCTGTACGCTGTATCTCTCCCTCCAATACCGGAGCTAGCTCTTCTGCAGGAATAGAGCTCTCGTCTCCCATTGCAGGCGGTTTATCATCCGAAAGGTTGGAGCCTCCATCTATCATGTTGCGGACCTTTTGACCGTCTACATCTAAAATATATACGAATAAAGCCCCCGTTTGTTCTCGAAAGTGCGCTAACTTCTTTTGAAGCGAATGATAATTTCTATCTTCCTTTGGATCGTTTATAAACGATTCATACTTTTCCCCATCTATTGTTTCACTATAGTTTTTTGCTATATCCCCTGCGAAGGCTCCTAACGAATGATTGGCAGAAGTATGGACGGAATAGTAAATTCCTGCTGATGCAGCAAGGCCAATAGTAAAGATGATAGCTGTGATAACTAATAAAATTTTTGATCGAACAGAAGCGTTTTTTCTCATATTCTCCCCCTATGATCTTTAGTTGTAATAGATAGGCTTATTATCCTACTAATATTTTACTATAATGTATATCCTTTCTATTTTCAATTTTTAGCTATAATGATGGCTACCTTTTAACAGATAGCTTTCTAACATGCAAGATATAGGAAAATAAAAGGAGCTGCAGCTGAATAAGCGTTTATACTTTTCAGCTGCAGCTCCGGTCTTTACATCTATTATATTGTCTTTTAATTTTCTACTATTTTTTCTTGATCGGCATGATTTATCTTTACTTTGCGCATCTTATACACCGCGATTAACAAAATAAACCAAACAGGCGTAATGAATAAGGAAATACGAGTATCTTCCGCAAGAGCAAGCACGACAAGAACGAATGCCAGGAAAGCTAAAATTAAGTAATTAGCAAACGGGTAAAGCGGCATTTTAAATTTATTCACTTTCGCTAAATCCGGTCTTGTTTTACGGTATTTCAAATGGCTGATGATTGTAATGCCCCAAATAAAGATAAAACATACGGTAGAAACACTTGTGATTAATGTAAATACTCCCTCTGGCATCACATAGTTCAATACAACGGAAATCAAGATGACTACTGTTGAAAAGAACAAGGCATTAGAAGGTACCTTGCGACCATCAAGCTTGGCCAAAGATACAGGTGCATTTTTGTCTTTAGCAAGTGAGTAGACCATCCGGCTTGTACTAAAGATGGCACTATTACATGCTGAAGCCGCAGACGTCAACACGACGAAATTCACAATACCAGCAGCTGCAGCGATACCAACTGCCACGAATACTTGCACGAATGGGCTTTCGGTTGGGATAATATCGTTCCACGGATACACACTCATAATAACGATAAGCGCACCAATATAGAAAATAATAATCCGAATAGGAATATTGTTAATCGCTTTTGGAATAACTCTCTCTGGATCCTCTGTTTCACCCGCTGTCAACCCTACCAATTCAATGCCAACGAACGCAAACACGACCATCTGGAAGGAAAGGATAAATCCATTTATGCCATTAGGGAACATGCCGCCATGGCTCCATAGATTTGTAAAACTGGCTGCTCCTGAAGGAGTAGAAAAGCCTTTAATAATCATTACAACCCCAACAACAATCAGTGCTAGAATGGCGATAACCTTAATCAAAGCAAACCAGAATTCCATTTCACCAAACAGTTTGACAGTAGCAAGGTTCATAAATAGTAAAATGACAAGGGCGATTAACCCTGGCATCCACTGCGGGACAGATGGAAACCAATACTGAGTATACAAACCAACAGCCGTTAAATCGGCCATCGCAATAGAAATCCAACAGAACCAGTAGGTCCATCCAGTCATAAACGCTGCCATATTCCCTAAATAATCTCTTACAAAGTCAACAAACGAATGATAATTTAAATTACTTAAAAGCAATTCCCCAAGTGCACGCATGATTAAAAAACAAATGACTCCTGTAATCATATAAGCAAATAAAATGGAAGGGCCTGCTAAATGAATAGATTTTCCTGCTCCAAGAAATAATCCTGTTCCAATTGCCCCGCCAATAGCAATGAGTTGCACGTGCCGGTTTTTCAGGCCTCTCGACAAAGTTTGTTCCTGCATACCATTTCCCTCTTTCTACTTTTCGGAATATTCTTTCTTGTCGATTTAAAATATTTTGTTACGGTATTTAAATCGTAAGCTAATAAATTAAATATCCCACAATTAAAGTTTAATATAAAATTCGTTAATCCGAAAGAAAAAAAGCGCTTACATTTTAGAATAAATAAATTCCTCAAAAGAACATGCATGCTCTGCAGTGGTAACTTTTGTCAATACACATGCTCCCGTTCCGTTAATGCCTGCAATTTCTAAAACAATCGAATCCAAGGATTCTAACTCTTTTTCAGGGCAGTTTCTTTCATTTCTTGTTGTGCAATCAATCTAGAAATAGAGTCATTACAATTCTTTTTCTTACAAGGATAATTTCGAGCTTCTCCTCCTCCTTTTTACTTTTCTCCATTTTTCTCCGACAAAAAAAGACAGAGAAAAACAGGAGTATTTCCCATTTTTCTCTGTCCCTTGTACCTGAGAGTTTAACTCCTTTGGTGGCCTATGGCTCTCTCCAGAGATGCGTCCTATTGTAGTCCTTTTACCTGAGAGATTGATACCAGCTGGTACTTGCTCCTTCGGTGCTAAACCATGGGTCTAGTCTCTCCCACAATATTCATCCGCTCTTATCTATCTAATTTAGATACTAGTCTATGGAAGAGATCATGTCAACTGAATATTCAGAACTAAGTTGACTCAATTCTACAAAAAAGCTATTACATCTACTAAAGAGTAAAGAACTTAAAATACTATGCAGCTTAATAAACGTATACATTGCTTTTCAACTAATAGGCTCTGCTTAAAAATTTAATACATCATTTTTATAGCCATCTAAATTATACTGACTATTTGCCTTAGCATACCTTCCTCCGCCTTATTGATAAATTGATTACTGATAGGTAAAAAAAGCCGCCGCACAACCAGTGAATAACTGTATGTGAAGCGGTCTTTAATTTACCATTACTTATCCTGCATTTCCCGTAATTTTTGATCTCCTGGAAGCCAAAGAGCACAAATACCGAGAAGCGGGAGAAGACTTGATAGAATCATAATAAATTTTATTCCGAAACTGTCAGCGAGAAAGCCGAGGATGACAGCCCCGATAGCCCCCATCCCGAACGCAAGCCCAACAATTAAACCGGAAGCCATCCCAATTTTATTAGAAAGCAGCTCCTGTGCATAAACCACGGCTACACTAAAGCTTGATAGCAAGATAAAACCAATTAACAACAAGAGCGGCAGGACAGCGAAAGCCGGTACATATGGAAGAATGACTGTAAGCGGAGCAGCACCCAGCATGGAAAAGACAAGTAGATTTTTCCGGCCAAAGCGATCAGCCAGCGGCCCGCCAAGAAACGTGCCTGCCACGCCAGCAGCCAAGTAAACAAACAAATATAATTGTGATTGTTTAATAGTCAATCCATAATCCTTAATTAAATAAAATTGATAAAAGTTCGTTATAGCTGCCGCATACCAGGAGCGGGCAAATACAAAGAAAATTAATAACACCATTGCCCACTTTATCCGTGCCTGTAATTTTGTTTTTTCCAAGGAAACTTGCTGTTTCTTCTTTGCCGCCTGAGTTGTCAGCCGTTGCTTATACCAGGCGGAGACTCTTGAAAGCAGCAACGCACCAACTGCGGTAACTGCCGCAAACAATAACGCTCCCTTCTGACCAAGCGGTAAAAAAATGTAGGCTGTAAAAACTGGAGCCAGCGATTGGCCGCCGTTCCCGCCCATTTGATAAATGGATTGGGCCAGCCCTCGCTTGCCACCTGCTGCCATAAAAGCGACCCGTGATCCTTCCGGATGAAAAACAGCTGACCCTAAGCCAATAAACAATACAGCGAAGAGTACGAAATAAAAGTTAGGAGACAAACCAAAACCGATAACACCAATCATAGATAGAAGCATTCCGGCCGGCAGCAGGTATGGTTGCGGTTTCCGGTCAGCCGCAGCTCCAAATACCGGCTGCATCACCGAAGAGGTCATATTTAATACGAAAGCAATCCAGCCCAGCTGTGCATAAGATAAATCTAAAGAACGTTCAATAATCGGAAACATAGCAGGGACTACAGATTGTATGGAGTCATTAATAAAGTGCCCTGCACTAATAGCAAACAAAATACTGTAGATTGTAGCCTGACGTACTTCGGCTTTATTCGTTGCAGTCGACATAAGTATCATTCCTATTCAAAAATTATATGTACTCTCTCCATTGACGATAAAAACCCCCGCAGCAAATTACATGGCGGGGGCAAAATTATCAGCTATGGTGTTACTTTAGTTCTGGTCAGCTTTACTAGGCAGAATCCTTCAAAACGAAGAGTGAATTCAATAATTTTACTTGAGTTGGCAATAAGAAAGTCATAGTACATTCTCCTTCCAGTTTGTAATTTTTTTAAAACAGGTTTCTCATGTTTTCGTGTTGCTTTAATTTCATTTCTTCATACATTTGTTCAACGCGCTCGTCATGAAAATAATCTTCCACACTTTTTTTGCGTCTTTTTATGGTGATAATGACAAATATTAAGTTGATCGTCATCTGGTCTCACCTCCTTTCAAAAAGCATCCATTGCTTCTGCCTCTTGAAGTTAATGTGAAAGCTGACCAGTTCATGAACGTACGGCTGACAAACGCATTAAATCTACGTTGTTAATTATATCCATAAAAAAAGTTAAAAAACAATATTTTTTTGAAAAATGAGAAAAAATGCTGATTTTTCGGCACAAAGAAATGAAGAGCCCACTTTCTAAACGTGTTTCCACTAAAAAACCTCAAAAGATTAAATAATTTTTTGCAGATAATAGGTCATCACCCAAACCCGATAAAAACAAGCTCTTTTTTTAAGTATGGAACATAGCATGCAAGTGTACGAAAGTTTTCTACAACTATTAAAAAGCAGGTGGCAAAAATGGAACAAGAACAAAATCATATGTGGCCAGACCAAAATGTATGGCAGGATCAATATGAAAGAGAAAATGTAAGCATTGAGCAGAGTGAAGGCATGTGGTTAGACGAGGAAATGTGGCCAGATCAATATGCAGTCCCTGATATGAGAGGGTTTATGCATGGGGCACCCATGATGCACCCTGGCCATGCCCAAATGATGGGGTGTGGACACCCAGTAAGCGAGATGGAATGCTGTCCGCATCACCATCATTTTCATCACCACTTTCATCATTATCTAGCGCATCCACATGTGACCCAGCAACAAGCCGTGTTAATTACTCAACCGCCGATGGCTTATCCAATGCCTCATCATAAGCCTCATCATAAAAAAAAGTCTAAAAAGCAACATAAGTATTAACAGCCATATGTATCTTTATCCAGACATAAGAAAAGAGAGCAACCAAGGGCTCTCTTTTTCTTATGCTTTTCTTCTACCAGTCATTTCCCCTTATCCTTCTTAGGTTGTGTGACGAATCTGGTCTCTTTGTAGAAAGATTAATCTGTCACGTTTCATTTCTCTTTTATTTGAAATAAATGGGTAACCAACCCGGACATAACCAGTCTATTTCCATAGACTATTAATGACTCACATCTTAGAAAAAAGGAGGTCATGACATGTTTAATAGACCTTGGGCTGGCCATGGAGGATGTCCTCCTCATCTGTGCCCACCGCAACTAATGCCTACTCAATACAATCCGCCATTAGTTTCACCGACACAGCAATTTGTCAAAACAAATGTTTTCAATACTGTCGTACCACATATTCATCCTTCTCATACAACTACAGTTAACAAACATATGATTAATCACGAACATTATTTCCCACATACAGAATCTGTTGTGAACGAATGTTGTGAACAACACATCATGTGTGGGAAGCCAGTTAATCCTTGTTGTCCTCCAAGACCTAGACGGTTTGGCTTTTAATGATTCGTTGTCTTTTAAATAAAACAGCCAGGTACACGCCTGGCTGTTTCATTTTCATGTCAATCTGCGGCAAACGCAGCAATGAAAGCTTTTCTTATAAACTGAATGATCTCACGAAAGCAATCAAAAAACAGCAATTACTTATCCTACTAGTACATTAATCCAAACCTTCTTTATATGTAACTCATAGTATATATTGTTCTTAATTAATTAGGAGGTGAAAAACATGGGCTTCTTTGGCGGCGGATGCTGTGGCGGCTACGGTTATGGCGGCGGCTACGGCGGTGGCTATTATGGCGGCGGTTACGGCGGCACTTTTGCATTGATTGTTGTGTTGTTCATTCTTTTGATTATCATTGGCGCTTCCTTCTGGTGCTAAACAATCAGTGTGAATAACACTGCCTTTGCCTCATGAATGAAACACCATAGATAGGATCTCCGATCAAGATACATCCTCCTGGGATATTGATAAAGTCAGACTTGACTTGCTATTTCCTTGCGATGCAGCAGGCAAAGTCTGATTTCATTTTCTTCTTCCATCTATGGTGCCTTCTCTACATATATCTATCCAGGATGAAAATCATAAAAAAACAGCTTAATAAGACTTTTCCAAAAAAGAAACAGCTCATGCGTCTGTCTCTTTTCTTTTATGTATGCAAACTTGATATGTAAGGACGCTACAACACATAAGCAGCAAGTGCTCTTTGCACATCAAATATGCTGTCATCTTTTCGAAACTGCTTCGCAATAGGATTCTCTGTGCCAGCGATCCAAATAAGCAGCTCAGCCTCCAGATCGAATGTGCCAGCTGTCTGTACACTGAAATGCGTAATGCTGCGGTAGGGAATAGAATGGTATTCCATTCTTTTTCCAGTTACTCCTTGCTTATCAATTGTTATTAGGCGCCTGCTAGTGAAAACAATTAAGTCCCTTAAAATCTGAAAGGCCTTCTCAATCTGTTCTCCCTCATAAAGAATTTTCTCAAGCGTTTTTTCTACTTTCTCAATATCCGCTTCTGTCGCATTGCCAATTAAACCGTCAAATATTCCCATCTTATCCCTCTTTTCTTTCGCTGCTCATTGCCCTTTATGTTAATACACATCTTCCAGCGCTTTACGCAACAGTCCCATGCTTCGATCGAGATCTGTTTTTACTTGCTTCTTATAAAGCCTTGCTTTTTCATAGTCAGCAAACTGATAAATGACAACTTCTTTATATTTGGCGCCTTCCTGCAATTTTTTCTGTCTTTTTAAAATCCCATCATCAATTAACTCATGAAGCGACCGATAAATTTCCGAATGGTTCGGTTCATAGCCGAATTGTTTAAAGGTCATCTTCAGTTCATCCATCGCCTGCATGCCATACAACTTATTTTCTTCTACGAAACGAATCATAAAAAGTTTTAAAAAGGCTCTTTGCTTAATTAGGAACTTTCCTTCACCTCTTGGCAAACCCCTCACTCCTTTGCCTTCCTATTTGTATGATTACTTTATCTTTATTTTAGCAAATTACTGGCTATAGAACCAATAAAAATTCATTTTTTGAATTTTGCACATATTGAATTAAGAAAAATCGAATTAAAAACTGTCTAACGAGAGAGCTTTAATTCGATAGATATGGCTTTGTTTGCCGAATGAGCCTTTGAATATCCGCCGCATTTTTTTCATACATTTTCTTTGTTTTTTGGCAGTCTGTAGCTAAGGCGAAAGCTTCCATATCCGCAGCAAATTTCTTCAAGTTTGCCAGCAATAACGGCCTTTCCTGCGGTGGAGGCGCCTGCAGCTGATCATCAAATAAATCGATGTACAGTTCTCCATAAGAATTTACTTGACCGAGAAACACATTTTCAAGTGTCACACCGGCCGCTTCTAACTCTTGATTCAGCCATTCCTTCGTTTTGCCGCTTTTTGAAAGTGTCTCCACTAATACACGCCCATCCATAATAACGGTATAGGGCTCTTTTTCATTGATTGAAAGCATTTGTAAATCGCTTCTCGTTAATGGACGCTTATCTTTTTTCAAGAGAGCATTTAGATTTCCGTCTTGCTCTAACACGGCATATTCCACATCTTCTAAGGAGAAAATATTCTTTTTCCGCAATAAAGAAAGCAATTCGTCTGTTGTATATTTTTCTTTCTTTAAATTATCCTCAAGAATTTTTCCATCTTTTATAAATACTGTGCTATGGCCTTCTAGCACCCCTCTTGCTGATTTGCTCTTCATAGCAATATAGTCAGCAAGAACGGGTATAATTCCCCATACCGCAATTGCTATAAGAGCATCGATAATTGACCGCTCTCTTGCTAGCGAAGCTTCAGCGACAATGCTACCAATTGTGATGCCTGCAATATATTCAAAAAAGGACAGCTGAGCAATTTGCCTTTTTCCAATTACCTTTGTAATGATAAATAAGATGGTCAAAAAAGATATAGACCGGATCAGGACTTCTAGCCACTGAGTCATATAATCATCCCCCGACTAAAACCCTTTATATTGCGGTTCCTCATTTTCCAGTTCAAAAATTCGCTTGTTCATTCGTTCGATGATCTCCTGCATAGTAAGCATACTCTCATGAAAAAGCCGTTGCGCTTCGGGATCACTTGACAACAGGGCCAGCTTAGAAAAAACCGCTTCTGCTTGTTTTAAACCGGCCGTACATATTTTCACATCTGATGCTACGGTCATAATAGTCTCCTCTTACTGGTTAGATTCAATCGCTACCGCATGGGCAATGCAAGGAATAGATTCTTGTTGCTGGAAGGAAAGCGGGGACAGCAAAGCCCCAGTCGCCACTAATAGAATCCGTTTTAGTTCTCCTTTTTTCAATCGGTTTAGCAAATGCCCATAGCCGACAACAGCCGAGCACCCTGCTCCGCTTGCCCCGGCAAAGACTTCTTGGTTCTCTTTATAAATCATTAAGCCGCAGTCCTGAAACTGACTCTCATTGATTTCGATGCCTCTTTTTTTCAGCAATTCAAGGGCGATGTTTCTGCCGATTGTTCCTAAGTCTCCTGTAACAATTAAATCATAGTAAGAAGGGTCAATTTTTAAAGAAGTAAGATGATCAATAATTGTATCCACTGCAGCTGGAGCCATGGCTCCTCCCATATTAAAGGGATCGGTCAGCCCCATATCAATGACTCTTCCAATCGTGGCAGATAAAATATGAGGGCCCTCGCCTTGTTGGGCCACGATGGCTGTCCCAGCTCCTGTTACCGTCCATTGAGCCGTTGGCGGCTTCTGGCTTCCGTATTCTGTTGGATAACGAAATTGTTTTTCCACTGCCGCATTGTGGCTAGATGCACCAGTTAAAACAAAGTTCGCCATCTTACTGTTGATAAGAAGGGAACTGAGCGCCAACCCTTCCATCGATGTGGAACAGGCACCGAACAGTCCGAGGTACGGCACAGCAAGAGTCCGAGCAGCAAAGCTTGTCGGCGTGATTTGATTAATTAAATCACCGGCGAAGAAGTATTCAATATCCTGCTTTTTCAGTCTTGCCTTTTCAATAGCCCGCAAAGAAGCTTCTTCCATTAACTTTCTATGCGCTTTCTCATAGGACTCCTGCCCGATCCATAGATCATCATGCAGCACATCAAACTCATTTGCTAGCTTTCCGTTGCTTTCAAACGGTCCCCCGACAACGCCGGTTGAAATAATGACTGGTTTGTTATCAAAGACCCATGTTCGCTGCTTCTCCACGCTTTCACCTCCATTTGCTGCTATTGAATGTTTTTTGATTTTTGCACAAAGTGTATTTATTTAACTATTTTTGTATTGCGGTTCTTCATTTTCTACTTCAGTGATGCGCGGCTGAAGAGCATCTATTACCGACTGGGTTTGTTGAGCAGCCGTTTGGAATAATTGCTTCGCCTGTTGGTTTTCTGTAGCTAAAGCAAATCCCTCGAGGCTTGCTTGGGCACTTTTTAATCCGGACATCGTTTGCTTTAAATCACTAATTACTGTCATTGCTGTTCCTCCTTGTAATCGATTCTCTTATAGCATGGTTGTTTTAAAAAAAATTATTTTGTCAATTTCTGCAAACCAAGCAAGCAGGCGAATCCGCCTGCTTGTTTGGTTCTATATTAATATGTGGTTAAATGCAAAAGCTTCTGTAGTGTATATACTACCCTCTTGATTCCTGCTGTTTTTTCATAATGTATTTTATAATTCGTTGTATATTCTGCCCCTTCGTTGTTCCAAATCTGCTGAAAATAACGTTCTGTTTCCGCTATGACAGCAGCCGAATGAGGGCCTGTTATCTTTACACTTGTCTCCAAATTAAAGTTGTTCAAATTTCTTGATGTATAATTGGCAGAACCGCTAATAATCGTGCTGCTCTTCTTCTTTTTTATATAAATCATTTTCGTATGAAATTGCTCAGGTTCTGGCGCAAACCATCGAATATGGATCTTGCCGTGAGAATCTTCCAGAAGTTCTTCGCTGATTGGAATATTCGGCAATCCTGTTTTCTTTTTACCAAACGAGTTTTTGTTCGTATCTAAAATGAGGTTCACTTTTACCCCTCTATTCGCCGCCTCCGCCAAAGCATCAACCATGTCACGATCGGCAAGATAAAACATCGCAAGCCAGATTTCTTCTCCTTTCTTCGCCTTTGTTATTTCCCGTTTGGCCGCTTTTGCAATTTTTCCTTCTGTTAATAACTGTACGTACATATTGCCTTTACCGGTCTGTTGGTGGACAGGCTCCGGGAAAGTAATTTTCCGTCGTGTATCAGCCGCCGCCTTTTCTGAAACGAGCAGATCATTCATTAAAGCTCCTCTCACTTCGTAGGCTGTATTGGCAAAATATGCACTCGCATCATGAGGATTGCCTGAACTGATAAGCGTTGTTTTTTCTGTGGCAATGGTCTTCCGATGATTCGCTTTAACGTTAAATAATTTCAAATAAGAACGCACCGTCATATCCGGTGCCGTTTCCGCAAGTGCATTGGGCAGCCATCCTTTTCCTTTGTCGCCAAACCATTGAAAAAACATCCGCCACACTCCACTATAAAGCGGGGTGGAATCACGCAGCGGTTGAACATCGGTTAAAACAACTTTTATGCCATTTTTCTTCAGCATTTCAAATTCAGGTGCCTTGTGAGAATTATAGGATGTATTTACTTCATCGGAGATAAGAATGATGTCTATATCCGGGTTTTTCTTTTTTTTCTCAATCAGGGCTCTAGTGAGCTTCTCTGTTATTTTAGGAAATTGTTGATTTTTATTATGATAGGAATTAAAGAGGAAAAAGTCCAATACGATAAATTGGTCAGCCTCATCAATAATCTCCAGTGTTCTTTTAAATATTTGTTCAGTAAATGTCTTCCCCTCTTTTCTCTTTCCAGACAAATTATAATAAAAATTCACCTGATCTTCCCCTACCTGGTAAACAGGGCTTTCATATGATACATGCTTGGGAAGCGGCTTATACACATTGCCCAGCATGGTGACTGCATAAATGCTTAGAAAAATAATAATCAAAATCTGCTTTCTCGTTCTCTTTTTGTCCATAATGCTCCTCCCTCTCCTGCATACAGGACTATTCCCGTTCCCGGAGAAAGGAAACTGGCAAGCAAGCCCAAACTTGCCATCTGAACAATTATGGTAATTAATTGAAAAATTTAAAATTAAATAAGAATTCTGTATGCTACAATATGGAATAAAGACTGATCTATACTACACAGGGGGCGTTCATCTTGGCGTTTCATTATTCAAAGCGAATGGAAAAGTTCGGTTCATCTATTTTTAGTGAGTTAAAATCATTTAAAGTCAAGCAGGAAGCAGAAGGAAAAGAACTCATCGATTTAAGCTTAGGAAGTCCCGACCTCCCGCCAGCGGATGTTATCCGCCATGAGCTTGCTGCCCGAGCTGCTGAGCCTTCCAGCTATGGGTATACCCTCTCAGGCACGAAAGCATTTTATGAGGCAGCCGCTCGCTATTATAAACGGGTATACGGGGTTACCTTAAACCCTCAAACAGAAATTGTTCATGCGATGGGCTCCCAAGAAGGACTTGTCCATTTACCGCTCGTATTTGCTGACCCTGGAGATGTCGTTCTTGTCACAGATCCTGGGTATACCGCCTATGAAACCGGATTAGCTGTAGCAGGAGCGGAGCCTTTTTACATGCCATTGCTTAAAGAAAACCGCTTTCTTCCTGATTTAACCGCTATTCCAAATGAGGTTGCTGAAAAAGCAAAACTGATGATTTTAAACTACCCCGGCAATCCGATTGCTGGCGAAGCAGATGAGCAATTTTTCAACGACGTCATCGCTTTTGCTAAAAAACATCAGATTGTCGTTCTTCATGACGGAGCTTATTCAGAATTTTATTTTGATGATACAAAACCGCTCAGCTTTTTGAGTGTGCCAGGCGCCAAAGAGGTCGGCATTGAAATTAATTCGCTTTCTAAAAGCTTTAGCCTGGCTGGAGCCCGCATCGCTTATATTGCTGGCAATGAGGATATCATTAAAGCAATCACTCAATTAAAGTCTAATTTAGATTACGGCATATTTGCCCCGATTCAAGCTGCGGCCATCACCGCCTTCGATCATGCCGAGAAAATCAGCCAGCAGGTCCGCTCCGTTTTTGAGCGGCGGCGGAACCTATTCATCAATGAGTTGAGCACTATCGGCTGGGATGTTGACCGTCCATCAGGCGGCATGTTTATTTGGGCCGAAATACCGGCAGGCTGGACTTCCAAAGAGTTTGCTTTTTACTGTATTGAAAAAGCCGGTGTCGTTATGGTGCCAGGAAATGCTTTTGGCCCTTCCGGAGAGGGCTATGTGCGAATCGCCCTTGTTCAGCCGGAAGAGCAATTAATAAAAGCGGCAAGAAATTTGCAAGTCATTTTTGCTCCTGTCTCCTGAAAAAAAAAAAAAAATGGCCCTGTACCTCAAATAGCGGTACAGGGCAGTGTTTATATCATCTTATGCTTTTCTTTTAATGAATCTGGTGCCAGTTTAACAATTTGTTGAAGTACAAACGCAAAAATGGCAATATCATCTATTAAGCCGAAAACGGCAAAAAAATCAGGAATCAAATCAAATGGCAGCAACAAATAGCCAATGATTAACCCAATGGATACTATTTTGCTAACGGCAGTTACTTCTTTGCTTAAAAAGAAATCCTTTAAGAACGGGATAGACCGTCTGAAAGTAAAAACAAACTTTAGCCGCTTCCAAATCTTCTTCATCTTTTTCCTCCTTTTCCGCAGTTGCCTATTTATACGTTTTCTTTTTTATTTGGTTTCGTTTTTTGTCGAAAAAAATAAAACATCCTCTCTGTCATTTGTTCATATCTTTGAAGGTTTTTTTCTTTTGAGGAAAGGCTTTTAAATTCGTTCCTTTTTCTAATATAATAGGGAATATGTTTTTACGACGCAAAAATCGGGCAGACATTATGCCGGGAAAATTGAGAGGTAGATGTTATGAAAGATCCTGGGAAAATAAAAGCACTCAAGTTGTCCACTTTTCAATTAATCGTCATGCTGTATCTAACCGGTGCATTGTTCTCTACCGGCTTATTGCTGTTACCTATTGCTCATAAACCCGGAGTTGAAATTTCTGTTATAGATGCTGCCTTCGTGGCGGTCAGTGCTTTAAGTGTTACTGGGTTATCAACAGTTTCAGTCGTTGACACATTCAGTACCGTCGGTTATTTTTTTATCCTGTTTATTTTGCAAGTAGGCGGCGTAGGGATTATGACTCTGAGCTCTATTATCTGGATCTTATTTGGAAAGCGGATTGGGATGCGCGAGCGTCAGCTGATCATGGCTGACCAAAATAGAACAGATTTAGCCGGACTCGTCAGGCTGATGATTGAAATCTTTTTATTAATTCTTGGAATTGAAGCTGTCGGTGCTCTTATTTTAAGCACGTATTTTCTTCAATATTATCCGACTGTTTCTGAAGCCTTTTTACATGGGGTTTTTGCTTCAATCAGCGCCACAACGAACGGCGGGTTTGATATAACCGGAAGCTCATTAATTGGTTTTTCCAATGATTACTTTGTCCAGTTTATCAATATGATATTGATTGTGCTCGGTGCTATCGGTTTTCCTGTGTTAGTAGAAATTAAAGATTATTTGACTTACAGAGAGCCAGTGAAGTTTCATTTCTCTCTGTTTACAAAGCTGACAACGACCGTATATGCCATTTTGGCGGCTCTCGGTACTCTGCTCATTTATTTGCTTGAACGAAATCACTTTTTCATTGATAAAACATGGCATGAGTCGTTCTTTTATTCTGCTTTCCAATCTATCGCTGCTCGCAGTGCCGGCTTAACTTCACTGGACTTGAACGAGTTTTCAATGGCCACCCTGCTGCTTATTTCAACACTGATGTTTATCGGCGCTTCGCCAAGCAGTGTAGGTGGCGGGCTGAGAACGACTACTTTTGCGATCGCTATTTTGAGTGTTTACTTTTATGCGAGAGGAAAAAATACCATTAAGATTTTTAATAGAGAAGTTCATCCAGTTGATGTACAACGCTCATTCGTCGTGATCACAACAGGCTTCTTTATTTGGGGCGGTTCGATTATTTTTCTTTCATTCCTTGAACCAGGGCTGCCCATTATAAAGATCATCTTCGAAGTATCTTCCGCTTTCGGAACTACCGGATCATCTTTAGGCATCACAAGCGATTTAAGCACTTCCGCTAAGCTATTATTGATGACGCTAATGTTTATCGGAAGAATCGGGCTTTTCTCTTTGCTCTTTATTATTCGCGGAAAAGAAATTAAGGACAGCTATAACTTCCCAAAGGAACGAATTTTAATTGGGTAATCGCCCAGGTAAAAAAGACGCCGAAACAAAAACGGCGTCTTTTTTATTATGGCTATGTTAATCATAAGAATCGAGCGGATTCTCTTTGCTTTCCATAGGGCATTGAATAGTAAATTTGAATTCCTCATACAAAACCCTGTAACTACACGATAGAGAGGTCTTTGTAACTTCCACTCCAATCAACCAGATAAAATTAACCGGGCCTTTATTTTAACAATGGAAAAAACCATGGCAGAACAAAAGAGATAAAGATAGCTGCAAATCCCATAGCGGCGCCCGAAACGGCCCCTTGAAGACTTCCTTCATTAACGATTTGGCCCGTTCCTATTCCGTGGGCAGTCGTTCCGATGGACAAGCCGCGGGAAAAGGGGTCTGTCACCCTCATCCATGTGAGCAGCCAGGGTCCAAACATGGCACCGAACATTCCTGCTACCATAACGAAGATAGCTGATAAAGCTGGATCTCCCCCGATTATACGAGCTACTTCAATGGCTACCGGAGTGGTGACTGACTTGACTGCGGCAGAGGCAGCGGTCGCCATTGGCAACTGAAAAGCTTTGGTTAGCCAAACTGCCGAAGTAATAGTTGCCAGTGTCCCAGCTGTCAATCCAAAAAAAGCAGGCATAGCTCTCTGCAATAATACATGTCGGTTGTGATACAGCGGAATAGCCAGTGCTACCGTCGCAGGCCCAAGCAAATAAGTCATGATCTCTTTTGCAGGTGTGTAGTCTTCATAAGACATTCCACTGCACACTAAGATAAAAATAATAGTCACTGTGCTTAAAAATACAGGTGTAGTAAGCGGCGATGGGAAACGGGAGGCAAGAACACGGGCAAGCAAATAAACCACAAGTGTTAAGACAATATTAAACAGAGTGATGATGCTCACGGGTAGTCTCCCCTTTTTCTTTGTGCACTTGTTTCGCTGATAAAAATTGCGCCACTCCGCCTGTTACTGCCATTCCGATAATGGAGCTGCCGAATAAAATAACAGCGAGCGCTCCACCGCTCTCTTTTAAAAGTGGCATGAAAGTCATTAAACCGACGGCGATAGGTATGAAAAAAAAAGCCAAATGCGTGTTTAGAAATAAAGCCCCTTTTTCAATCCACCTTATTTTCACTATCTTAAAAGAAAGCAACAAAAATAAAATGAGCATTCCTAAAACATTGCCAGGCACAGGCAAGTGAAAAAATCCAGAAATAAATTGGCCCAGCTCGTAAATCAGCCATAAAAAAGCGAGTTGAACAATAAACAGACAACCATTTCTCATAGCCCCACCCTTTCTTCTGCTCTACATTATTTTGTATTTATATAATAGTAACATTAAATGAAACAGCAGAACTACGACAGGTGGAAAAATAAAACAGAGTTTTTATTATAAGAAAAACTGCCCTATTAGAGATTTTTGTTCCTTTAACTGGTCTGTTCAACAAGAGCGAATGATTTTGAGAAAATGATAAGATTGGCTACAACATACGGGCTTTTCTACTTACCTTACAAACTAATTTCATAAGTGAACGGTGTAATGGAGGAAAAATTGTAAAAATGACATCCATCGTTTTACGCATGGGGAGTGGACAGATGATAAGTTTATTTTTATGAACGGCACGAATCGTCATTTTGGCAAGCTGCTCTGGTGACATCGGCTTTTGTTTTTTTAGTTGTTCGGTCATCATAGATTTATTAATATTAATGGCTTTCGCTTCATCAAAAATTGGAGTATCAACAAAGGCCGGACAAAGCGCGCTCACTTTCACACCAAATTCTTCTGCTTCATAGTGAAGAGAGGTGGTGAGCCCAACGATAGCATGCTTTGTTGTTGAGTACGCTGAGGATATAGGAGAAGGACCAAGACCTGCAGCTGATGCCGTATTGACAATATGACCATATCCCTGCTCCTTCATAATCTTGTATCCGGTTTGAGTTCCGTAAATGACGCCCCATAAATTAATATCCATAATTTCTTTCCAGTCTTCTATCGACATATCATATAGTTCACCGTACATAGCCATGCCAGCATTGTTAAAAAGATAATCCAATCTCCCAAAATCCCTATATGTTTCTCTAATAAGCTCTTCCACACTAGCTGAATCAGTGACATCTAAATAAACAAACTTTGAATGATGATTTCTTTTATTAAGGTCTTCTTCAACGGCTTTTCCTTCTCGAATATTAATATCTGCAATAACGACAAACACATTATGTGCAGTTAATTCATTACAGATCGCTCTCCCTATTCCTGATGCTCCACCAGTTACAATCGCAACTTTTTTACTTTCCCCCATGCCAATCCCTCCGTTTGAAAAACTTCACCTTCTATCAAGAATTACTTCTCCAATGTACGACTGTTATTATAGATAAGATGTTCCATCACCGTTGTATATTCATCGGCAACGATCCGGGCACCGCTAGTATTTAAATGAATGCCATCTAATGTCAAATGGAGCCCCCGCTTGTTTGATAATCGATCGATCCGAGCCTCATTTTTATAAAATAGTACATCCTTCATCACTCTCCAAACGCTGGTGCTCATGTAATCCGAGCTTTTCACGTTGGCTAGATGTCCTTCAAACACAGCCTGCATATTCAAAAAGCTTACAGTGGAATATAGATCAGTAATCGACTGAATGATTGTAGACAAATCCCTTAATTCTTTGTTTGCTTCATTGCTCATGTTTTCTCCTATAATTGCCGGCGATACAGTAACAACCTGTTTTGCAGAAGCGATAACGATCTCTAAAACCTTAGTAAACACTTCTCGAAATTCCTGACGGTCTCCTGTAACAGGCTGTGCTTGAACGCTTAACATTTTAGAATAAACATCGTTGGTTCCAATCCACAGGAAAGCCAGATCATAATCTGTTGCTAATTTCGATTTGGTTAGTCTAGCATGCAAACTTTTGACTGTTTCACCTGGTTTTCCGAGATTATCAAAAGTCAAATTCGGGTATCTCTCTTTTAATAAATTCAAGAAAGACACGCCAGGGCGACCTTCTGTTAAACTATCTCCAATTAAGCCAATCCTCATTTTATATCCCTTCCTTTTTGATGGATCTTAAAAAGATGGTTATTGCTTGATTAAAAAGAGGTTCAAGCAAACCCAGTTCCTGAGTATTGGTGAGCTGGCACAATCCCCCGAGCCATGATCCAAGCAATACGGTCCATTCATCAATATTTCCAGCTATAAATTCTCCTTGATCTACCCCTTCTTGTAAAATAGCACGGTACGCACTCATTGGAACAATGGCTAAATTGTATAATTCTTTCACAGACTCTGAGCTCGAATTCGGACTTGATGCCAATTCCCGTCCCGCTTTTAATAACGGTGTCTGGTAATTATAGAGAACATGCAGGGCCATTCCGTACAACTTTTCTGTTGCAGAAGAGCAAGTAGATTCTTTTCTCAGCCACTTGTCATGCCATTCTTGCATCGTTTTTTTTGCCAGTATGACAAAAAGCGTTTCTTTATTTTGAAAGTGATAATAAATATGCCCTTTGCTGTAACTAGACGCTTTTGATATGTCTCCAACTGATGTTTGATTGTAGCCTTTCTCAGAAAATAACAATGTTGCTTTTTCCATGATTTCCTTTCTTGCCTTTTCACTGTCATAACGTCTTTTATTCAAAAAGTTGCACCCGCCTTAAATTGAACAATCGTTCTAATTAAGCCATAAATATAATTCACATATTTGAACGATTGTTCTAATTTGATTGTATATTATTTTACCAATTTATACATTATTTTAGAGAAGAAGTTTTTGTTAGAGATTAGAATAGGACGGAACTGCGTACAAATCTTCGTCCTATTCTAATCTTAATGCTATTCAACACTCTGATTGGATTGTTGAATAGCACCCTTCCGTTTTTAAGTCTCTTTATTGTAGCTTAGCACTCATTCACACAACCGGCTGCTCCTCTGACTGTGAAGCAAACTCGACTTCAAAGCCCATTTCTTCAATCATTTTATGATCAGCTGTCGTTTCTTGCCCGGCAGTGGTTAAATAATCCCCTACAAAGATAGAGTTAGCTGGATAAAGACCCAACGGCTGAAGTGCACCTAAGTTCACTTCCCGGCCTCCTGATATCCGGATTTCTTTTGACGGATTAATAAAGCGGAACAGACACAATACCTTTAGACAGTAACGGGGATTTAATTCAGCCGTTCCTTCAAGCGGCGTCCCATCGATCGCATGCAAAAAGTTTACCGGGATAGAATCGGCATCCAACACTCGTAAGCTGCGGGCCATGGAAACCACGTCTTCCTTTTGCTCCTTCATGCCAATGATGACGCCCGAACAAGGAGAGATGCCCGATTCCTTGACGGTATTGACCGTTCTTACCCTGTCATCGTATGTATGAGTCGTTGTAATTTGTTCATGGTGGCTCGCTGAAGTATTGAGATTATGGTTGTAACGGTCTACTCCCGCTTCCTTCAGCCTGGCTGCTTGTTCCGGCTTTAGCAGCCCGAGGCAAGCGCACACTTTTAATTGATATTTTTCTTTAATTTCCTTCACTGCTTCCGTCACACGCTCTACCTCTTTATTACTCGGCCCGCGGCCGCTGGCGACGATGCAATACGTGCCGGCCTGCAAATCATACGCCCGCTTGGCTCCCTGTAAAATCGATTCCTTGTCCATCATTCTGTACTTTTCAATTGGAGCCGTCGACCGGATAGATTGCGAGCAATAGCCGCAATTCTCCGGGCATAGCCCTGACTTTGTATTAATGATCATATTTAACTTCACCTTGTTGCCGTAATAATGACTTCTCACTTTGTATGCAGCCTGC
This sequence comes from Pseudobacillus sp. 179-B 2D1 NHS, assembly GCF_045370945.1. Classification (NCBI taxonomy): domain Bacteria; kingdom Bacillati; phylum Bacillota; class Bacilli; order Caryophanales; family Bacillaceae; genus Pseudobacillus; species Pseudobacillus sp. 179-B 2D1 NHS. Next base: position 50,214 of record NZ_JBIQDP010000016.1, read on the forward strand.
AAAAGAGCCAGCAGCTCCTCATCTGGGCAATTTAGCACGGCCAATGCCTGCTCATCACTTAATTCGTTCCCTTCCAACACTTGCTCTGCTACATGGTCCCAATTTGCCATTGCTCTCTCCCCTTTATCTTTTCTCTCTTTAAGGATAAAAGATAAAAGCTTTTTAAGTCAACCTATTATAAATAAAAGTTCACAAAACCCATTAGTGATGAAAACGAATAGGCTATTCTACGTATGTATTCATTTGAACTAACAGGCAATTTAAGGTATACTCATTTTAGTTTTCATCATATAGAAACAGTTTGACTGCCAATTAATGGCTTATAGGGGGAACTATTCATTGAAAAAAACATCGATACTGTTATCTTCTTTGCTCGGCGCCAGCCTTTTTTTGAGCGGGTGTCAGGCTGCTCAAGAGGAGGGGCACTTCTTTCACGATTATCTCGTCCGACCTTTTGTTGAATTGATTCATGCACTTGGCGAGCTTCTCGGAAGCTATGGTTTTGCTATCATTGTTATCACGCTCGCTGTTCGCTTGATCTTAATGCCTTTAATGCTGAACACGATGAAGAAACAGCAAGTTATGAAAGAGAAAATGGAAGTCGTTAAACCAGAAATGGATAAGATCCAGAAACGATTGAAAGCCGCCAAAACTCCAGAGGAGCAGCGGAAAGTACAACAGGAAATGATGGCCCTTTACCAGCAGCATAATATTAATCCATTTGCCATGGGCTGTTTACCGATCTTTTTGCAAATGCCTATTTGGATGGGGTTATATTATGCGATCCGGACATCAGACGATATTCGGCATGCCGGTTTTCTTTGGTTCAAGCTTGGCCAGCCGGATATCGGAATGGCAATTATCGCTGGTGTTATGTACTTTATTCAATTCCGAGTATCCTTAATGAGCATGCCAGAACAGCAGCAACAGCAAATGAAAATTGTCGGCATGCTTTCACCTGTTATGATTCTCGTATTTTCGTTTTCCGCTCCGGCAGCACTTCCACTGTATTGGGGAGTGAGCGGTCTGTTCCTCATCGGACAAACGTGGCTGAGTAAGAAACTCTATCCTGCTAAAGAAGTAAGCAAAGGAAAATAAAAAATGAAACAGATCCTAAAGGATCTGTTTCATTTTTTTCTTTTCAGTTGACTTTCCCATTCTTTTCTTCTATTAGTAAAAGTAAAGACAAAGCGGCTGCATTTTTGATAAAATTTAAAGAATCATGAAACTTTTTGACAGATCGCGCGTATTACAAGGAAAATCATAACTGGAGTGAGTACGATGAAAAATCCATTGCTTTTTATCCTTCGTGCAATGATCACCATTCCCGCAGTGATCATTTGCTCGCTGCTCTTTGTGAATCAGCTCGGGCTCTCTCCCTTGCTGGCAGTTATATTAGCTGTGGCCTTGGGGGCCGGCATTTATTTCGGTTTGGGAAAATATGCAGATGCGCGTCTATATAAAAAATATGGCTTAACGAGAAAAGAATACAATTTTATTCTTGAAAATATGAAAGAAGCAAAACAAAAACTAAGCCGGCTAAAAAACGTGTTTGTCCGCGTGCGCAGCATCAGTTCCCTAAAACAAATGATTGAATTGAACCGTCTCGTACGCAGAATTTTTTCGGTAGTGAAAAAAGAGCCAAAGCGTTTTTATGAAGCAGAATCCTTTTTTTATTCCCACTTGGACTCTGTTGTTGAACTGGCTGAAAAATATGCGTGGTTAAATTCCCAAAAATTGAAGGACTCATCCGTCAAACAGTCTTTGCTGGAAACAAAAGAAACACTCAATGATCTAACAAAAACATTAGAAAAAGATTTGCATAAAGTATTGGCACAAGATATTGAACATTTAACTTTTGAACTCGATGTGGCCAAGCAGTCATTAAATAGACAGGAACTGCCCGAGGCCCTGGAGAAGGGAGATAAAATAAATTATGACAACAGAAAATGAGAAACGTCCCTCCTTATTAAAGGAAGATGTGGGTGGGCTTGATGATTTGCTTTCTTCGCCATTCGGCGAAAGCTTAATGGAGCAAAGTCCCAGCCCCTCTCTTCATGAACAATCAGCTCCTAAAAAATTGATTGATGTGCTTCCTGAAGAACACCGACTCAAAGCTCAGGAAATCGCCAAGCAAATTGATCCGACAAATCACCAGGCGGTTATCAGCTATGGTACAGCAGCTCAGACGAAGCTTTCAGGTTTTTCACATTCCATGCTTGATCATGTACAACAAAAAGATATCGGAACAATTGGGGATATCTTAAGTGATTTAATGAAGAAACTGCAGGAAGTCAATCCGGATGAATTAAGTCCTGAAAAAAAGAATGTATTCAGTCGTCTGTTTAATAAAGTATCCAACTCTATTCAAGAAATTATGTCAAAGTATCAAAAGGTTGGCACGCAAATTGACCGGATTAGCGTCAAGTTGGATCACTCGAAAAAGATTCTTTTGGAAGACATACAAATGCTGGAGCAATTGTATGAAAAAAATAAAGAATATTTCCAGGCGTTAAATATCTTTATTGCAGCCGGGGAATTAAAGCTAGAAGAGTTAGAACAGGAAACGGTTCCTGCTTTGCGCCGGAAGGCTGAGCAGTCAGGAGATCAAATGGACTTTCAAGATGTAAACGACATGGTACAATTTGCTGATCGTCTAGAAAAAAGACTACATGATTTAAAACTGAGTCGGCAGATCACGATTCAAAGCGCCCCGCAGATTCGCATGATTCAAAACATGAACCAAGCATTAGCTGAAAAAATCCAGTCTTCCATCTTAACGGCTATTCCATTGTGGAAAAACCAAGTGGCGATTGCACTTACGCTTGTCAGACAGCGAAAAGCGATGGAGTCCCAGAAGCAAGTATCACAAACAACCAACGATTTGCTATTAAAAAATGCTGAAATGCTAAAAACGAATACAATAGAAACAGCAAAAGAAAATGAACGTGGCCTCGTTGATATCGACACATTAAAGAAAACACAGGCCAATTTGATCTCTACTTTAGAAGAAACGCTGCGCATTCAACAGGAAGGCCGGGCTAAACGTAAACAAGCCGAACAAGAACTTTCTTCTATGGAAAATGAGCTAAAGCAAAAATTGTTAAATTTAAAATAAAGAGGTTTCAACAGATCGAAAAGAAATGAACGGTTAATAAAAAAGAAGGCTTATCCAAAATATAGATTTTGGATAAGCCTTCTTTTTTATTGCTTTCTTCTATTTAATCATTTTCTAAGCTTCTCAGCTGCTAATCGTGTAACTATGTTAGCTGTTTCATTTGCAGCAATTCTCACATCTTCTAACGTATTTTCTCTCCCAAAACTGAACCGAATTGAAGACATACTTCGCATAGCATCTTCTCCATGCATTGCGACTAATACATGTGAAGGCTGAATCGATCCAGCTGTGCAAGCAGAGCCGCTCGACACAGCGATCCCCGCAAGATCCATATTTGTTAATAGAGATTCCACATGTGCCCCTTTAAAATATATGTTTAGCACGTGCGGTAAACCTTCTAAAGAGCCATTAACATTAAACTCTAGGTCATGCTCACGGAAAATGGATAACATCTCTTCTTTAAATGATAGGTATTGTTCACTCCTTTGTTTACGAGAAGAAAGTGCCATTTTTGCTGCAACCCCTAGACCAACAATACCGGCAACGTTTTCTGTACCAGCACGCCGTTTAAGTTCCTGCCCTCCTCCAAAAATAAGGGGATTTATTCTCTTCCCTTCTCTTGCATAAAGAAACCCTACACCTTTTGGTCCATTAATTTTATGAGCCGTTGCGGACATAAAATCAATGCCTAATTGTTGAACATCGATTTTCTCCATTCCATATGCTTGGACGGCATCAGTATGAAAATAAGCTGGATGGTCTTTTAAAAGCTCGGCTATTTCCTCAATAGGCTGAATCGTGCCAACCTCGTTATTTCCATACATAATAGAAACTAAAATCGTTTCGTTTGTAAGTGCCTTCTTTAAATCATCTATCGATATATTTCCCTCTTCATTAACAGGTAGATAAGTCACATTAAACCCTAATTTCTCTAAATAAAGACATGAATGCAAGACCGCATGGTGTTCAATTTTAGTCGTAATAATGTGCTTACCCTTCTGCTCATTTGCCAGAGCGACTCCAATAACAGCAAGATTAACAGATTCTGTTCCACCGCTTGTGAAAATAATTTCCCTCGGTTTTGCCCCAATACTTGCAGCAAGAATGGATCTTGATTCATCAACAGCATGTCTGCTTTCCCGACCGAAAGAATGAATGCTGGATGGATTTCCAAATGCAGTTGACATATATGGGAGGATCTCTCTCATAACTTCTGGGTGCATGGGAGACGTTGCAGCATGATCTAAATAAATGCGTTTCAACTCTCATTCCTCCTTTTTAAATTCTTTTCTAAGAGTGGTTACTCTTGGGATATAATCTACCTTTTATATAATAAAAAAGACAGACTCACCAATAACAGGCGAAGTCTGTCTACGATAGAGCTGCATTGATGCATAAATTGTTTTGATTATCATCTTAAGTCGAAAAAAATATATAGTTCTATGTTTTTACACTATCACTCTTTCTAGCACACCATTTAATTATCTGCCTTAAATAATAGTCTTATCTTGTTCATTATTACTCATAAGCTAATTAGCTGATTAACTTCACTATATTTCCCTTCATAAAAGGCTAGTGGTGCCCCTTCGCTAGTGACAATATCAGTTACTTCTCCAATGAAAAGTGTATGATCCCCTGCTATTTGTTTACTATGGACCTTACATACAATGTTTGCTAAAGCATTTTTTATTACTGGTAGTTCATTTACCCAATCAAATTCAATTTCACGTTCTTCTTTCGTTTGACCCGCAAAATGCATGGATAGCTCTTTTTGATCATCAGACAATATATTAACAGCAAATTTTCCAGACTCGTTAATTTTATCTAGCATTTTAGCTTTTTCACCTATTGATATTAAGACCAATTTTGGATTAAGGGAAACTGACATAAATGCATTTGCAGTCATACCGTGTGCTTCACCTTCTAAAAGTGTTGTAATGACTGTTACTCCTGTAGCAAATTTTCCCATCGCATTTCTAAAAGTTCTATCATCCATCAGTTGATTGCCTCCTTAAAATTTAAATGATATTGAGATGATTTCATAGAAGTTACCTGATTTAAAAATGTAACTATCAATCTTTTCATATTACCTACCTGTCCATTTGAAGAGATAATGTAGTCGGCTTTATGTAGTGTAATAACGGACTTCAAAAATCTTGCATCCGTTTGGCGATTTCCAAGGACCATGTTTCATGCCCGGGGGACGGGTAGCAACCATTCCTTCTGTAAATTCTTCGTTTAATTGCAAATCAATAATTGAACCCTCGATGATGATCAGCTCTTCCCAAAAGTCATGAATTTGCACTCCATTTGGTGATGTATCTGTGTTAGGCTCAAATTGTAAAATACGAGTTGCCACTCCACTCTCCGGATCTTCAGCAATCACTCTTTGAGATAATCCTTTAACATTTTCGAAATGTTCTACTTCGAATTTTGTATAACTAGTAAATTCAAGTTCTTGTTTTGGCAATGTTTATTCCTCCTTACCATCTATTTAAATTTGCATTTACTAAGAAAGCATGACTTTCTATTAGACTTTAGGTTATATAATTCTGCTCAAAGAGATTCTTCAAATATAAATTGACTGGCAGAGATGCTATTTTTGTGTGCCCCCTTATATGCTTTTTAACTTCAATTCAGCTCTATGTATACATTGTACATAACACTGAATTCATAAGTCAATAAATTGTTAGAATTTTTTTGAAATATACCTCTGCAGTTTGGTAGCTTGTGCATTCTTTCCCTTTACCGCTACAATTCCATCACTTGAGTTCTTGTTCACAGCAATCACTTCCCTATTTAAAAAGATAGAATTTGCATTTCTAAAGATCTATCCGTTTTAGTTCGTTCATGAGGCTTATTTTCAGCTTTTGTTCTTTCTCTAAAATAAAGGACAGGCTTTTTTGAAATACAAGAAACTATCAGCTTAATAGCGATGTGGCGCTCTTTTATTATTCCTTAATTGCATAGTTTGTTACGACATTTGCTTGTTGTTCAAGATCAGTGAAGACGATTTCACCGTCCATGATGGTCATTTTCACTTTTGTTTCAGGTATTTTCTCAAGCGGAACAGCAAAGAGGTCACGGTCGAGAACAACAATATCAGCAAGCTTGCCTGATTCCAATGTTCCTAGCTCTTTCTCTCGATGCACGCTGTAAGCTGCCCCTTTTGTATAAGCCCGAAGTGCCTCTGCAATCCCAATCCGTTCTTGTGCATTCCATGTGTCTTTCCCGGTGTAATCGACTCTTGTGACTGCATGGAAAACTTGTAGAATAGGGCTCAACGGTGCGATCGGAAAATCCGTTCCGAAAGCCAGAGCTGCGCCCGCATCCTGCAATGACTTACAAGTGTAGAGATAAGGGAATTTTTCCTCCTTCACACGGGATGTAATACTGGTTCTCGGCATCAAAGCAAGATGAGAAGGCTGTATGGATGCAATGACACCAAGCTCTTTAAAACGTGGAAGATCATTCGGGTTAATGACTTCGACGTGCTCTAAAGCATGTCGGGAATCCCGCTGTCCATTTATTTCTTGTGCCTCTTCAAACGCATCTAATCCTAACTGAACCGCTCCATCCCCAATCGCATGGAAGCGAATTTGAAAACCCTCTCGGTCTGCTTCTGCTACCCAAGACTTGATCATTTCCGGCGAAAAGGCGACATGCCCCTTCGTTTCTGGTTTATCAAGGTAGGGATCAAGCATGTAAGCAGTATATCCAGTAATAACACCATCAATATATTGTTTTAGTCCTGCTAATCTTAGTTTATCTGAATTAAATCTATTCCGTAGTTGTTTCACCCGATTTAGATCTCCATTCAAAGCAGGATAAAAATGGATACGAGTGGTTAGACGGCCGGCTTCATCAAATTCCCCGAAGGTATCAAAACTTTCCAGCTTTTCAAGAGCACGCTGGGCGTACAAATCGTTCACGGAAGTGATTCCTTCTCTTTTAGCCTGCTGAAGAAATCCATTCAACAGCTCATACTGTCTTTCTTTAGAAAAAGCAAGTGCGATATCCGCTACCAAAGCAACCGCTGTTTCAATTAACACACCTGACGGTTCCCCTTGTTCGTCCTTCAAAATAGTTCCAAAAGGAGGATTCTCTGTTTGGCGAGTTATTCTGGCAATTTCTAAAGCTTTACTGTTTACCCAGGCATAGTGTCCTTCAGCATGAAAAAGCAGAACTGGACGATCAGGGATAACCTGATCTAGGGAGAAACGGCTAGGAAACCCTTTCTTCTCCCAATTTCCGCTATCCCATCCATTACCGATAACCCAATCGTCATTTGGTCTCTTATCCGCAAATTCCTTCGCCATCTTTGCTGCCTCTTCTTCAGATGCCGCTTCCCCTAAATCAACACTAAAGTTGCTAAAAAGACTGCCAAGCATCACATGCAGATGAGCATCATGGAACCCTGGGAGAATTAGTTGGTTATGGAAGTCATACTGCTTTGTTTCTTTCCCCGCATAAGACTTGCTCTCTTCAATCGAACATACAGCGATAATCTGATTTCCTTGAATGACGATTGCTGCCTCTTCCGGATGATCAGCAAGGCCGGTAAATACTTTATTTCCTGTTAGGATCAAATCTGCATTCATTTCATATCTTTCCTTTCTTTATATAGAAGATTAGAGATTTTCTACAGAATCCATTTGGATTTCTGGAGGTCTTTGTTTAAACGCTTTCGTTATCACCATTAAATAAACCAATCCAATACAAAACCACACGATGCCCAATGTCAGAGAATAGGAAGCAAGATTACAAAGAAGCCAAACATCCGAAACCATTCCAACAATCGGGAACAGCAGGTATTGAATTGTTCCAGTAATGGAACGTTCCTTTCGTCGCAAATAAAAGTGAGCGATCACGGATAGATTAACGCAAGTGAAAGCGAGAAGAGCACCAAAGTTGATCAGCGAAGTAGCGGTTGCCATATTAATAAATAAGGAAGCCAAACTAATCGCACTAACAATTAACAGATTGTTAAAGGGTGTTTTATATTTTGGATGAATAAAGCCGAAAATTCTTTTTGGCAATACACCATCCCGGCCCATTGAATAAAGTAAACGTCCCACACTTGCCTGAGAAACCATTGCTGATCCGAAACAGCCAATAGAAATCATCACGATAAACAACGAGGCCAAAAAGCTCCCGCCCACAGACTGAATGATCACGTATGATGCGGAATCGGGATCACTAAACGAGGCATAATTCGGATAGACAATCTGCGCTAAGTATGCAACTAGCGTAAAGATAGCTCCGCCTGAAAAAGTAATAATCAGAATGGCCTTGGGCAGAACTTTTGTGGGGTTCTTAACTTCTTCCGCGAATGTAGTAATTGAATCAAATCCTAAAAAAGAGAAACATAGAATCGATGCACCCGCTATGACTGCAGAAAATCCTGCTTCAGGCTGATAAAATGGTGTCAATGTAAACAAGGAGAAAGCGCCTTCATTTGTAACCATATATTTGATAGAAAAAAAGCAAAATAAAATAATAAATAAAGCAGAAAAAGCATTGATAAGAAAATTGACTTTGGTGGCTAGTTTGACTCCTCTCACATTCACAAATGTAACTAGGATAATCATCCCCAAAATCCAAATAAACTTAGGAACACCTGGTATAGCGGCATGCAAAAATGTACCAAAAATCAAATAATTGACCATCGGAAGAAGTAAATAGTCAACCAGAATACTCCATCCTACCAAAAAACCAGCAAACGGAGAGATGGATTTCTGCACATACGTATAAGCAGAACCAGCTACTGGATAAGCGGAGGCCATTTTGCCATAACTTAATGCTGTAAAAAACATTGCAACCAATGCTAAAATGTAAGCAGAAGGAACCATACCGTGGGTTAGTTTTGCTGCTATTCCATATGTACTAAATACCGTTCCAAGCGCCATAAAGGATATTCCAAACATAATAAGTGGTAACAACGTAAGTGAGCGTTCCATGTGTGTGTTTTCCAAATTAAAATCCCTTCCTTGTAATAAGTTTTGCTAATGTTAAATTAAGATAATAGTTAAAATCTTTATCCTCCTTTATTGAGCGAATTGGCTGAAATTTTAAACATCTCGAATAAATACTAAAAGATTGTCTATGGTGGAGGTCAATCTGTATTTTTAAATAAATTTACGAAAAGCATGGAGTATACTCCAGGAAAGAAGTGAAAGATGAGAATTAGTTCATTTGCTAAAAAATTCAATGTATCTATTGATACGATTCGCTACTATATGAATCTTGGATTGCTTATACCTGTAAAAACAGGGACATATTATGATTTTGATCAAACATGTGAAGACGATATGAAAATCATTACTGAATTAAAATCGTTTGAATTTACATTAAATGAAATCAGGGAAATCATTGATTTAAAAAGGATTACATTGCTGCGTGACCATGAAGATTTGGCTCTCTACATGCAAATGCTTGAACGAAAAAAAGAAGAAATCTCCTTTGAAATTTCTAAACTTTACTCGACGATACAAGAAATTGATCAGAAAATTGATGCCGTTCGCCAAAAGGAAACCAGCAAACCAGGAACGGGTTTTTCTTTGTCGTTTATCCCTTTTCTGCGTTGCCCTGTTTGTTCCGGTTCTTTTCAATTTCAAAACGCACTGATTCATAATGATTCGATTATCGATGCCTCTATTCATTGTACATGCGGCTATCATGCAGAAATTCATAAAAGCATATTGTATGCTCCTGACCTTGATGACTCCACTCAAAATAGCGCATACTTGTATGAGCAAAAAACGGTAAAAGAAATGAGCCCTGAACTCGTCAAAGTGATTGAGAAATGCAGTCTCTTCACTTATCAAAAACTGAAAAATGTCGATTTAGAAAATAAAGTTGTTATGGAACCTTGCATTGATACCTTTGTATTTCTGCCAAAGTATTTACATCTGTTATCAGAAAATGCCTATTACATCTTTTGCGGCAGTAAACAAGAAATGGTCGAGAAGCTGAAGGCGAAAATTGACTCAATCAATCCAGCTTTGAAAGTCCTTTATATTGTCAACTCGTCTCTTCATTTGCCATTGGCAAATAAGAGCATTGATTATCTCATTGATAGCATTTCCTTCAACGACTATGCACTATTTAATCATGTGTTCCCTCTTGCAAAGCTCACAAATCTTTGTAAAAAAGATGCCACAATTATTGGATGCCTCGCTTATTATAAACAAGGCGCAAAATCTATACGTAAAATGAAGGAACTCTATCCGAGTGCCTATCTTAAAAACTTTGAAAAGGATTTTATCAAAGCTAATATCGATAACTATCAATTTCAGCTAACAGAGACTCTTTCAATCGGAGAGGTAAAAAAGCCGGGGATCTATATTGAGCATCATGTTGAGGAAGAAAGTATGATTTTCGAAGGGTACATCGCGAAAGAGGAGAACCACAGAGAATGAGAAATGGAATAATTTTTTGTTTAACATCCTATTTTCTAATGTTTACAATTTTAGTTGCGAGGCAATAGCGATATGAAGTGGTTGTAGTCGTCTCTTTACAAGCACAAGAAACGGGGTCCCTAATCAAATGGGACCCACCCAACTACCTGATTCACTATCAACTTGGTAACTCTAGTCTTTCTTGCAATCTTTTTGCCACTTCTTAATCAATGAATCTGTATGAATTTTTAGTGTGTTATATGCATCCTCGGATATCACCCTATTTTTTTTATGCTTGTCAAGCAACTCGTTAAACTTTTGCATGTGCTTGACCACTCTTTCTGCTGCTTCTCGCTTTTCCAAACGTACCGCTTGATCCAAATGGGCCTGCAAGGAACGGGCAGCACCATGGTTGGAAATTTCCCCATCTTTTTTGAATTGCTCAACAAGAGTTTTTATATAGGATGCGTTAATAAGCGTGGGATGACGGAACACTTCTTTCCCTTCGAACAAAGTCAGCAAAACTTTCGCTTCGCCAATTGTCGTTACAGGAATCTCAAAGAGATTTTTGTCCAAAACAACCAAGTCCGCTTTTTTCCCCACCTCTATAGAGCCTCTTTCATCTTCTTGGAAAATCAAATGGGCTCCGTTAATTCTATAGCTTGTAATCATCTCATCGAGAGTAGCTTTTTCCTTAGGCCATGCTACTTTATTTAGATCGGCTTCAGTGGTTGTGTCCGGATCTAATCTTGTTATCCCTACTTCTAATCCCGTTAAAGGATACATATCTCTTTTAAAAGTATCTGTTGAAGGAAAATCACTCGATGAAGCAACGGGTATTCCGGCTTCAAAATAGCTATTCAATCGATTAAGGTTCTTCAGCTGCTCACCACTCACACCCTGATACCAGCCTTTACCAAACCATGCAGGCTGAGGAGCAGGTATGACTCCCAAATTCTTAAACCGGGTAACATCATCTTCTTTAACCCAGTCTATATGGGTAATCACATGACGGGAATCTCTTTTACCGTTTGCTTCAGCCGCGTATTCAAAAGCACTTAAAGCATTATGAGATGGGTAAAATCCCTGATCGCCAATCGCATGGATATAGACGCGAAAACCTTCTTTATCCAAAGCAGCTACGGTCTCCTCTAAAACATCTTGATCCCAAACCAGTTTGTGTTCACCGACACCGTCAGCAAATATTTTAATGGTATCTATCTTGTACGATTTTCCTTGATATTTGTCGCGTAATTCTTTTAATCTTCCAATCTGTTCCGTTCCTTTGTTTTCATCAGCCCATAAACCTAAATCGTATCTTACAGTCAATTTTCTCTCATTATCCAGATCTTCAAATGCTTTAAGCAGATTTTCGGTTGGATAGTGAATCGGTACAAATGTCGAAGTGATTCCATCTTCAGCAGCTATTTTTTGCCAAGTTAGGATCGTCTCTTTATATTGCTGTACTGTAAAATCTGGTTGAGGAAGAGCGTTAATCACAAGGTTTTGGGCGGAAAATTCATGCAAAATCCCTGTAGGCTCTCCTGTTTTAGGATCACGTTCAATAGTTCCTCCCTGCGGATCAGGGGTATTTTCATCTATCCCTGCCATCTCTAGTGCCTTTGAGTTGACCAATATACTATGGTGACTATTTGCAATGAAGACAGCAGGTATATCAGGGACAACTTGATCGAGCAATTCTTTAGGAGTGACCCCTCTGGATTCACTATCGCGTTTAATTTCATCCCAGCCTACACCGCGTAATTGTTTAATATTGGGATGTCCCTTTAAATAATCCTTGATAGCCTGTTGACGTTCTTCCACAGTGGTATAAGGATTAAGACTCAGCCAAAAAAGACTTTCCGCCATAAGGTACGCATGGTTATGGCTGTCGATAAATCCAGGCATAAGCATTTTTCCCTTTAAGTTCATCACTTTAGTATTGTTGCCTTTGAAAGCTGCAACCCCCTTGTTATCACCAACATAGAGAATCTTGTCATCCTTAATCGCAACCGCTTCCGCCCAACTTCGATCTTTACCAACTGTATACACATCGCCATTTTTAAAAATCAAATCAGCCGCTTGATTCGAATGTTTCTTCGCTAACGTACTCCCTGTAAATACCGAATTAAAAAGTAGCACTATCAATAGAAGAAATAAATATTTTTTTATCATAATCAAACCCTTTCAATTGATTTTAAACTTTTACTGTTTCCCCTTAAAAATCAATCTATTTTACTTCATACTGCTTACAATGGATATTCATGGTCTTTCTCTTCTTCATCATCCGCATTCTAGTTATAAATTTGTTACTAGACTTTTACTACCGAAAACAGAAGAAATTTAATGATCCAAGGCATTTGATGAATCCGATCTTTACTTCAAGGACAAAACCTTCTTATGGATTACTTCCATAAAAAGGTTTTAAAAGTTTCTCTGCTTAATGTATGCGCATACATTATTCTTAATATTCAGATATATGGAAGCGGTATCTTTCCACTTTGTTATTTAGCCACTGTATCCTCCTGAGATAATGGGTGATCTACATGAGTATTCACTGCTTGATTTCTGCGTAAGAATGTAACAGAGATAAAAGAAACGACGGAAAGAATAGCAATAAAACTAGCGAGAGGAACCCAAGAATTATGATAAGCACTTAACAAAACAGTCGCAATCATCGGAGCTGTTCCTCCAAACAATGCGGAACCTGCTTGATAGCCAAGTGTTATTCCCGTGTATCCAACATTCGTGCTAAACATTTCGGTGAACATTGTTCCAATAATACTTGCAATGGCAGACCACAGAATTCCTAAACCAATAATTGAAACGGTATATGCCCAAAAGATTGATTGTGTTGATAATAAATAATAGTATGGAAAAGAGAATAGAGCAATCCCTGCTGCCCCTATCATAAAAACGCGCTTACGGCCGATTATGTCAGATAATTTCCCCATGATTGGGATGCACAATGTTGTAACAACTGTTGCGATCGTAATGATATTTAATGCTGTAGTCCTTGAGAAACCAATATTATCTGTAGCATAAGAAATAAAAAATGTTGTGAAAATATAGAATGGACCCACTTCTACACATTTTGCTCCTAATGAAATTAAGACAGCTTTCCAATGATATCGCAATGTCTCAAAAAGAGGAACTTTTACAACATTACCTTTTTGTTTTTCTTCACTGAATGCTGATGTTTCCTCAATTCCGCGCCGTATCCAGAGACCCGTAATGACTAAAACCGCACTTAGTAAAAAAGGAATTCTCCATCCCCATGATAGAAATTGTTCTTCTGGAAGTAAACTCACTAATGAAACAGCAGTTGTTCCGAGCAGCATGCCAAGAGGGATTCCCATTGCAGGGAAGCTTCCATAAAAGCCCCGTTTTTCTTTCGGTGCATTTTCAACTGCTAGGAGAACAGCTCCCCCCCATTCCCCTCCAACAGCAATTCCTTGAAGCAGCCGTAAAGATACAAGCAAAATGGGTGCTAAAATTCCGATTGCATGATAAGTTGGTAGCAATCCAATACATACTGTTGAAACTCCCATTAAAAGAAGTGAGATGACAAGGGTATTTTTTCTGCCGAATTTATCGCCCATATGACTAAAAACGAGACCGCCAAGGGGGCGGATAAAAAATGTTACTCCAAAAGAAGCATAAGCTAGTAATAAGCTGACAAATGGATCATGACTAGGAAAAAACAGTTTATTAAATACGAGTGCAGCTACCGTGCCATAAAGAAAGAAATCGTAAAATTCAATTGTACTACCTACTAAACTAGCGAATAATACTTTCCGGGAACTTACGGTTGATTTTTCTTTTCCCATTATTTTCATTCCTCCAACTATTTTCTTTTTATGGGTAAATTCATATCTACTGATCTGTTTAATTAACTCCATATACATTCCTTAGTTTAAATAGAGATCGTGTCGGTATAAGCTACTTTATTGAGAAATTTGACTGTAAGTTCTTTTTGACTCCCTTCTTTCAACCACTCTAGTTTACTGCTGCTCAGTTCATATCTACCTTCATGAGCGCTGTCACATTTAAAAAAACCTTGAATGGTTCTATATCCATTTGTTAGTTCGGCTTTATATAAACCTCGTTTGGGTAAAACATACTTCCCTTGAATATGAAACTCACTATTATTCAGCTTCTTTCTTGTACACAAATCCGTTGGAAAATGAGCAATTCCATTAATTTCATAATGTTTCCCCAAGTAATACGGTACGAGGTGAACCTTTCCATCACTTATTAGTTCTCTTATTAACGTTGAACTTATTTTGTTGTCATTCGTTGTCCTTTTTGGAATTACAGTAACTTCAAAGGGATTATTCATGCTGGCATTTCGTAAATAATCTACATTGCCCTGAGCTTTATAACCAAAGGTAAAGTCAAAACCTGCAACAATATGGGTAGCGTTGAGATCTAACACGTATCGATTAATGAATTCACTTGCAGGAAGGGACGCAAAAGGTAGGGTGAATTTCATCACAAAAATTCTTTCTACACCAAAACTAGATAGCTTTTCAAGTTTGGAAGACAGCGGGGTTAAATATCTTCTACTCGTTTCACATTTAATAATCTCACTTGGATGAGGGTCAAAGGTCATAACAGTAAATTTTAGATTTTTCTTTTTGGCGATGTTCTTTGCTTGCTGTAATAAATATTGGTGACCTAAATGAACACCATCAAAAAACCCTAAAGCCATGACATGAGGTTCTTGAATACGAAACGATTTATCCAGTTGGTGTGTTAAATGTAGAATTTCCAATATGCCTCACCTTTCCTACAATATAATTGAGATAATTTATCACTGTTGTTGTTCATTTTCTATTAATCAATATTTTTTCATAAGTTCATAGAATTCTTTTGTTAAAATTTATACTTTCCATTGACTAGAAAAAGCAACATAGACTTGGATCGACTGGTCAATAATAAAAAGAAGACTACTCCGCTTTTGAACTCTGTATGGTGTATACACAAAAATATAAGGAAAAGTAATTCTTCATTCATTAAAGAGAGTCGAAAGGCTTCTCGTTCTTTATGTCACGAGAAGCCTTTTGTAATGATGGATTCATCTATGAATGTTAGCTTTTATCCATTCAAAACGTTTACCTATTTATTGGTCTTTAGAGTAATAACGAACTTCAAAAATCTTACAGCCATCTGGAGATTTCCACGGTCCATGCTCCATTCCAGGAGGACGGCACGCCACCATTCCTGCTGTAAACTCTTCATTTAAACGTAAATCGATTAGCGATCCTTCAATAATGTATAACTCTTCCCAAAAATCATGGATTTGTACTCCATTAGGAGAAGTATCCGTCCCTGGAGCATTATGAAGAATTCTTGTCGCTACTCCTGTAGCAGGGTCAGAAGCAATGATTCTTTCAGAAAGACCTTCAACCTTACTAAAAGGCTTCACTTCAAAAGTGTGATAATCAACAAATTCGTGTTCTTCTTTTTTCTGATCTGCATAATAGCGAACTTCAAAAATTTTACAGCCATTTGGTGATTTCCATGGTCCATGCTCCATTCCTGGAGGACGGCACGCCACCATTCCTGCTGTAAATTCTTCATTTAAACGCAAATCGATTAACGATCCTTCGATAATGTATAATTCTTCCCAAAAATCATGGATTTGTACTCCATCTGGGGATGTATCAGTCCCTGCCCTCAGTTCAAGAATACGAGTTGCTACATCAGTGCCTGGAATCTGTGCAATAATTCGTTGGGATGCACCTTCTACAGTTTTTGAAGGAACAGCCTCAAACGTTTTATAATCCACAAATTCAAGTTCTGGTTTTCTAACAATTTCTATTTCCGATTTTCCCATGTCATACTACCTCCGCATCTGTCAAAATATGAACCTGATAATTTAATTGGATTTTGTTGTCTGTTAAGCGATCGTATAATTCTGCTGAAAATGCTTCCCCATAAATAAACTCACCACTTTTAATGGGAAGGGTTCCACAAAATACAACCATATCCTCACTGTGATATCCACGTTCCTCTATAATTTTAAGCAATTCTTTAGGATTCAAGAATTCTCCGAGTTTTCCAGTTTGGTACTCTTTTTTAACCCCATCAACAATCATCCAACTTCTCATTTCGATGTCATCCCAGCGATCTTCTACGTCCTCTAAAGGCCAAAATTGTGTTGAGATAGGCTTACTGCACACTTGTTTGGATTTCTGGATGGATACTGTTTCAAGCTCACGGTCCGTATGATCGCTTCCAAGCCCTAAATACCATTTTCCTTTCACACTCATAATGATCGCTTCCGCTTCTCCACTGCTACTTTCTTGAATAACCGAAATAGACGGACTTGTTGTAATAAGATTTGTTGAAAGATCGTAAATCATTGGAATTTGCGGAGGGGCCGGAACGCCGATCTCTTTCAATTCATCAATATGCTTTTTTACAGATTCTTGATCTTTTCCTGTGTAACCCGCAATAAGTAATCGTTTAGGATCTGCCGCAATGGTTCTCCCATGAACGTTAATGTTTATCAAATGAATTCCTCCTGTCTATCCAAGACCCGATGCTTCAAGTTAGGAAATACATCACGAATATAAGCGATCTGAGATGGGTCAATTTCTGTTTTTACAATAGTCTCTTCATCTCCTCCAGCAGCCACAACAATTCCCCATGGATCAACCACTTGACTGTGACCACCTAAAAGGACGCCCTGAGTATTACCGACACAATTGCTTGAGATCAAGAAACACTGGTTTTCTAATGCTCGAGCGGAATTGAATATTTTCCAATGCTCCAATCTTCCATGTGGCCATGCAGAGGTAACAAGCAGTAACTCTGCTCCTAAATCTACTTGTGCACGATACAATTCAGGAAATCGTAAATCATAGCAAGTTGATAAGCCTACTTTCCCAAATTCAGTATCTACTACAGCTGTTTCATTGCCTCTTGTCAATATTTGCCCCTCTTTTGAACCATAACGAAATAAATGCATTTTTCGATAGGTTCCTATTAATGCCCCATCAGGAGAAAATAGAACACTGGTATTGTAGTATTTTCCATTATTTTTTTCTATGAAGCTACCTGCAAATATATAGGACTGAATCTCTTTCGCCTTTGAGGAGAACCGTTGCACAAAATTCCCATTTAACTCTTCTGATTCGTCAATATAACTATCAAATGCAAAGTATCCTGTTGCCCACGTTTCAGGTAAAACGATCAGATCTTGCCCTTTTAATTCATCAATCATTGATTCTACACGACCTATACGATCATTTTTAGATTCGCTGTCTTTGATCTCTAATTGTATTGATGCGATTTTCATTTTTTTCAACATCCTTTTATCTATATTTCCTAAACTGGTTCCTCCACATGAGAGGGAAGAGAATAACTTTCTAAAAATTTATCCACCATTTGAACGGGCTCATCATATCCGTAATTTCTAAATGAATAGCCTTTTGTAACGAAAGGTGCGCCGTTATAGAACAATTCATACTGTTGATGTCTCCCTCCGAATTCTGAACCAATGATATCCCACACTAACTTAAACAACTTAATTTTCTCCTCAGCTCCAACTCCCGTAGAACGAATATATTGATACATATCATCTTTCGTTTCAGGATTGATGAGTTCTTTGTATGAAGATGGTAATTGTAATACACCTCCACCGCATAATTCTCTTAAAATTCTAATAACAGAAGCATAAATAGTCTCCTGTTGACCGACTACACCATAAAGGAAACGCGGGTCCGGACGTGCCACACCGTTTTTGTCAATGACACAATTATATTCAGAAGCTAAAAGATTACCTTCTACAGAAGCTGCAATAGAGGCCAGTTCTCCTAACTTCTCTTGGACAGAAGGGATTTTATCTATTCCATTCATAGCCGTAACTTTTCGAGCAGCACCAATCAAAAATTTTAATTTATTGCTAAATCTTATTTGCGCCTGATTATTTCCTAATACGTGAGCTGGTGTTTCATGGAACTGTGCCCTTAAGATATCTATATTTTTGTAAACAAAAATGTCTTTCCATGGGATAAAGACGTCGTCAAAAACAACCAATGAATC
This sequence comes from Pseudobacillus sp. 179-B 2D1 NHS, assembly GCF_045370945.1. Lineage (NCBI taxonomy): Bacteria > Bacillati > Bacillota > Bacilli > Caryophanales > Bacillaceae > Pseudobacillus > Pseudobacillus sp. 179-B 2D1 NHS. Next base: position 68,787 of record NZ_JBIQDP010000016.1, read on the forward strand.
ACTTTCATCAAAACGAGAGGATAATGGGTAATCAAATGTACTCGGTGATTTTTCAGCATAACTAGGTCTTGCATAAAATTTTAATCCCTTTGCATGGATTGGCAGTACAAAAGACAAAGCATAATCTTCATCACCAGGCCGAAGTGGAGTAAGACAACTTACAAATAAGTAATCTGATACGGCTGATGCTGTACCGAGCATTTGGGAACCTCGAACAACAATACCATCCTCTCTTTCTTCGTATACTCCCACTGGGAGGAATTTATCTTCCAGCTCATGAGCCGCTTTACTTCGATCAATTTGTGGGGGAATAATGACGTATGTTACATATAGATCCTCATCCCGTACATGTTTGTAAAAATTCAAAACATTATTTCCGTAACCTTCTCCTCCGCGATCAAACACTTCGGGTGAACTAGCAAATGCAGCCAAAAAGCTGGCAACATGATCGGGACTTCTTCCGACAAATCCACAAGTCGCTTCCGACCATTTAGAAATCGCCAATCTTCTCTCTTTTAGTTCTTCCCGGCTCTTTGGAATCATATAAATTTTGTTTGCTAAAGATCCATCTTCAGTCTTATATATCATCTCTTGAGACTCATCTGATGCTAAATCATATAAACCTGCAATGGTATGGGCAATTCCTTTAAAAGCTGGATGGGTCGTTACATCTTGAACTCGTTCTCCATTTATGTAGATTGCTCTATCATCTTTCAATGCCTGTAAATATTCTTTGCCTGTTCTAACCATAATTAATTCCTCCCCATATGTGGAATAAACAGATGTAAAAAGATAAGAAAAAACTACCAGTGAGTTAACTACTTTTATGTGTTCTGTATTATGTGTTGTGTATACATTGATTTGTTTAAATATTTAAAACTTTATAGCTATAAAAAAGGCCTGAAACGCAAGCGCTTTCATTGCTAATAAAATGTAGTATCACTTATAACTCACTACTTAATACCTGAACAATTCTTCCAAACTTTTATCGTTTAAACGTTTTCATTATTCAAATATTTCATCCATTAAATAGTGGTAAACTACCTTAGCACCCCCCTTCAAAACATTTGTTAAAGAATCAAGAATTATCAATAACAATTAATGTTTCTTTCGTTTTTTCTAAATGGTTTAAAATCATTTGTGAAGCCAGTTCAGGATTTTCTTCCTCTAAAGCTTGAATAATCTGTTTATGTTCCATTAAAACGTTTTTCATTCTTCCTTGCTTACTGACTGCTTTCAACCCCATAAGCTGAGTAAGATTATGAAGGTTGTTCAAAACTTGCTCTATTATAGTAAAGTTTGCTAATCTTGTCAGCGAGAGATGAAACTCATGGTCTAGCTCAACAAACCTAACAGCATCATCATTTTGCAATGCTTCTTCTTGTTGCTCCAAAATTAATTTTAGTGACCTCAACTGCTCAGGTGATGTAATTACTTTTATTAACTTTTTTACAGCCTCCACTTCAATAGCACTTCTTAGTAAAAAGACTTCCTCCTGCTCCTCTTGTGTAAGCTTTCTTACCGTCATTCCCTTCCTTGGAATAGAAACAAGCAGTCCTTCCTTTACCAAGTCTTGGATAGCTGCCCTTACCGGCGTTCTTGAAGTATTCAACGTTTCTGCTAATTGAACTTCTGTAAAGATTTCTTCACTAGTAATACCACCAAATAAAATTGCTTTCTTAATTTGCTTATAAACTTTGTCTTGTGTCGTTTTTTCCTTCGCAATTGGTTTTAATTGAACCCCTTCCATATCAATCCATCCTTTTTGATAAGTCTTTACCATATGAATAATTTGAATTTATATGAATGGTTTAAACTCTATATGTTTTATGTGTACATAATACAATTAAACGGCTATGTAAGTCAAATATATTTTTTATTTTTTTCTGAAATTTCAAATCAATCCATCGTATTCGAATCATTATAAAGTAAATACACCCAATCACAGAAAATTGTTATCGATGATTTGAAAAAATTTTTATACATAATTGTGGGTTTCTTCTATTGTTTGTTTCGTTCGGGTTTTCAATAGAATAAAACGCCCGCATACTTAATATGCGGGCGTTTTATTAATAAAAAAATACCTGTTTCCTTTTTCTAATACCTCACAGCAAAGAAGCATTAAAGGAATTCTACTGCCGAGGAACAACATTTTGCAGAAACATTAAAATTGCTTCGCTGCTGTTACTGCTCTATGAATTCCTTCTTCAATAATTTCCTCCATTTTATCAGGGAACTGGTTATGTCCTTCTACAATAACCGTCGTGATATCTGTCACACCCCAGAAGCCTAAAGCGGTTGTGATGAACTTAACAGCCATTTCAACAGATTGAGATGGGCCTTCAGAATAGACGCCTCCTCGCGCATTTAAGAGAGCAACCTTTTTCCCTTGAAGCAAACCGATCGGGCCTTCCGGTGTGTAACGGAATGTTTTTCCCGCTTGGCTTAAATAGTCAACGTAAGTATGCAGCACAGCAGGAACCGTGAAATTCCACAGTGGGAAAGCAAATACTACTTTGTCAGCGGAAAGAAATTGATCGACGTATTGATTCACAAGATCAGCTGCTTCTTTTTCTTCCTTTGTTAATTCAAGACCGCGTCCAAGTTTGAACATGCCATTAATTTTATCTGTATCATAATATGGCAGATTTTCTTTAAAAAGATCGAGTTCTATAATCTCATCCTCTGGATGTGACTCCTTATAACTATTAAGAAACGCCTCATAAAGCTTCACACTAACTGCTTGCTCAGCTGGACGTGAATTGGCTTTGACGAAAAGAACCTTGGTCATAATAAATCTCCTCACTGTCTGTTTTGATTTGAGTCAGTTGTTATAGCAACTTTTTGAGAAAAGAAGCGCTCGTGTCCTACTGGACATTCAAACACATCTTTGAAAGGATTCTCCTAACTTCCGTAAGCTCTTCCTTTGAAATTCCCTTGCATATTAGTTCATTGAATTCCTCAGCAATAGGAACTACGTGATTACCGAGTTCTTTTCCTTCATTAGTAAGATACACTCTCAAGGAACGCCTGTCTTGTTCATTGCTGATCCTTCGAATGAGTCCTTTTTGTTCCAGATTAAAAACCATGCGGGCAATGTTCGTCTTATCTTTATTTAATTTTTCAGCAATCTCATTTTGATTTAGACCATCTTCTTCCCAAAGAAGCATCATAATCAAGTTTTGTTCAGGCGCAATGTTAAAGGGACTTAATTTTTGTTTCACATAACTCGTAAGGGTTAAGTCTGTCTGGTGAATGAAAATACTAATGTAATCATGTAAAGCTAACTTCATATAGATTACCCCCATAAAGTTGCTGTAACAACTATTGCTACAACAACATTATAGCGCAGATCCTAAAGCTGTCAAATTAATTTTACTTTTGGATTGGTCTTTTAGTACATCAGAGCCTTTTTACGAATAGACATTTATAGGTATTTAACAAATTCAGCAATTGGTTTCCGATATCCCCTTGGCTTTCTGCTGCTGACCTTTTCTTTCCCAATAGTGATCATTAATACGGGTTCATATTGATCTGAAATACTTAACACTCTCTTTAATTGTTCTGGATCAAAACCAATCATCGGACAAGTGTCCCATCCTTTACTTTTAGCCGCTAGCATAAATAACATAGCCGACAAGGAAGCATTGCGAATCGCTTCATCCCGTTGGAAATGTTCTCCTCTCTTCTCATAAAGAGAAACTACATCCTCTATCTCATGATCGTATTCTTGCTTGCTTAGTATTCCAAGCATGAGTAACCCTTCATAGATTCTTCCTGCTTCTTTATAAGCATTTTTATCCCCTAAAACAACAATTACTGCTGAGGCAGTCCCCACTTTATATTGATTGTAAGCTGCTTGTTTTACCTCTTTTTTTAGCTCGGAGTTCATAACAACCAAATAATTTGTGTGCTGTAAATTAAAAGCAGAAGGACCCATTTTTACAAGCTCAAATATTTCGTTTACTTCTTTTTGGGTAATTGGATGATTGTCTAAAAAATTACTTGCTGACCGTCTTTCCCTGACTATTTGTTCAAATTGGTCCATCTTTATCCCCCTCAAATATATTCCTTGTGTTTTAGACGCTGTAGGCGGACGGTCCGTGAACCTCCTCCTGCGGAGTCTCATCAAGGCTCTCTTTTCGCTGCAATCAACGATTGAAAAAATAACATTCATCTGTAACAAAGCCTACTTTTCAACTGTATACTTCTTTATTACCGGCAGTATCTCTGTTGCAATTAGCTCAATATTTTTTGCCATTTTGTCAAATGGCACACCGCCAAAATCAGTCTACGCCATGAATCTTTGTTGCCCGTATAGTTCATCAATCAAGTGATAGCGTAAAAATTACTCAGGCGGTAATTCTTTTGTTTGACTGGATTTATGTACACGTGTTATGAGTGTGTACAATGTTTTCATTTCTTCCTCGGTTAATACATCGTCAAAAAATGACGACTGAAACGCCAGTTGAGCCGGCATTGCTTCTTCTAAAATTGCTTCACCCGTCTCCGTTAAGCTGATTGTTTTTGCTTTCCAATCTTGCTTGCGTACAATGTAGCCTTCTTTCTCAAGTCGCGAAAGCATACGAGAGATGCCACCTTGGGTCACGGTTGCTTTTTCAGCTAACTCCATTTGAGTGAGCGGCTGATAGACATGAATCTGCACGAGCACATCAAACTGTGCCGTTGTTAAATTAAATCGCTTTAAAAAGTCATTTGATAGCTGGTTACTTTGGTTTGTAAAACGCATCAAGCGTAACCAGATTAACGACCCCATGGTATTATTACGCATTCCGTTTTCCTCTCCATCCTTAGCCTCCTTATCACTTTACTATGCAAGTGATAAGAAATCAACCAAAAGTCTCGAATTCGAGATTTTAATCTTTTTTGTTATGCCAATAAAAACTTTCTTCCACTATAGAATACAAACTGCTCGTCCACTGTCTTGGAAAGAGCTTTATTTTAGACAAGCGACCTCAAGTGGTGCTGAACCAAAAAATAACTACATATATTTCGAATAAATATCCAAATGTAAAAAAGGAGGCATTCTGTGTTTATTTATGTAGTTAAGATCGGTGATTCATTATTTTCCATTGCCACAAAATATCAAGTGTCCATGGATAGTATACGTACAATAAACGGATTGAAAACCGATAGGTTAGTACCAGGACAAGATTTGCTTATTCCAACGGATATGTATATCGTTCAACCGGGTGATTCGTTATATTCTATTTCTCGAATGAGCTTCATCCCAATTGAAACAATACGTCTATATAACGGTCTGCAATCAGATGTTTTAATGATTGGAATGGGGCTATATCTGCCTCCCAGGCCTAAATACGAATCAGAAAATCTTAGCTATATAACGCCTTCTACACCAGAAAGAAATCGAATGATCGTTCAAGAGTTTTCACCAATCAATACCTACTTTGGAATTTTCGAGCATCATGTTCTGGAAGATGGAAGCTTGAGTCCTTTAGATGATCGGCAGTTAATTAGGCTATCAAGAGAGAATCATGTAGCACCTCTTGCGGTTATTACAAATTTAACTCCAACTGGATTTAGCCCTCAGCTAACAAGCCGAGTTTTGAACACTCCTGAAATCAGAGAGCGATTAATTAATAATATTTATAACCTGGTTAAAAGCAAAAACTATGCGGGTGTAAATATTGATTTTGAACAGGTGCGTGAAGGGGACAGAGATTTATACAGTGGCTTCCTGCGTTCGTTAAGTGAACGATTGCGACCCGAGGGATATTATACGTCAGCTGCGGTACCAGCTAAAACAAGCGATGCTATTCCCTGGCTAAAGGGATACGATTACGGGGGGATTGGCGCAGCTGTTGATTTTGTCTTTATTATGGCCTATGACTGGCACGAAGCAAGCAGTCCTCCTGGTCCTGTTGCGCCTATTAACGAGGTGAGACAAACAATCGATTATGCTCTTAACCACATGAGAAGAACTAAAATTATCCTTGGTGTTCCGCGTTATGGGTACAATTGGACAATGTCTAATGGAACGGTAGATAGCGCTCGGGCGATTTCTGTTTCTAGCGCAGTAGAAACGGCTATGAAATACCAAGTCCCTATCCAATATTCTACAGAATACCAGCAGCCTTTTTACCACTACCGAGACGAAATGGGTAAGCGGCATATTGTGTGGTTTGAAGACTCGAGAGCTCGTGCTCAAAAGCTTATGTTAGTTGTTAATTATCAGTTAAGAGGGATTGGCGCTTGGCAGTTAGGATTGCACTTTCCTCAATCGGCCGTCCTAGTGAAGGAATTCACCATTTCCAAAAAAATCATTTGATAAAAATACCTGCTTTGCAAAGAACGAAATTGGTCCATACTATTTACACAGATACTGATAGAAAAAATTGATCTTCCAAAATCACTATTCGTTGGAGTTGTTTATATGTGAAGACTACCAATTGCGATTTTTCACCAATGAAGCAGCAATTATCAAAAGGCATACAGCATATTACAAATGAGCTTCAGTATAGCTTAGAGGTGTTAGATAATGAAAATTACTGTCTTTTAAGCCAACTGGAGGACATTAAGAACAAATTTATTCAGATGGAATCTGTGGCTGCTTCCTTTTATTTAAACTGTTATTTGTCTGCTTTTACAGATAAGTATGCGGATCTATCCATTTGTGTTCAGCGGCTGTCCGATCGACGTCACGGTGCATTGATTGTTGTGCAACGGCGTGACCCTCTTGAGTCCTTCATTCAAAAAGGAACCATGGTAGGAGCTACTTTAACTCCTGCTTTATTAGAGGCCATCTTTTATCCCGGAAATCCTCTTCATGATGGGGCAGTGATTATTTATGAAAATCAAATTGTGTCAGCAGCTAATGTGCTGCCTCTAACAACTGCCGTTATAGGTGAAAAAAAGCTCGGTACCCGTCATCGTGCCGCACTCGGTTTAACAGAGCGGACGGATGCCCTTGTGCTAGTTGTATCAGAAGAGACCGGCAGAGTATCCTTTGCTTTAGATGGAAAGCTCCACCCTATTGTTACTGCTCAATCGCTACATTAATTTCTTTTCAACGCACTCTTTTTGGGAGTCGATATTCCTTCGCACAGGGAGTATCGGCTTTTTCATCTGAAAACGTCCTCTATACTCTATATTTTTTGTTAATATATTAACAATTCTACATATTGTATCCATTTTTTCCAACTTGTTATGTACAACCTTTTTATTATATTTTCCTAAAATATTATTTATAAATTACATATATTTTACTTATGCATAAATTATTTAAGAAAAATAAAAAAGGAGATAATCAACGTTATCTCCTTTTTAAAAACTTTTGTATAATAGTTTTTTCAACAATGGGAATATGACTTGCGGCAAATCATTCACGTCTGTTACAAATATACTGTACTTGCCATATATATTTTGTACAGTTGCCTTTTCTGATTCAGCAATTTCTCCATCCGCAAGAAACAGGTTAATTACCTCAATCCCTAGCTTTCTAGCTTCTAATACGGCTTCATGAGTATCGATAATGCCATTGCGGTCATAACTGTAAGCTGCCGGCTCTCCATCAGAGAAGATCAGCAGAAATTTCTGCTTTTCACTCCGTTGTATCATTCTCTCTTTAACAATCCGAATGGCAAATCCATCTCTGTTATCCTCTTCCGGTTTGAGTTGCAAAATTTCAGGTCCGCTCCCGGTTTGTAGAGAAGAACGGTAATCAATCACTGTATGAAAATAGTTAGGCTGAAGGTTGTCTGTTGCTTCATTCGTGTCTTCCCAAAAGCCAATGACCTCATGCGGCACTCTTACAGATTTTAATGCTTCATGAAAGAGAACGATCCCCTGTTTTGTTTGCTCCATTTTATCTTCCATGGAAGCCGAACAATCAACAAGAAGCGTAAAAGTAGCATCAATTTCTGTCGATGGCTCTTGCTTTTTATAAAATAGCCGCGGCTGGTCCTCTGTAAAAAAGCGCAAAAGCTTTTTATTTAACCTTCCCCTATGAAGATCGCTGCGCGGCTGAATTTTTTTGTGCTCCAATGTTTTTTCAATCATGTTTTTCAACTTTTTCTGTAGAGAAGCTATTTGTGACCTTTCGGCTTTGTATTTGCGTATTTCCTCTAAATGAGGAGGGTTTGCTTTCTTAAAAACCGGTACAGCAAAACGATTCTCTTTCCCAAAAACAGCTTGTCCGCTACTTTTCGCTTCTTTCTGCATTTGATCAGCTGAGAGGTGAGAAAAGTCTTTGCGGCTTGTTTTTCTGGCAGAGCCTTGCACCATAGCAAGCGCTTGATCGCCGTCTTCGCCTTCTCTCACTCCCTCGCCAGAAAGATCCGTTTTTGATCCTTGATCTAAGTCAAATTGCAAAAAACTGTCCCCCAGTTTGCTTGTTTCGCGGTGCCACGTCCGAAACTCTTCATCTATTACTTCTTCTTTGCCCGATTTCTCCTCTTCCAGCTTGTCATCGTTGACAAGCGGATCTTTTCTCTTTAACTCTTCATAGGTATCCCCTTTGACCTCTTGTGCACTAGAGAAATCCGGCAAATGGAAATATTGATTGAGCATGTCTCGATCCAACACTTCCTCCATCACTTCTACAATTCCTTGACTAATCTTTACAACCCCATCTGTTGAGCGTGCATCATAAAAATCCATAATCGACCGTTGGATAAACGGCATAGCGGCATCGATTCTATTATTCATAGATGGTGGCTGCATAGGAGACTCTGCGTGCAGCAACAAGTAATGTAAGTTAAATAAAGCATCCGTGAAAAGACTTTTAACCAGATTAGCATTTAACTGGGCATAGAAGTGCTGACGGTACATTTTTCTGCGGGCAGCAAAAGCTTGCTTCGTACCCGGCCGCTCTTTTTTACATATTTCTTCAAGGCGCATATCCTCTGCCAACACAACGAGCTGATTGGCAAAAGAAGCGACAGGAGAGTGTTTTGTCTGCTGTACAAATGCTCTGATCACCTGTTCGTCCGTGTGCTGCCAACTGCCGAGCGCACGCAAAAAGAGATCCGATTTGTACCCATGCCACTTATCCGCCTCTGGTCTGTGATTCCAAAAGTGGCTGACATACAGCTTTTTCTCTTGTTTGTTCACATAGGAATAGGGACTATATTCAATCTCCACTTCCGGCTCTCTCGTTAACGTTTTTGCCAAATCTGTTAATTGCATGAACAGGAAAGAGTCGATTGTTTCATCATTAAATTGGATAAACCGTTTCATGAATCCTCCTCATTCAAACAGTGTTTCAGCAATGTTTTTTACTGCTGCTTGTTCTCGTTCGTCTTCAAGCTTGTCAATAATTCCCCGTTGAACGGCCCGTAGCGGCGGCATAAATAAGGCTAAATCACACGTGTCGATCAGTGCCCGGATAGAAGCAGCTTCTTCAGAGATTTGTCCATTTTTCACTTGTGCAATCAAATCTTGGGATAAGACAGCAAAGCGCTGAATGAGCTTATCATCCTTCAATTGGCTTTCTGACTGGAGTACACGAATTAATGTTTCTCCACCAATATAGGGTACCTCTATGACGATAAAACGGTTTTTCAGCGCTTCATTTAATGGCACCGTCCCTACATACCCTTCATTGATCGCGGCAATAACACCGAAGGACGGTTCGGCCGTTATCACTTCTCCCGTAAAAGGATTGGTAATCATCCTCCGGTAATCCAACACACCATTAAGAAGCGGCAGCGTCTCCGGCTTGGCCATATTAATTTCATCGATATAAAGCAGATGCCCCTTTTTCATTGCTTTCACAACAGGGCCTGGCACAAACTCAATCGCATTCTTTCCCTCTCTCTCTATTATCGTTTTATAGCCAATCATGGCTTCTGCATCAAGATCCACAGAACAATTGATGCTATGCATCGGCTGTGAAAATATTGCCGACAATGTTTCAGCTAGCTTTGTCTTTCCAGATCCAGTCGGCCCTTTCAAAAGCACATTCTTACCTAAGGAAAGAGCGAGGACGGCATCAAACAAAATTGCTTCATCTTCCGGCTGGTATCCTTCTTTTCCAATCAGCCGTTTCTCTTCTGTATGTAAAAACATTTCTCTTCTCTCTGCTATTTTTCGCTCCACAGCAGGTGGCCATTCATTGATGAACAAATTAATCTTCCTCTCTACCATCATTTAAGTGATTTATCCCTATCATACATTTTCATTGACCTGACGTAAAACAGTTAGAACAATAAAAAAACTGACTGCCTTAGCAATCAGTCTTCATACTCATATATATACAGTCCTCTTCCTAGCTTACGCACCCGGTGATTCTCTCGCTCTAGTCCAACCATGAATGTCGTCATATTCGCAATTTTCTTCCCTGTTTCCCCTTCAATTTGGCGTTGAAGTTCAACTCCGCGAATCGGCGTATTCTGTTTTTTTAGTATAGTGACCGCTAACTGACGTAACTCTTCAAGGTTTTCACTGCGCCGCCCTCTTCGCTTTCTTTCTTTAGGCAAACCGCCAATTTTAGTAAGTGAGACAATCTCCTTAGAGGGCTCTGCTTTTACAGCTTCCATCATATCCAACTCTTTTAATCTCCGGAAAATCGCATCTCTCTCTTTTTGAAATTCCTGTATAATCCTTAGTTCTGAATTAGCCAATTGTTCCAGCCTGATCTTTAATGCAATTCTTTCATCAAACACCTAGTACTCCCCCTATAATGGACAAAAAACGTTATATTTATGTATAGAAAAGATGACCTACAAAATTACCAGTCTCTTCCCTGCCCATTATCTTAACAAAAAATCCCTGTAAATACTAGTTGTTCTTGTATTTTGTTTAAAAAGGGTGGCCCATTCGTTTTAATTATGTTCACTTTTATTGTTCAAAATAATCTTTATAAAAGCCTGATACCTTTCCTTTATCGTCTACAAGAAAATAAAATTCTTCCGTTTCATTTTTTACGTCGTACAGCTTCCCTGGTGTTAATCTATTTTTCACCATGTATTTCTTCGCATCTGTATGAAGACATTTCACTTTCTTGATTGTTTCTTTTTCTGTCCATTGAAGATGATTCATAACTTCTCCTTTCGATCACACGGTTATACTGATAGATCTATTTATATTTTTCTCCATTATCATACCATATTTAAAATTGAACTGGAAAGCTGTTTCATCAAACAAAGCTATCGCAAACAAGTTTACATAATAATGTTATAATAAATAAAAGCAAGCTACCCCATCGAAAGGGCTATCTAATTTTTTTAGGCACTGACTTTCGGATGAATTTGCCCATTTCTCTTTAAAAATCTAATCAGATTATGTATAATGACAGAAAATAAAGATAAATCTTTATTTCATTTTCTAAGCCACGGATATACTGACCTATTTCAAGGAGGTAATTTCATGAAAATCATGAGTAATGAAATGCTTGTAGCAGCCTATCGAGACGCAAAGAACAAAGGTCAAGACACAGATTGGATTAGAATGCTTCGAAACGAGGCGCAGAAGCGCGGCCTCAATGTGACGAAAAATTAACTAACTAAAAAAATGCCAGGTATGCCGTAAGTTGGCATACCTTTTTTATGCTACAAATAAAAAAACCAGCCATTCACGGCTGGTTTTTTCTTATTAACCTTCAAGAAGAAGATCTTCAGGATTTTCAAGTAAATCTTTTACCATTTTTAAGAAGCCAACTGCTTCTTTTCCATCGATTACTCTGTGGTCATAAGATAGAGCCACATACATCATTGGACGGTTTTCCATGCGGTCTTTATCGATAGCAACCGGACGAGTTTGAATAGTGTGCATGCCAAGGATACCTACTTGTGTACCATTAAGGATCGGTGTAGAAAGCAGGGAACCGAACACACCACCATTTGTAATCGTAAATGTTCCGCCTTGAAGATCACCAAGAGCTAGTTTGTTGTCACGAGCTTTTAGTGCAAGACCTAAAATATCGCTTTCGATTTCAGCGAAGTTTTTACGATCACAATCACGAACAACCGGTACAACAAGGCCTTCTTCAGTAGAAACGGCCACACCGATATCGTAAAATTTCTTCAATACGATTTCATTTCCATCAATTTCAGCATTTACATAAGGGAATTTCTTCAATGCAGCAACAACTGCTTTTGTGAAGAAAGACATAAATCCTAAGCGGACATCATGAGCTTCAAAGAATTTATCTTTTTTGCGTTTGCGCAGTTCCATGACAGCTGTCATATCAATTTCGTTAAATGTAGTCAGCATAGCTGTAGATTGCTTCACTTCTAGAAGACGGTTAGCAATCGTTTGACGGCGGCGAGACATTCTTTCACGAACAACAGGTTTGCTGTCATCTTGTTTTGGGGCAGCCGCTGGAGCAGCAGGCTTAGCTGCTGGTTGTTGTGGAGCTGCTGGTTTAGCTCCGTTAGCAGAATAAGATTCTACATCTTGTTTACGCACGCGGCCCATTGGATCCACTGTAGGCACTTCATTTAAATCAATGCCTTTTTCGCGAGCCATTTTACGGGCTGCTGGAGAAGCGATTGGGCGTTGCTTTGCATCTTGAGCTGCTGGAGCTTCTTTTACAACTTCTTGTGCTGGTTTAGCTTCCTCTTGCTGAGGAGCTGCCGCAGGTGCTGCTTCTTCAACAGGTGCCGGTGCTGCGCCATTTCCTTCACCTACAATAGCGATGACTTGACCAACCTCTACTGTATCGCCCTCTTCCGCTTTCAGCTCTTGAATAACACCCGCTTCTTCGGAAATTACTTCTACATTTACTTTATCTGTTTCAAGTTCAACAATGTATTCGCCTTTTTCAACTACATCTCCTGGTTTTTTCAACCATTGCGCAATTGTACCTTCTGTAATTGATTCTGCCAACTCTGGAACTTTAATTTCAGCCACTTTCGTGTCCTCCTCTAATATACATTCGTCTTATCTTGTTAGTTGTAATAAAAATATTTTATTTCAAAGCTGAACAGGCCGCAAAGACAGCCTGCCAGCTTTTCATCTAATTTATTAGCCTCTTGTAATAGCTGCTTTTAAAATACGCGCTTGTTCTTTCTTATGCACAATCGCATCCCCTTCTGAAGGGCTGGAGCGACGACGGCGGCCAATGTAACGAACGGTCGCTTCTTCTGGCGCTACATCACGAAGACGTGCATCCATATAAGTCCATGCTCCGAAGTTTTGCGGTTCTTCCTGCATCCATACTACCTCTTTCAATTGCGGGAATTGCGCTAAAAATTCTCTAATTTCTTCTTTAGGGAATGGATATAATTCTTCTACTCTTAACACGTGCAGCCAGTTAAGCTCTTCTTCTGCTTTGCTAATTTGTTCAGCCAAATCAACAGACACTTTACCGCTACACAGAACAACTCTTTCTACTTGTTCCGGATGATCTCCAAGTCTTGGTTCTGCTACAACCGGCTTAAAGGAGCCAGAAGCAAACTCAGAAGCCTTAGAAGCCGCAAGCGGATGGCGCAGCAGGCTTTTCGGAGTCATGATCACTAGCGGGCGCACTTCTTCTTTTTGCAAGATTGCGGCTTGGCGGCGCAACACGTGGAAGTATTGAGCCGTTGAAGAAAGGTTGGCTACTGTCCAGTTGTTTTCTGCAGCATTTTGCAGGAAGCGTTCTAGACGGCCGCTTGAATGTTCAGGTCCTTGTCCTTCATAGCCATGTGGCAGAAGCATAACAAGACCCGATTTTTGTCCCCATTTTGCTCGGCCAGAAGACACAAACTGATCAAACATTGGCTGCGCCATATTGGCGAAATCACCAAACTGGGCTTCCCACAGAACGAGTGTTTCCGGAGAAAATACGTTGTAGCCATATTCATAACCGACAACTGCTAGTTCTGTTAATGGGCTGTTAATGACAACGAAAGAAGCATTTGTTTCCTCTAAGTGATTTAAAGGAATATATTCTTGGCCTGTTTCAACGTCATGAAGAACAAGGTTGCGATGAGCGAACGTACCACGCTGAGCATCCTGCCCTGTTAAGCGGACTGGTGTGCCGCCCTTCAGGATGGAAGCGAAGGCAAGTGCTTCTGCATGGCCCCAGTCAATCTGTCCATCTGTTTCAAAGACATTTTCACGACGCTTTAAAATACGCTCAAGCTTTTTAAATACGTGTAAATCTTTCGGCCAGTTTAATAATTCGCTGTTAATTCTGCTTAATACGTCTGCTTCTACTCCTGTTTCGCTGGATGGAAGCTCGCGTTCAACGAATTTTGGCGGATTCATTACAATATCCGGATTCTCGTCTTTCTTCGGAACCGTTTCATACAAGTCTTTTAGCTTCTGTTCATTCTCCGCGTAAAGTTTTTCTGCTTCTTCCTTAGAAATGACTCCGCGGTTAACGAGCTTATCTGCATAAAGCTGACGAACGGTTGGGTGTTGATGAATCATTTGATACATCGTTGGATTTGTCGTCATTGGCTCATCCATTTCATTATGACCAAAGCGGCGGTAACCAATCAAGTCGATAACAAAGTCTTTACCGAAACGATTACGATAATCAACGGCCATAAGAGCCGCAGCAATACATGCTTCTGGATCATCCGCATTCACATGAACGATCGGCACTTCGAAACCTTTTGCCAGGTCAGAAGCATAACGAGTAGAACGTGAATCATAGCTTTCTGTCGTAAATCCGATCATATTGTTCGCGATAATGTGAATGGAACCGCCTGTTTGATAACCAGGAATCCGGCTCATGTTAAATGTTTCACTCACAACGCCCTGGCCTGGGAATGCAGCATCACCGTGAATTAAAATAGCCAACGCAGCATTTGTATCTTGTTCAGGCACACCTGGTTTAGCGCGGTTTTCCTGTGCCGCTCTTGTGTAGCCAGCTACAACTGGGCTAACGATTTCAAGGTGGCTCGGGTTGTTAGCGAGCGTCACACGAGTAATATCTGCATCTTCCTTAAAGCTGTGATCCGCTCCAAGGTGATATTTCACATCGCCCGTCCAGCCATATGTAGTCATCTTCATAGAGCCTTCAGGAAGCAGATTTTTGCTTGGCGCATGTTGGAACTCGGCAAAAATCATTTCGTATGGTTTACCTAAGATGTGGGCCAAAACATTTAAGCGGCCTCTGTGGGCCATGCCGATATTTACTGTTTTTGCTCCTATTTCTGTTGAATGCTTTACAAGTTCATCTAGTAGAGGAACCATCGCATCCAACCCTTCGATAGAGAAGCGCTTTTGGCCGACGAATGTTTTATGAATAAATTTCTCAAAGCCTTCTACTTGTGTCAGTCTCTTTAACAGCTGAATTTTTTGTTCGCTTGAGAATGTTGGATAATAATTAGTTGATTCAATTTGCTGTCTGAACCATTGTCTTTCTTCTAAATTATGGACTTGGGCTAACTCAAAAGCCAGTTTATCTGTATAGACTTTTTTCAAGTGTTGGATCGCATCATATCCGTCCCTCACATGTGCAGGTGCATCAGGACATAAATATTGAACAGGAACTTTTCGCAATTCTTCTTCTGTTAAGTTGAAAGTGCTTAATTCGATTCGGTACGTATCTTTATTCTTGTCACTCAGTGGATTAATATCTGCTGCAAGATGACCGTACGTACGGATACTGTCAGCCAGTTTGACTGCGTTAAACAAAACATTTAAATCATTGCCTGATGCAGGTACAGCTGTCTTACCACCTTCTTGGTGGGGTACATTTGCTACAGGTGCTCCCCACTCTTCAAACATCTGCTTCATTTCTGGATCGATTGATTCAGGATCTTTTAGATAGTGCTCGTACAACTCCATTACATATCCAAGGTTTGGTCCGGAGAACTCACTCCACGGATTCCCTTGGGCTGTCTGCATTTTCATTCTGAAAAACCTCCAACTATTTCGCCCATTAATTTTTGCTAAATGATATTTTGATGGGCTTACATTGTGTATTGCCTATCACTCTATACACCATGATACACCCAGGATGAAAATTTATACTGCCTACAAGGACATCTTACCACTGCAAGGTATTGAGGGAAAGCATTAAAGCTTAATTTGCCAAATATGCCACGTATTTTTTATTAGTATAATTTGACAAGTGGAAATTATTCTGCTAAGCAGCAATTTTACAGCATTTCCCCGCTTGATTCATTCCTCTATCTTCATCTCAATAGAGCAGCATCATTTTTTCCATGTACAATCTTACTACTCTTGCGGCGAAAAACCAATATTTTTTCATAAAAAAGTCGCATTTATTATACAACTTGTCAAGTAAGCACTTCTTCGCTGTGTTATGAGGGAAATTTGCTGCTTCATTCCATGAATAGGACTTGCGTTTTTATATGATTAATGAAGCAATGCTTAAAATAAATGCTCGATCGATGATTTCATAGAAAATAAAGAGGTATATATTATAGAAAAAAGCGGAGGACGACTGGATGTTTTCATTTTTTTCTAAACAATTCGAAAATCCGGATGGCTTGCTCGGCCAAGCAGCAGGCAAAATTATGTCAGTGGAGAATCGAACCATTAATAAATGGACGCTTGATCTTTTAAACATCAAACCGAATGACCACGTGCTCGAAGTTGGCTTTGGACCTGGCTTCGCTATCGAAGAAGCAGGCAAACGCTTTCCTTCTATCTATATTGACGGAGTGGATGCGTCCGAAACAATGAAACATACGTGTGAAAAGCGAAACCAATTGTTAGTAAGTGAAGGAAGGCTGCGTCTATTCGTCAAGGATATTGCTGAATTCGAAACAGATAAGCATTATGATCGGGTTTTGTCAGTCAATAATTATCCGCTCTGGTCAAACCGTGAAAAAGGACTTGCCGTCTTATATCAGCTGGTGAAACAGGATGGACAAATTGCCATTACCGTCCAACCACGCGAGGAGAATGCCGACGATACTAAGACAAAGCAGC
Source organism: Pseudobacillus sp. 179-B 2D1 NHS (assembly GCF_045370945.1). Taxonomy (NCBI): domain Bacteria; kingdom Bacillati; phylum Bacillota; class Bacilli; order Caryophanales; family Bacillaceae; genus Pseudobacillus; species Pseudobacillus sp. 179-B 2D1 NHS. The sequence goes on from NZ_JBIQDP010000016.1 coordinate 85,608, forward strand.
TGGCACGAATGATCTGCAACGACCTGGAGAAAGCCGGTTTTTCCGGCGCTGCCGTTCATTACAAAGAAGAGCGGCCGGTGTTAACCGTTTGCGTGACGGCTATTAAATAAGAAAAGTGTGTGCAAACGCACACACTTTTCTTATTTTTTAAATGAATAAATTCACATTAGCATTCTCGGCCTGACCAAGATAGGTAGCTACCCCGCCAATTTCTACCCCATCGATCAATTCCTCTTTACGGATGCCCATAACATCCATGCTCATTGCACAAGCAACGATGCGAACTCCCATGTTCATCGCATTTTCCATTAGTGTTTCCAAGCTGTCTACGTTTTTCTTTTCCATCACTTGACGAATCATTTTTGCGCCCATGCCACCCATATTCATGTTAGAAATAGGCAAATGCTTAGGACCCGCTGGCATCATTTTCGTAAACATTTTTTCCATAAAATCTTTTCCATCCTGAGGAATTTCTTCATCACGGCGCAGAATGTTCAATCCCCAGAATGTGAAGAACATCGTGACCTTCTTTCCCATAGCGGCTGCGCCTGTTGCAATAATAAAGGAAGCAATCGCTTTATCTAAATCCTGGTTAAATACAACGAGAGTCGCTCCTTTATTAGTCTTTTCTTCTCCTGCTTGTACAGAAGCTTCAGGTTTTCCCGCTGCTCCTTTGCGCATGTAGGCAACCGTTGTTTTCCCTGTTGTTTCACTGCCGATAAACGTGTTTCCTGTATTCGCACACCATGCTTTGGCATCAGCAATAAATCCTGGATCAGTTACCTTTACTTCTAGTACTTCTCCATCTTTCATTTGATTCATTGCTTGGAACACTTGGCTAATCGGCCCTGGACATTGTAACCCTGAGCAATTCAATTCCTTATCTGGTTTTATTTGTGTCCCCTCTATCTTCTCTTCTTTCTCATTACCCGTAGATTGAAGATATTCAGCATAAGCACGATATCCGCCCGCTACATTATAAGCATCAAATCCATTCTCCAATAATAACTGAACAGCTGTTTCTCCACGCTTTCCGGATTGGCAGGAAATATAGACAGGCTGATTCTTAGGCAGTTCGCCCAAATGCTTGGATAGTTCTCCGAGCGGAATATTTTTACTTCCTTCTATATAGCCCATTAACCTCTCCGATTCCTCACGAACGTCAATCAGTAAAGCACCTTCCTTTACTAGATGATCAATTTCTTTTACCTCTACTGTTTTACTCAATTTTATTTCCTCCTTCTACATATACACATGGGGGTATATTTTCAGATAAAAAAATATCCAGTCACTGTATAATTGCATTTTATTATAAAATAATCTCATTGTCAAATACCCTTATAGGTATATTTCAAAAAGTGAGCGGAAAAACATTACGCAAGATAAGCAGTTTATCTTTTGTCATTCTCATGTGAAAGCACACTACATAACATTTAAAAAGCTTAGGGATTATTATGGTCCTAAGCTTTTTCCTAATCCGTCTCCTTTTATTACATATTAGGATCGTACAAGACTCGTTTATCATCGTTCTGAGCGTTTCTGCCTAACATAAAAGATGATAGAATTCATCACGCTAAAGATAACAATTATCAAGAACAGATAGGTCGTTATTTCATCTCCCCCTAAACCGAGCTCATCAACGATAATTGCGTCATAATATAACAGTTGGGCAGATACAATGACTAAAACGACCGATCCCCCCACCACGAATAAATGATGAACCTTTCTTCTTAAAGAAGGAAGCAGCGCGATAAGAAATAGAAACAACATTGCCACAATTAAAGTAATAAAGACAGGCCGCAATAAAGTGAATGCTCCCATAGTTTCAAATGAATCGTATGTATACATAGAATCTCCACCATTCTATCTTTTGATATACATATTCTACCATAAAAGCAGTCTCACTTTGTCAAGGCCGTCTTTCCCAAGGCTCAATTTGACCAATGGTTAGTAGTTTTTCTTTCTTCTTAACAGCTTCAATTACACCTTTAGAAATCTCCTCATTTGTTAACCATCTTGGATGACTGCCTTCATCGATAAAACCTAATTGAACTTGATGATAAAAGTAACTATCAGCTAAAGGACGCTTTCTCTTGATTTTATCCGCATCCGAACTGCTGCCTAAAATATGAAATAGTTCCCATTTATTCTCATTGGCAGAAACCTCTTTTACTATAAGCTCAAGTGCACGTTCAGCAGTCGAGTGGATCCAAGCGACTACCATATCGATATCTCCGTTTTGCTTAATGGTTGCCTTTACTTTCTTTCTTAATTCATATTCATTGTGATAATCAACTAGTATAGGTGTTACACAGCTTTTTAAACCGGTTCTTTCTATTAATGATTTCATGCGCCCAGCATTTCTTGCGAGGATGGATACATGATAGCCGTTATCTAATAGCCAAAGTGATACTCCTGCAAGCATCCCCGTTCCACCTACTACTAATACGTGCTTCATTCTTTCCCTCCCTTACGTAAAACTAAATTTTATATGGAATGTTCATTGTTCTTAAATTTCCTGTTCTAACTATCCCTTTACTGATCAACTCATGCTTTATTGTAGCGCGGCTATCGGCAAAAGAATCGAATAAATGCTGTAGATTGCAAAATAAAAACCCCTAATTAAAATCAGAGGTTTCTCATAAATCAGATTGCATAGCTTTATCAACAGCTGAAATTGTAGATTCAATGGTTTCATAAGTTTCAATCATGAGGTTTGTAAGATATGTTATTTGGTAGCTATTGTTCTGGTAGCTTACGAATAATAGAGGTGTGCCACTATTACTTGTAAAAGTTAATGATATTTCACAATTATGGTATTCCTTCAGGGTTTTTAACATGGTTGCTGTATGGTTTGATGACATATCTTGTGGTACCTCCCTTCTATTACAGTGAGAGGATGACTAAGAACAGTCTCTAAATTCTCAAAATAATATAATTTTTACTTCTAGATTTACTATAACATGACAATAACTTGAAATTCACGAGGAATTTGAAAGGGGTCTTTTTGCTTAAATTCGACTTTTTTCGATAATGACCGCTTTAAATCTCTTTATTAGATTTTAAGATGAGAAATAAATTTATTTTAAACTGCTAAAAACATGTCGTATTACAACAAGAATCGAGTGTGAAACCGTTAAAGTCTCACACTCGATTCCCTATCATTTCTCTACATTAGTAGAATACTTCTCTTCATTAATTCACTTTAACCGTAGCGTGAGGAATCAATTGTTTGATTTCCTCTTTTTTTCCTTCATGGAACAATTCAACGATTTTACTGCCGACAATGACCCCATCACAATACTGGCCAAGTTCCTCTGCTTGTTCTTTTGAAGATACGCCGAATCCGGCTAGTACGGGAACCGCGCTTTTTGATTTAATACGCTGCAAATAAGAGGCGACATCATCCTGGTAGCTTGCGCGGACACCTGTTGTTCCCTTTACTGTTACTGCATAAATAAAGCCCTCCGCTCCATCTGCAATTTTAGCGATCCTGTCTTCAGGACTCGTCAAGGTAGCTAAACGGATTAACGCAAGATCCTTCTGCTTCAGCGCTTCACTTACTTCTCCTTCTTCTTCAATTGGCATATCGGGAATGATCACACCGGATACCCCTGCTTTGCGGCTATCTTCAGCAAACGCTTCAGCCCCGTATTGAAAGACTGGGTTCAAATACGTCATCAAAATGATTGGGATCGTAAAAGAATCTTGATGAATGGTTAAATACTCCAACACCCTCTTCAACGTTACCTCATGTGCTAACGCCCGCTTTCCAGCTTCCTGAATAACAGGGCCGTCGGCGACCGGATCAGAAAAAGGAATGCCGATTTCTGCCGCGGTAACACCCGCTTCCTGTAAATAAAGAAGCTGGTCCTTCAAAGCATCGAGTCCGCCGTCCCCAGCCATAATATAAGAAATAAAGGCTTTATGGTCTTTTTCTTGTACGGTTTGAAAAGCTTTTTCTAGCTTGAATTTACTCATGTTCTTTACCTCCTAATCTTGCTTGAATGGCTTCTACATCTTTGTCCCCTCTGCCAGATAAACAAACAGCGATACATTCGTCTTTCTCCATCTTTTTTGCGAGCTTCGCAGCATAGGCGATCGCATGCGAGCTTTCCAGTGCTGGAATAATCCCTTCTGTTTGCGTCAGCAGCTTGAACCCTTCCAGTGCTTCTTCATCAGTTATCGATGTGTATTCGACCCGGCCGATTTCTTTTAACAGGCTGTGTTCCGGTCCGACACCTGGGTAATCCAGCCCCGCTGAGATAGAGTGCGCCTCTTGGATTTGGCCGGCCTCATCTTGGAGAAGGTACATTTTACTGCCGTGCAGGACGCCGACCTTTCCTTTCGTCAGCGAAGCAGCATGCTCTTCCGTATCCACACCATTTCCGGCAGCTTCTACCCCATACATCTTTACACCTTCATCATTAATAAACGGATAAAACATGCCCATTGCGTTGCTGCCACCGCCCACACAAGCCACAACTGCATCTGGAAGCTTTCCTTCTTTTTCCAACATCTGCTCTTTCGTTTCCTTGCCAATGACACTTTGAAAATCACGAACGATCTGCGGGAACGGATGCGGTCCAAGAACAGACCCCATAATATAGTGAGTGTCCTCCACATTAGCTACCCAGTAGCGCAACGCTTCATTGACCGCATCTTTCAACGTGCCGCTTCCCTGGGTCACACTGACCACCTTCGCCCCTAACAGCTCCATCCGGAATACATTCAGCTTTTGACGGCGAATATCTTCTTCTCCCATAAAAATGACGCATTCTAAATTCAGCAATGCGCTCACCGTCGCTGTTGCCACGCCGTGCTGACCGGCACCTGTTTCTGCGACGACTTTCTTTTTCCCCATGCGCACCGCTAACAGCGCCTGCCCGATCGTATTGTTAATTTTGTGGGCGCCGGTATGATTTAAATCTTCTCGTTTTAAATAAATTTTCGCCCCGCCCAGCTTTTCGGTTAAATTCCGGGCAAAATAAAGCGGGTTTTCCCGGCCAATGTAATCTGTTAAATAGTCATTGAGCTCCTGTAAAAATGCAGGATCTTGCATTGCTTCCTGATAAGCTTCCTCCAATTCAAGAACCGCCTGCATTAATGTTTCCGGTACATAACGGCCGCCAAATGGTCCGAAGTGCCCTCGCTCATCTGGTTGTACATATGTAGTCATCTTTCGTTACTCCCTTCACTGTTTGAATAAACTGTTTTATTTTTTCCCGATCTTTTACTCCGTCTGTTTCCACTCCACTTGAGACATCTACGGCAAACGGACGGACCGTTCCAATCGCTTCTTCTACATTTTCCATGTTTAGTCCCCCAGCTAAAATCAGACGGGAACGATCAAAAGATTCTTTTTCTAAAAGCGTCCAGTCAAAAGATGTCCCGTTGCCGCCCCGGTAAGGGCCGGCCGGACTATCAAGCAAAATAAAGTCTGCTGGATAGCTCAGTATATCTGAAAGTTTCGCCCCTTTTTCAAAGCTGAATGCTTTAATCACCGGTAATCGCAGACTTTTCGCAAACTCAGGCGGTTCATCACCATGGAGCTGAATCACATCGAGTGAAGCCTGATCGGCAATGGATTCTATTTTCTCTAATTCCTCATTCACGAAGACCCCGACTTTTAACGGACCTTTCCCCAGACCAGCAGCAATGTCTTTCGCCTGTTCAGCTGACAGCTGCCGCTTGCTTTTGGCAAACACAAAGCCAAGTGCATCGGTTCCGATTTGTTTGGCGTACAGAGCGGTCTCTACGTCCCGAATGCCGCATATTTTCACTTTCATGCTCGTCACCTCACAGGCTGATTTTCAATTCACGGAACGTTTTACCGATATTCCCGCTCTTCATAAAGGTTTCTCCGACTAAAATGCCTTTGGCTCCAGCCGCTTTGACTCTTTCTACATCAGCAGCTGTGCGGATGCCGCTTTCGGCAATAAACACCTTTTCAGGATGCCAATAAGACTGCAATAGCCGCTCAGTCACTCCCAGATCGACCACGAAGCTTTTTAAATCACGATTGTTAATACCAATGACATCGGCATCAATGAGAAGAGCCCGCTCCATCTCTTCTTCATTGTGAACTTCAAGCAATACATCGAGCTCCTGCTCCTTAGCATATGAATAGAGACTTGCCAGCTGGTCTTGCTGAAGAGCGGCTGCAATCAGTAAAATAATATCCGCACCCGCTGCTTTTGCCCGGTCAATCTGGATAGAATCAATCATAAAATCCTTGCATAAGACTGGGACCGTCACGTTCTGGCGCACTGCTTCCAAATCGCTCATCGTGCCTTTAAAAAAAGGTTCGTCTGTTAAGACAGAAATAGCATCGGCACCGCTTTGTTCATATTCTTTTGCCTGCCGAACAGGATCAACGTCTGGATGAATATCTCCTTTAGAAGGGGAGGCCCTTTTAATCTCAGAAATAATGTTCATTTTTTTAGATTCATAAAAACGGGTATATAAAGATCGTTTTTCCTGTTTCTCTTTTGGTATACTCACCTGGAAAGTCTGCTTCAATCGCTCTACTTCCTCCTGTTTCTTAGCCAGAATTTTATCTAAAATGGTTGCATTCATACTGGGATCCTCACTTTCTGCCGATGTTTTGAATAGTCAATTAAATACTGTAATTTTGATAAGGCTGCACCTGAATCAATGCTTTCTCTCGCTAGCTCGATGCCTTCTTGAATGGTTTTTGCTTTGCCATTAGCGAACAAGCCAATGCCGGCATTTAAGAGAACGGTATCGCGTCTTGCTCCTTTTTCCCCTTCCAGAATGCTTTTTAAAATTTCGGCATTTTCTTTTGCTTCGCCGCCGCGGATCGCCTCTAGACCATAGACAGGGAGTCCAACTTCTTCTGGTGTGACGATCATTTTTTTCGTCTCCCCTGATTCAAGTAAAATCAAATGATTTTCCCCTGCTAAAGAAGCTTCATCCATAAAACCTGCTCCATTTAGCACAACCGCTCGCTTTCTTCCAAGACGATTCAGCACGTTGGCCATCATCTCCAGCATATCCCGGCGATAAATACCGAGCAGTTGGGTATCAAGGTGAACCGGATTTGTTAATGGACCGATTAAGTTAAACACCGTTGGAATTTTTAAATCCCGGCGGACTTTCATAATCTTTTTTAATCTCGGATGAACGTGGGGCGCGAATAAAAAGGCGATGCCGTTCTCTTCCAGAAGCTCATCTGTTTCCCCTTCTAAGTAATCAAGAGAAATGCCGAGATGCTCTAATACATCAGCGCTGCCTGTTTTGCTCGATACGCTGCGGTTGCCATGCTTCGCTACTTTTACTCCCGCACCTGCTAATACAAAAGCCGATGTCGTGCTGATATTAAAGCTTTGCGAGCCATCTCCACCGGTTCCGCAATTGTCCATTACGCCCGGCAGTTGCTTCCCTATACCAAGTGCATTTTGTCTCAACACATTCACAAGCGCAGCAATCTCTTCCACCGTTTCCCCTTTTGCCTTTAAAGCAACGAGGAAAGCGGCAATTTCGCTGTCTGTTGCATCCTCCTGCAGGATTTCTTCAATGGCCGCCTCCATTTCTATTTCCTGCAGTGACTGGTGATCGGACAATTTCAGTAAGTATTGTTTCATGTTCTTCTCCTTTCGGTACTGACGGAAAAATTGCTGAATCATATCCGTTCCTGCTTTTGTTCCGATGGATTCAGGATGAAATTGCAACCCGTACACGGGGTACTCTCGATGGCGAAGCGCCATAATTTCTTCATCGTCCGCAGATGTGGCGAGTACCTCCAGCTTTTCTGGAAGCGACTCTTGATCAACAGAAAGCGAATGATACCGCATGACAGGAACTGGGCCAGCTAGTGCCTGAAACATCCCTTTGCCGTCATGCTTAATGAGTGAGATTTTTCCGTGCTTAATCGTTTTTGCGGGCTTGATTTTCGCCCCGAATGCGGCCGCAATCGCCTGGTGCCCCAGGCAAATGCCAAGGATCGGAATCCGGTGAAAGAAGCTGCGAACCACGTCGATACAAATGCCCGCTTCCTCCGGTGTGCCGGGACCGGGTGATAATACGATAGCTTCCGGTTCAAGGGCTTCAATCTCTGCGAGTGTCATTTCATCATTGCGGATGACCCGTACATTTTTTCCTAAAGAACCGATTTGCTGATACAAGTTATACGTAAAGGAATCGTAGTTATCAATGAGTAGGATCATTATTTTACCTCCAGCAATGCTTTTGCTTTATGCATTGTTTCTTCATATTCTTTTTCCGGAATGGAATCATACACGATACCGGCTCCTGCCTGAACATAGGCTTGGTTGCCTTTCACAATCATCGTCCGAATAGCAAGGGCAAAATCGAGATCACCATTTGATGAGATATAGCCGACTGCTCCGGCGTACAAGCCTCGCTTCGTTGACTCTAAGTCATTAATAATTTGCATCGCCCGGATTTTTGGCGCACCCGATACTGTTCCGGCAGGCAGGCAAGCTGACAGCGCTTCAAGGGGATGAATTTCCTCCTTTAGTTCTCCTGTTACTTCCGAGACAATATGCATGACATGCTTATATTTTTCAATCTTCTGATATTTAGATAAATGAACGCTCCCAATTTTACATACCCGACCAAGGTCATTACGGCTTAAATCTACCAACATTCGATGTTCAGCTATTTCCTTTTCATCATTAAGCAGTTCCCGTTCTAGCGCTGTATCTTCCTCTTCATTTACTCCTCGTGGCCTTGTACCGGCTATTGGGTTGGTTGTAACTTCCCGACCATTAATCCGTATAAGGCTCTCAGGCGAAGCCCCTAATACCGTATATTCATTAAAATCAATATAAAACATATAAGGCGAAGGATTGGATGTTCGTAAACGCCGGTATAGCGAAAACGGATTGCCCTCGAATGCTGCCTTCAGTCGCTGGGAAAGGACTACCTGGAAAATGTCTCCGCGAATAATGTGCTGTTTGGCTGTTTCAACCAGTTGGCTGAATTGCTCTTTATCCACATTGCCAGCAAATGAAAGATGATCTAGCACTTCCGTCTGCTTTGGCTGGCTCGCGCCGTTTACGCAATTTTCCAAATTCAGTAACGTTTCTTCCAGCTCCTCTTCTGACCGGTCACCAAACAGATCAACTGCGGCAAGTGTTACTTTCTGCAACAAGTGGTCATAAATGATAAATGTATCGTAAAACATGAAGTGAACATCCGGCATTTCCAGTTCGTCTTCTAGCGATTCACCGATATGCTCATCTAAAAACATAACATCGTACCCGATATACCCAATCCCGCCCCCAAAGAAAGGAAAAGGCTGTTCAGTTGTCTCTCTGTTATATAGCATTTCTTTTAACTGGTGGAGACTATGGCCGAAAGACGAATCTCTCACTCCAGTGCGGTGATTGATTCGTTCTGTCTCCTGGCCAGCCGCTTTATATTCGGCTGCTGGATTCATTCCAAGAAAAGAATACCGCCCGCTTTGTTCATGCTTATAAGAGCTTTCAAGCAGAAATTTCTTTTCTCCCTGCATTTGATGATAAAGCATAATCGGTGTCAGCATATCGCCTTCCATTTCCTTCAATTTATAATTCATTTTTTCTGTTGTTTTCATCTCTCTTTCACCTCTTGAGCGTTTAATAAAAATAAAAAAGTCCTCCGCAGCAAGTGAATAGATCACTGCTGCGGAGGACGGATTAACCGCGGTGCCACCTCGCATTGAAGCTCTAAAGCTTCCTCTTCGTCCAGACGGAATATTGATCCCGTCTGGGTCCTGGTAACGGTGGAAGCCGGGCAGCCATTTCCTGCTGCCTCTCCGAAGTCCATTCAGCCTGATATGCGGCACCGGCTCTCACCTTCCCGGCTCTCTGTTGCGCGCGTCACAAACTTACTCTTCTTCGTCAATGAATTTACCTATAAATTTAAAAAACACAAAAAGCCCCCTATCGCAAAGGACGGGGAGCCGTGGTGCCACCTTTATTGACTGCGGTTCGTGCAGTCCACTCTGAGAGCATCGAAGCTTATTGCTTGAATGCCTGTCTTTTGTAACGATAAGACGTTCGCCGCAGCCTACTATCGAAAGGAGTTCGGTACGGAAGCTCGGAAGGCCATTCACTAAAATGTTTGCACTGATTTGCACCAACCATCAGCTCTCTGAAGCATTCATTAAAGCTACTCTTCTTCGTCAACACTTGTTATAAGTCGTTCTTTGTTTTGTTGTAATACATCATATTCTAATTTTATATAAAAAGTCAACCCTTTGTTTGAATTTTTTTATTTTTATAAGCCTGATGGTCGTCTCACTTTGTTAAAAATAGATTTTCCAAATTTTTATAGGTATTTATAGACAAATCTTCCTAATGATTATATCTTTTTACCTATAGGTTATGAACAAAGTAGTAATAGATGGGGTGAGATCAATGACTGTGCATGTAGCCAGGCAACCAATTTTTAATCGAAAAGAACAAACAGTTGCTTACGAGCTGCTCTATCGCGACAGTGACGGCAAACATCCTGGAACGTCAATAAACGGTGATGAAGCAACGATCGAAGTATTAGCGAACAGTCTCTTAAACATTGGACTCGATAAGCTTTCCAGAGGAAAACAAGTATATATCAACTTCACAGAAAATTTGCTTTTGCAGCATTTTCCTGAAATTTTGCCGGCAGAAAAAATTGTCATTGAGCTATTAGAAGAAATAGAAACAACTGCCGGAATAAAGGCTGCTTGCAAGGAATTAAAGGCAAAAGGCTATACTCTCGCTCTTGATGACTTCCTTTTAAGAGACGAAAATAAGGAACTGATACAATATGCGGATATTATCAAGGTAGATTTTCTTAATACGACCAAAGCTGAGAGAGGCAAAATGAAACGGGACATGGCTGGCCTTCCTCTTATATGGCTCGCAGAAAAAGTAGAAACAAGGGAACATTTACAAGAAGCGCTGGATGAAGGATTCTTCTTTGCTGAGCCTACAATTATCAGCGCTAAATCCATTCCCCAGTTTTCAGGACGCTACTTTGTTATTTTGCATGAAGTCATGAGTTCCGAACCTAACGTTTATAAAATAGCCAAACTTATTGAAGCAGACTTGTCTCTTTCCTACAAGTTATTAAAGCTGCTCAACCGGACTGTTTTTATTCAAAGAAAAAAAATAAAAACGATTCATCAAGCCATTATGCTTATTGGTCTTGATGAATTAAAAAAGTGGCTGTTTGTGATGATGTTCAGCTCGTCTGATTCGATGTGTTCAGAGGAGGTCATCCGTGTTTCTTTGGTGCGGGCAAAAACGTTAGAATTACTTGCCTTATGCTACCTTCACGATGAACCTTCATCTCTGTTTTTTCTCTTAGGCATGCTCTCGATGATTGATGTTTTCATCCATAAGCCAATAGAAGTGCTCCTTCAAGATTTGCCGGTTGATGAAAAAATAAAAGAAGCCCTTCTCTTTGAAGACGGGACACTTTTTCAGCTGCTTCATTTGATAGTGGAAATGGAGAGAGGACATTGGACAGCTGTCAGTGAAATCAGCCATGAAATGCAAATGGAGGAACGGGTATTATTGGCCTGTTATCAAGACGCATTCCAATGGGCTGACATGATTATAAAAACAGAAGCAGGCCTAGATTATATCTAGGCCTGCTTCCAATTGGAACGTCCGCTCAATAAAGAGACCGCTATAAATGTGACAAGTGATAACAAAATGGGCAAAACCACTGTATGCATCCCAAATGCATTGGGATAAAACGTATTAAAAAGAATATAGGAGACCATACCTGTAATCATTGCGGATGCTGCTCCTGCTCCGTTTGCCCGCTGCCAGTACAAGCCTAAAACAACCGGCCAGATAAATACAGCTTCAAGACCGCCGAATGAAAATAAATTGAGCCAGATAATTAAATCAGGAGGCTGTAGAGCAACGATAAAAACAACCACTCCAATAATCGTCGTCACAATAAAGCTTAGCTTTTTCACTTTCTTTTCTTCTGCCTCTTTATTAATAAAGTGCAAATATAAATCTTTTACAACCGCACTTGATACGAGCAGAAGCAAAGAATCTACCGTAGACATAATCGCCGCCATCGGGGCCGCAAGAACAATGCCGGCCAGCCAGTCCGGCATTATGGTCATTGCCAGTTCAGGCATTACCTTATCGCCTATTGTCACACCAGGAATAATTGCGCGCGCCATCACTCCAATCAAGTGCATGCCGAGCATAATCACCCCTACCACGATGGTGCCGATAATCAGCGCACGGTGCATGGCCTTGGCGTCTTTATAACTCATTGCTCTGACAGCTACTTGTGGCAAGCCAACAACACCGATGCCGACCAACACCCAAAAAGATGAAACATAAAGCGGTGTTAGACTGCGATCATTTCCATAGGGGCTTAATAGATTGGGATTTTCTGCTCCGAGAGTCATCATAATCTTCTCCATGCCTCCACCGGCCTTCAAAGCAGCCACAAATAAAATCACTGTACCAGCAACCATAATAAGGCCCTGAACCATATCAGTAATTGCTACTGCACGAAATCCGCCAATTACCACATAAATTAAGACAGAGGCTGCGAAAATTATTAAGGCGGTAGTATAGGAAAGACCAGTAAGTGACTCTACAAGCCGTGCTCCGCCAATCCATTGGGCCACCATAGCAGAAAATAAGAAAATAATAATGCTGAGTGCGGCCAATATAACAACAAGCTGACTTTTATAACGGGCAAATAAAAAGTCCACAAGGGTTACGGCCTGATACCTTCTCGCCATGATAGCAAACTTCTTTCCAAGAATCATCAAAACAAAATACCCGGTAGCCACCTGGCTCATCGCCAGCAGCACCCAGGAAAGCCCATAATTATAAGCGGCTCCAGGACCACTCAAAAAACTGGAGGCACTCCCATACGTCGCCGCCATCGTCATGGCAAGAATAAATCCCCCCAGCTCGCGGCTGCCTAAAAAATATTCCTGAATAAATGAGGACGAACTTTGCACATGCCTTGAGGCATAAATCCCAACTAAAAAAATCAGTACAAGAAACACAACAAGCGGCCAAATTACCGACATATTCATCGCTTCTCACCTTCTTCATCAAACGGTACTTCTTTAAAGAAGTATTTTACTGTAAAGGCTACGAGAAAAATCATTACAATAAGGCCTACTACACAGCTGAAAAAAAACCAAGCTGGAAGTCCGAAGATGAAGCTGTAATTTTCAGCTGGACCACTGCCAAGACCATATGCAAAACCGTACCACCAAATAAAATTAAAAACGACTAACAAGATTCCTATCCACGCTTCTTTTTTAGCTATTTTGAAACGGGAATCCTCCTGTACCTTTTTATTCATGTTTCCCTTCCTTTCTTTAACAGGAGCTTAGCAGCCTCTTATAACATTACGATACGAGCCCAGCAGATGCAATCCGTTTCATAAAAAAGAAAAGACAGCACGTTAAACGTACTGCCTTCTCACACATATCAGCAATGCTTCAGTCTCATTAAAAGAGGGGGTAATGAGAATGAATTTCAATTTCAATTATAACCGATTCACATTTATTGTCAACCATCTTTCTTTATTATTTAGGCTATTTTAAATATTATGATCGATAACTGAATGGGAATAGAGGAAAACAACTGAATGGGAATAGAGGAAAACCCGTACAACTAAAAGTTTCCCTTGCCTTATTCAAGCAGAACACCATCTAAATTACAGCAGAATGTGATTTAATCACTTCCCAAACATTCACGGCATATAGTTACAGTATGGGCAATTGAGTTTTTTTCTATGGAGTCGTACGTACACATTTGTATAGGGTATATTCTTCACACCGACAAAATGTCCTGCCTGTTTAGACTACTGTCTCTTCGAGTATGTGTTCATTAAGTGAACAATTTTTCATTAAACGTACGAGTTTTTCAACATAACGGCGGTAAAATACTCATCCCCCGGAAATATTGCCCGATTTGATGTATTCATACCAATTTTTTAATAGGCTCTGTTAAAGCTAAAGGTTGTTTTTTCTATTGTTGATCGTAACGGAAAAGAGAGTCCTTGTGAGCCCCGTAGAAGTACATACGACGTCGAGGCTCACGGACCGCCCCTGCAATGAAAATCAACGCTCAAGTATAAATAGAACCATTTAATTAAAGAACAGGGCGATTAAGAAAAAGGAATCGAAGCAATTAGCGGAGAATAAAAAGTGACTAAGACTGTAATAGATTTATATAAAAAGTGAAAAGGATGATGGTTATGGTTTATATTGCTCTTCTGCGGGGGATTAATGTGGGTGGAAAGAATAAAATTGACATGAAGCTGCTTAAACAAACATTTGAGCACGTCGGGATGAATGACGTAGTGACATACATCAATACAGGTAACATTATTTTTTCACACAATAGCCTATCAAAAACTGAACTATCACGTATTTTGGAAGAAGCAATCTATAATGATTTCCAATTACAAATTAAAGTAGTAGTTCGTAGTGTCGATGATGTCAGAGGAATTATGAACGCTATTCCTGACACATGGAAAAATGATAAAAACATGACGAGTGATGTCATGTTTTTATGGGATGAAATCGATGATGAATCGGTACTTGAGAAGCTGGTTATTAAACCAAATATCGACACAGTGAAATATGTCCCCGGCGCGATTCTATGGTCGGTTGACAAGAAAAATGTAACCAAAAGTGGAAAGACAAAGATCATCGGATCAAAGATATACAAACAAATTACGGTAAGAAATGTCAACACTGCCCGTAAGATATATGAACTGATGCAAGCTCAAAACAGTTAGTTCTTCTGATGATGATTATACAATTGATTTTTATCGTTTTGATCAGAGTGAGAGAGCTTCAATAAGATTTGAATAAAGCTTAGATTTTCAAACGACTTGATTGCTAAAAAGTGGAATCGTGTTTATTATTTATCAATCCATTTTGCCATTCTTCTTAACGACGATTACTCTTCTTATCCATGCACTTACGTTAAAACGCTTCCCTAAATCTGTTGGCGGGCAGCTCGCTGGATTCGCAGCGCCACTGTCCATTGGCTTTGTGGTCGATGCAGCCGGCGGCTCTTTTTTCTCTGTTGCCCGGCTGCTTGTAGGATGCGTGTTCTCAGCTTCTTGGCTTTTTAGCGCTTAATTTTAGCCAAGATGCTATTTTCCAAAAGAATCAATTGTTACTCTTGATAACAGACCGGCACAATCTGTATAAAATCGCTTGTACACAAAAATCCCCTGATTGCAGAGTGGTTTTCCTCTCTGCGATCGGGGGATTTAGTCCGTTAAGCTATGCTTTATGTATACTGGATTTGACCTGTATGAAAATCAAGCTGCTTAACCTCACAATCCGTGAACTGATCACGGAACACCGACAGGATATCAGATGCTGTTCCTTTTGGCGCAAATGTTAAAATTGTCGGGCCTGCTCCGCTAATAACCGTGGCATACGCCCCTGCTTCATGTGCAAGCTTTCTCGCTTCCGGCAATTCCTTAATCAACTGCAACCGATAAGGCTCATGAAATTGATCTTTCTCCATGAGCTTGCCAACAAGCTCATAATTGCCAGCAGATAACGCCGCAAGCAGGACATTGGCCACCGCGCTCGCTTCTACCGCTTTTTGTCTTGTAAAGCTTTCTGGAAGAACGCTTCGTGCATCACTCGTCTTCACTTCATAAGATGGAATGAGAACGACCACATCTACATCAGGAACAGGAAGCTGCACAATATCAGCTTCTTCGCCGAATGAAACGCCTGCGACCATGCCGCCAAACAAAGAAGCTCCAATATTATCAGGATGCCCCTCCATTTGATTGCCGATCTTTAGCTTTTCCTGATCAGACAGCTGCAAATTCGCATACCGATCTGCCAGTTCAATGCCGGCCGCAATAGCTGCTGCGCTGCTGCCAAGTCCGCGGGCAAGCGGAATTTCACTGTCCATCACGATGTGCAAAGGCGGTAAAGTGCCACCATAGGCATTCGCCGTTTTCTCGGCCGCCTGATATACAAGATGAGTCTTATCATTTGGCAAACCGGCAAGCGCCGGTGAACGGTGTTCAAAGTGCCATTCAGAGGCTGGTGTAATCTCCAGTGTTAAATATAAATTTAAGGCAAGGCCGAGGGAATCAAACCCCGGCCCGAGGTTGGCCGTGCTGGCCGGTACTTTCATTGTTACCGGCGTACTCATGCACGAACCACTCCTTGGATAAAATCAAACACAGCTTTTTCTTCATTTGGCAGAACAACTGGCTTTTTCGCAATTTGGTCAATCGCTGTTTGTGGATCTTTCAAGCCGTTTCCTGTTAAGACAGCCGCAACCGTAGCACCAACTGGAATTTCACCAGATTTACGATGTTTAATAATACCAGCAATGGATGCACAAGAAGCCGGCTCTGCAAAAATCCCCTCTTCTTTTGTGATTAATTCAAAGGCTGCGAGGATTTCCTCGTCTGTTACGAGGTCGATTTTACCGCCAGATTCATCTCTTGCGGCAACTGCTTTATCCCAGCTTGCCGGATTCCCGATGCGGATCGCTGTAGCCACTGTTTCCGGCTGTTCGATCACCATGTTTTTCACGATCGCTGCTGCTCCTTCCGCTTCAAAACCGTGCATTTTTGGAAGACCTGTGCCAAATTTTTCGTTATATTCTTTAAACCCTTTCCAGTAAGCTGTAATATTACCGGCATTTCCTACAGGAATAGCTAAAACGTCCGGCGCTTTGCCAAGCTGATCACAAATTTCGAAAGCAGCTGTCTTTTGGCCTTCAATTCGGTATGGGTTAACTGAGTTAACAAGCGTAATTGGTGAATGCTCGCTAATATTGCGGACCATTTTTAACGCATCATCAAAGTTTCCTTCGATTGAAACGATTTCAGCACCGTACATCATCGCCTGAGCTAGTTTTCCCATGGCGATTTTGCCTTCAGGGATAACGATAATCGCACGCATTCCCGCACGGGCTGCATAAGCCGCCGCCGCAGCTGACGTGTTGCCGGTAGAAGCACAGATTACCGTGTTGCTGCCTTCTTCTTTCGCTTTTGCTACAGCCATAACCATGCCGCGGTCTTTAAAAGAACCAGTTGGATTAGTTCCCTCTGTTTTTACATGAAGATCAATATCAAGCTTTTTAGACAAGTTGTGGAGCGGAATCAACGGTGTGTTCCCTTCCATTAAAGACAGTTCCGGTGTTTGTTCTGTTACCGGCAAAAATTCCTTGTATTGTTTAATTAAGCCTTCCCATTTCATCTTGTTGTTCCCTCTCCTTCAACCCGGTAGAAGCTTTCCACACCTTTGACTACACCTAGGTCTTTTACTTGTGTTAATACATTTTGGTAGTTTTCCATCGAAGCTTTATGAGTAACAATCACAATTTCCGCTACTCCTTCTTCTTCAAGCGGCAACTGAAGAATTTTTTCGAAGCTAATCGAATGACTAGAGAATAATTTTGTCAGTTCGGAAAAAGCACCTACTTCATCACGAACGTGTAAACGGATAAAGTATTTAGCGAAACATTCATCCGCCTCTTTTAATTGACGGTCAAATTGCGGTGTCAGCACGCTGCGGCCATTTACGCCGAGACGCATATTTTTAACAACCGCTAAAACATCACTTACAATAGAAGTAGCAGTCGGTAAGCTTCCCGCTCCCGGACCGTAGAACATTGTTTCACCGACGGATTCCCCATACACATAAACAGCGTTATATTCGTCATGAACAGAAGCAAGCGGATGATTGTTTTCTAAGAATGTTGGTTGAACACTTACTTCCGCCCGATCATTTTCCTGTTCAGCGTAGCCGATCAGCTTCATTGTGTAACCGAGCATATTGCCATATTTCAAATCGTCTTTCGTTACGCTTGAAATGCCGCTTACGGATACATCATCCAGCTCAATATCCATAGAGAAAGCGAGGCGGGCGAGAATCGCCATTTTGCGTGCTGCATCCAAACCTTCCACGTCAGATGTTGGATCGGCTTCCGCAAACCCTAAGTCTTGGGCATCTTTCAAAGCCGTTTCATAAGAAAGACCGTCTTTCGTCATCTTCGTTAAAATATAGTTTGTGGTTCCGTTCACAATCCCCATCATCTTTTGGATTTTATCAGAAGCCAGACCATCCGCCAATCCTTTAATGATTGGAATGCCACCGGCTACACTTGCTTCATAGAATAAATCGCAGCCATTTTCCACAGCGATTTTCTGCAATTCTGAGCCATGAAGAGCGATTAAGTCTTTGTTAGCAGTAACGACCTGCTTTTTCAAATTTAAGGCATCAATTATGTACTGGCGTGTTTCTTCAATTCCACCGATGACTTCAACAATCACATCGATTTCTGAATCATTAATTACATCGTACGGATCTGTAGTGAGGAGGCTGCTATCGAGTTCGACATCCCGAACTTTGTCTGGATTCTTCACTAGTACTTTTTTAATTGATACTGGGCATCCTACTTGATGAATGAGCTGCTCCTGATGATTTTGAATCATCTTTACAACCCCTGTACCGACTGTGCCTAACCCTAATAAACCTACTTTTACGTTGTCTCTCACAATTCCTCACTCCCGTGTTCTTTTCTAGTGTACATTTGTTTTTATATAGTAGACATTATATATGCTTCCTTTCCTGATTACAACCTATTATGCTACTAAAATAAAATTCTTTTCGCTTTTCTAAATTTTATAAAATATTCCCCTATCTTTCAACTTTATTTAGTCAAAGCCGTTTTGCCCTTTTTATCCTCTTTAACTATTGTAAATAGCCTATCCCTGCGGTCGCTTCTCATAAAAAACCCGTGTTGTGTGTCATAGGTCTGATTGGAGTAAATCGTTCATCTATAAAAAGAGAAGACCGGCAACCAATTGGTTTTCCGGCTTCTTTACCTGCTTATCACTTTAAAAACTTTCGCCTGCCGTCTCGTTATCCTTATATTGTTGTGTATATTTGAAAAACCGTTTATACATAGAAAACGCTATTCCTATCCAACGGTTGTTAAATAGATACAACTTCGATTTTCAAATTTTTATGTTCTTTGTTTGCTGCCTAAAAAACATCCACTTGAATAACGGTGTCTGTCACAGTGGTTGCGGCACTTGTCGTTACTTTTAATGAAAGACTGTCCCCTGCCTGGAAAGAAACGGATGCCGCATTATTGATATTCGCAGTTTGTGTACCTGTTAATGAAACGGCAAGAAGCGTATCAACACCATTTCTCCGAACGGTCCAAATATCTGTATTGCCAGCTCCCGGCCCGGTTAACGACCGGATACTTAATGATTTTAAAAGACACTTTTGGCTTAGCCGGATAAAGATTTCCGTACTTGAAACAGCAGCTGTTCCCGGACGATAAAATCGGGTAGCTCCTTTAGGCAAGCTGCCTGGATCTCCCCAAATCACAGTAGAAGGCTGTAAGACAGCAGAGAAATTTAAATTATTAGCATTGGAATTAAACAGATTTGTCGTACCCACAGTGAGCGTTCCCGCTGTTTGAGAAATATCAGCTGTCACCCCTTGAACGGTTGATGCCCGTATTACCAGTTGTGCTCCTATTTGATTGACTTCCGCACCTATATATGAACCGCCCCCTCCTGCGCTTGTCACTAAAAAATTATTGTCACGGCAATTAAACCGATGGGCAGTTGTGTTTACTAGCAATGCTCGTTTTGTGCCGAGACCCGCTGATCTCACTACTACTACTGACGACCTGACAGCATCTACATAATCCAAGGGATTTCCTGTGCCATAAGAGTGAACTCCATAAACATTCGATGTACCGGTGGTTGAAGCAGCAGAGTTATCCACTGTTAGGGACGTTGTTCGCAATTTAGCGGTCTGCGAGGTAGTTCCAGGAAAAGCGATCCCGACTAGGGAAACGTGGTTGGAGGAAGTTAACAGCAAACTGACGTCTTCTACTCTTGTATTTTCACCCATAGTTACTAAGGTTGAGTTTGCCGTTACATTTTGTTGGCGAATCGTTACAGTTGATAAACTGAGACCCCTTAATGAATTCCCTGGAGGCATCACTATTTTCTCGTCATACATTCCTGGAAATACAAGAATCGTTATTCCTGTAGCACCTAATGCATTTATGGCTGCTATCGCTCCGTTAATCGTCTTGAAGGGAGACCCTCCAATTGAACCTTTAGAATCATCCCCTGATTTAGTTACTATCGCTGTATTAGGCCTAGATATTAATAATTCTATGATTCCAGTTGGCATAACGTATTCTCCTAATGTTAAATTCTTCTCTGCCTATGATTCATCCTATGCGCACGGCTGAGAACTTAGAAATGAAACCGATTTAAGGGAAATGCTATCGAAAACGGCAAAAGTGCCAGGATTCTGTTCTAGCTTATAAGCACAGGCACTTTGTCTAGTAATTAATAAAATATAGTAACTGAATGAAGAGGTGATTTGATTGAACTTATGCCCAAACTGTCATTTTAGCGATCAATCATGTAGATGCTCATCTAGATATAGCCCATCATGTAAGTATTGGGTGTCTATTGGGAAACATCCTTATCCTCCCAACAAACCTTATCAACGTGGGATAAACTGCAAGAGAACACGTACCAACAATTATCGAAAAAAAACACACACAAGAAGCACATGGCCTCGTTTCTATTCCTGCCCCATTCCTGAACGTTCGGAAGAAAAAAGTGAACCCGGTCCTCCTGGTCCACGCGGCCCTCAAGGAAGGCCCGGACCACAGGGATTACCTGGTCCTCCTGGGCCTCCCGGTCCTCCTGGCCCCTCTATTCCAAGTCCCATTCCTGCACAAAATTCACTATACTTCACTTTTTCAGATGGACAAAAACTTACTTATACTAACAGCGATGGATTAGAGCAATACGGAACAACAGAAATATTGCCACCGAGCCAAGTTTCTTATATCAATTTGTTTATCAATGGCATGATCCAACCTCAGAGTGACTACAAAGTAGAAGCAGGAGAATTAACTTTATTGACGGATCAGCCCCCGGCAGAAGGCGTACCGATTACGCTTCAATTTATAACTATTAATGGATAAAAAGTGATAGCTGCTTCTCTCTTATCTTGAGGAATAAAGGGATATAGTAAAATAAAAAATGGACTAGTTTCCCTAAAGGGAAACTAGTCCATTCAATAAAAACCCGCTAGTTAACTACAACTTCAATAAGAATTGGAGTGGCCGGATCAAGCACGTCACCGCCTGGAATCGTTATTTCTGTAGGAGTAAGAGTTGAAGTATCAGCTGTTTGCGGCTGAGCATTTATATATAAAACATAATAAGCAAGTGACCCTGGAAATGCTGTGGCAGCTGCTCCCGTATCGTCAGTAAAAGCTGTAGCCGCAATGGCAAAGGTCGCACCAGTACCTGTCCCGTCTCCTATGGTAGCGAAAAACTTTCTCGAAGCCATAAAGGGTTTAATAATTGGCATTCACGTTCACTCCTTTCAAAAAGTTTGTCCCTGCACTATTATCTTATTCTGGTGCCTTTTTTTAGAAACGACTAAATCTCCCAGTCCATCCGTCTAATTTTAAATGGCGTCCGTGCAGTCAGGCCAGACGGCTGTTATTTTAAAGAGAGCACATGCAAACAGCCACCAACTTACCGCAAGGAATGTCAGTGGCTCAAACTCCAAACAATTGTATTCTCCCGTCTAGGGGCGACTCTTTTATTCCCTCTTCTGAAGCCTGAAAAGACTTCCACTTTATGCAAATTAGTGGAAGAGCAATTTGTAGCCTGAGGGATCAACATAACTACTATCTTCTCTCATCCTCATAATGGCTTTTCTCCATACTCTGCCCACAACAGAGGGAATTTTTTCCGCAATCCTTCTTCATCCTCCTCCTCCCAGTCAAACTCCATTTCTGGTTCACCTTCATCATCTTTTACTAATTGATCATACACCTTGAAATACGCCTCATCATCTAGTCCTGTTTTTTCCTCATAAGCAGAGCTGGCAATATACAATAGTTCCTCCAGCTGTGGAATGTCCTCTTGCTCTTCTAATCTCTTAAAATGCGGGAGAAGAGTTTCTGGGTTCTTAATCGCTTCTTCATACGTCTCTTGTCCAAGGTAAAGCATCCATGCTCTAAAGTAATCAAAGCAATCATCTGAACATCCCCCCATAACGATGTAAGCAGCCGCCCACAAATCAGATGTATAGGATTGGTAATAATGCTGATTGAAAATTGAATCAAACATAACAATGTCCTTGATCGATTTTCTCGACAAATAGGTGACTAACCACTCGATTTGCTCGTCTATACTCTGCCCTTTCTCTTTAGATGTCCCGAGCAGCTCCCAAAACCGCTCTTCTGTCATCGCACTTTCTTTAATTACTTGATAAGCAGACCTTGACCATATATATCCTTTTTTTAATTTAGATTGAATGAGCCTCTCTGCTTCCTTTTGACAAGCCGCCTCTGATTCAAAATCTTTTACTTTTACCGATCCCCCTGTGCCAACCTTTCCATATGTTACAGTAAATGAGTTGCCGGACACGTATATTTTCCAAAATTTATTAGATGTATCATTCTGATAAATAAGCAATGTTTCCACTCGTAAGCACTCCTTCGTGCGACATAATAAGCTCTTTCCACTGATTAAAGAATTAAAAGGCAATATGGCCTTGCCTTTTAAACTCTTCTCACATATGTCCTGTTTCACCATTAAAGCAAGTGAAAAAAGAACAAAGTGACTTACCCCATGCATCAAATGTATATAGTTTCTTCCTGATTGACATGGTATTTATATTCTATCAAATGCACTTTGATAAAAGTACAAAACCTGTACTCTAACTACAAAAATAACTACTTAAAGAGGAGTGAATTTTGCATCGTCTCTGGATGGATGATAATAGGCACACTCACTTACCCAATTCTCTTCCGACTCTTTTATTTTCACTTAGGCTATGTTAAAGGAAAAGGTTGATTAATTGTAAAATGGTATGAAGAACCCGCTTCACATATTTAAATTTGCTTAATCCCAACTGGATATTTATGTTAAAATAAATCCGAATATTATGAAGAGACGTACTTAAACTAACGAGGCAGTTTAGTGGAAAAAGGAAGTGTTGTTTTGGTAAGTGTAAAATCAAACAAGAATTATATTTGGGTATATTTCATAACATTTTTTACACTATGGTGCATCAGATAATTATGGTTAGTTCAATATTTAAATTTGATGGATTCCGTTCCCAGAGCTATAGCATCAGCTGTCACTAAAATAGCTGTTTGGATTGTTCCAGTCATATTTTTAGTTAAAATTGTGGAAAAAAGTGACCCGTCTTCCTTTTTAGGATTACGTAATAATATTAAAAAAGGGCTAATATGGACAGGTTGGGTATCCATAATCTTCATATCCTATTTTGTAGTCGTTAATGTCATTATTTTAGAGAAAAATCTTAATTTTCAAATAGGATTTAACCAATGGCTTAATACTGTTCTGTTAGTTGGAATAACCGAGGAAATTGTCTTTAGGGGTTTTTTATTAAGAAAATTTGTAGATTCTTATAGATTCTGGATAGCGAACACAATTACATCTTTACTTTTTGTATCTATCCATTTTCCTATTTGGTTTTATAAAGGTCTGTTTGAATTTCCTAATATTTTGGGTTCTATAATAAGCGTTTTTGTATTGAGTATTGTATTTGGGTTTGTATATAAAAAAAGTAATTCTCTTTGGTCAGTAATTATTATTCATTCCTTGTATAATTTGTTAGTGTTACTCTTCTACTAACAAAGGCTTTAGTAAAAAACAGACAGCAAAATTCATGAGCTTGGAGATAATTTCCCAGCTCATTTTTTATGTGCATTTGTATTTTCTATGAAACAACATGAGTAATCTTTACATTTAGAATGCCATGTTTCTCAGCCTTAACTTATCTGCGGTTTCCCAAGTACTATGAACACTTGCCAAGATAAGCATCTGCTTTTTCCTGTCCAACTCACTTTCCATTTTCCTTTTGCCGAGAAATTGAAACCACACTAAATAAAGCTGTAAATGCTTCTAGAAACACCATTAAACTGTCTGTTAGCGACCATCTCGTTTGCCGTAACGAACCACTGATTTACTTCCACAATGCCGACAATGAAATCCATGAGAAAATTTTCTCTCTCAATTCACCAATTAAAGCCTCATGCTGTGAAACTATTGCCCCATATTTGCTATTTTAAAATGCCCCGTTTCCGCGATGGAGCGATGATTTACATCAACATAACAACCAAATTGTAACCTTTATGTTAAATGATTACCTAATTTTCAATATAACTGACTTTTAAACATATTGATTCAGAAGAAAATAATTGACTTTATAAAAAGAACACACTAAACTAGTAGAGTATTTCAAACAAAGTACTTTAAATAAAGTACTTTGTTTGAATCATATTTAGCTTAAGAAAGGGAAAAGCAGCCTATGAAATTTATTCAGTTTTTAAAAACAAAAGGGGCCATTGCTGCCATATTCATGGGGATTTTCTATTCAATCGCCATGCTGGGCATCTTCTTGCCTGGTTATTCAGCAATACCAGGTAATGTCGATAAATTACCGATTGCCATTATCAATGAGGATACCGGTGCCTATGGAGCAAAGATTGCCGACCAGTTACAAGAAAATTTACCATTTAAGAAAATCGAGACTAATTTAACGAACAGTCAAGCGTTAAAAGACTTGGAGAAAAATGATTTAGCCTTAGTCGTACGTATCCCTGAGACCTTCTCTGCTGATATGCAAAAAGACAAAACGGCATCAAGCATCGATTTTACAATTAATGAAGCGGGAGCAACTGTCGTTTCATCCACTATGAAGTCCGTCGTTACAGAAATTAATAATCAATTAAGCGAACAGTTCTCGCAGCAAACCGCTCAAGGCGTTCTAATGAACTTTAACGTCCCTGAAAAGCAAGCTGCTGAATTAGCCAAAAAGATTGAAACAGCGTATGTAGGAAATATAGTAACAGTCAATAAAATGCCAGATGGTATGAATAATAATATGCTGCCCATGTTTTTAACCATGGCCGGTTATGTTGGTGCGATGATCGGAGCTATGCAATTGGTAGGCGCATTTAAGTCAAGCCGCGGAAAAGCAAGTAAAACATGATTATTCCTGTATGTACAATTAGCCGCATTATTAATTGCTGTTGTCTCATCCTTCCTTGCTGCAGGAGTAGCTTATCTAGTCAACCAACCGAGCGGTGACCTATTCTTTGGTTTACTAGGCCAACAAATTTTAAATTATATGGTATGTTTTAACTTCACAGCTATTTTGATCTTCCTGGTTGGCGAAGGCGGCATGGTATTAAACTTACCTATTTTGTTGATCCAAACATTAGCCAATGGCGCCACATTGACACGTGATATGATGTACTTGCCATATAAATGGATGAGCTACATTTCACCAATGTATTACTCGGTTCAATCGTATTTTGCGAATCTGTATGGCAGCATCAGTCCAAATCCGTATATCTGGTCGATGATTGCTGTTGGAGCAGTTGCCCTGTTAATTAACATAGCGATTGTAGCGTTTTTGCATAAATCATCAGCAGTAGATCAACAAAAAACAATGACGGAAGCTGAAAGCGCCGAAACCCCTGCTGAAATTGGCATGTAGTTTTGCTAAAATGAGGAGAACTCTTCTTAAAGGAGCAAAAAGAGAATGTCCATCCAAATTTTTATTTTGAGCAAATTGATGGAGGATAATAATTATCCTTATAAGTTGAAAAAAGAGCTTTCAGAGCCTATTCCGTTGGATAAACTAGCTGGATTAACAGAGAGTAAGTTATACTACCATTTTGAAGCGTTAGCAAAACAGGGGTTAATTGAAACGGTTGAAATTATAAAAGAAGAGCATCGACCGGATAAGCAAGTCTTCGCCATTACCTCTAAAGGCCGCGAGGAACTACCAAAAAAAATCTACAAACTATTTGAAAAAGCGGATGCCATTAGTGACATGCTAGTAGGACTCGCCAATATCAAGTATGTGGAGCGTCACAAAGTAGTAGATATACTAGAAAATAAACTTAAAAATTATATTGCTCGTTGGGAGCATATTGCGGATTTTAAAAAGCATGTTTCCATAGAAAAGGATAAAGAAAAGTTAAATGAGTTTATAGGTGGGTATGTTTCTACTAAAGCAGAGCATACAATTAAATGGCTTGAAGAGTTAATTAAGCGAATTCAATGCGGGGATATATAATAAAAAGGATAGGCTTCCAATTATAAACCGGCAGCACATGTAGAAGGCTTTCCAAACAAACTTATGAGGAACCATCAAATCGCAGAGCACGCTTTTAAAAATAACGAAAAAACCCCTTTCCAAAAGTGAAAGGGGTTCTTCATTAAGTTGAAAATTGTGGAGAAAGCACTTAAATCACCATCATCCAATTATTACCCCTCTTGCTCAATTTCCCCAGCCTCTTGGAGATACGATAAATCAAAGGGATGATTCATCCTTCTCAAGCACTGCTCACTAGGGCTCTTTAGCTTATTTCACTTATCCACGTGCAGACCAGTTATCCTTTGTAATGATTCCACGTGCCACTTTTTTTCTTTTACCCAGGCGCACAAAAAAGAACTGTTCAAAGAGCCGATAACATTCGGTTTTAGAACAGTTCTTAGGAAAGATTAATATTTGTCAAAATTAAATTCGCTGAGGGAATCTGCGTGACTGGCGATCATCGCAATGATAGTATTGGCTTCTTCTTTACTGAAAATGAAATTCGTCTCATCTTCTAATAATTCATCATCCACTGTTTTTATCCGGTTCACTCTGCGAAGAACACCATCACCCGTCTCCTCAATCACACCAAATTGATAAGTGACTTCCACTTCATCTTCATGAGCGTAAGCAGTGACTTCCGGTGTCGACCATTCTACGTCTATTTCTTGAAATACCCTCTCAGAATCATCGTCTACTATCATTTCCAACTCATCGTCGTCTTCCCAATCGCTGCCACCTTCCATAAATTCGTGGAAGCTTTCATGAACTTCGTCAATAATATCTTCAATATCTGGAAGAACAGTTTTGGACATTTGTTCAAAATCCAATTCTAATGTTTTTACGTAAAATTCCTCGTTATACGGGTCAAAAAATAAAGTACAGAAATATTCACTCTCATCCTCGCTCGTCTCTACAAAGAACTCGATCCTGGGATGCTTCGCTGCTCTGTCAATCGTCATGTGGCCCACTTCATCGTATTTCTCACAGATAGACTCAAGATGATCTTGCAGCTCCCCGCTAACCCGGTCAAACCATTCCAATGACATACTGCATCCCTTCCTTTCAGGTAATCAGGTTTAGTATGTCTTTAAGCTCCGGCTTTATTCATTACTGCCAATAGCTTTCTTTATTGAGTTTTCTCGTCTAGCTGTAAGCTCGTATAAGTAAATAAAAAGGAACAGAAGCAATAAACCAGCACATCCTCCAGCTATAACATCCGTTAAATAATGGACGCCTAAATAGATCCGGCTTGTGGCAATAAGAACGACTAATACTATAGTGATCAACAGCCAACTGGTTGAATATTTTTTGCCTATTTGGAGACTATAAATGAACAAATACAATAAAAACCCAAGCAACACAGTCGAATTCATTGTGTGCCCACTTGGAAAGCTGTAACTTCCCTCGTGTACTAGCGAATGGAATGAAGGGCGTTCTCTCCCAAAAAACTCCTTAAGCAAACTGTTTGCCAATCTGGCTCCCCAAAAGACAAGCATAACAAAGAATGCTTCATGGTACTTTTTCTTAACCGCCAGTAGAACTGCTATGACAATAGCTACAGGAAGAAGGACTTTTATGGAACCCATCTGGGTAACTAGGTGAAAGAAGTTGTTTAAAAACCCTGTTCGTATCCTTTCAAAAAACAATATCACGGCTACATCATACTTTTCGAGCAAAGGTTGTTTAAATGTTAAAGATAGTAAGAAAAATACCAACAAACTCATCCAAAAGAAAAATGTTCTCATGCTCTGTATCCCCCAGCTTATTTAAGCAGCTTAGCTTATCATTTATTATGTTTAACTTTACTCGGATATGCTTTTCATTATACATTACTAAAATGATCTTCTTTGCTGATAGGCGATGTAAAAAACAATTCACTTCCACTCTTATCCATCTGCTATTATGTTACAGAAATAGGCCAATCTAAAGGGCCAATCAGTGGTCGCTATTACAGCGATAGCTGATTGGCTTTATCGGTTCATCTTTCCCTACCCTTTATGTCTAAATATCGCTTTTTTATGAATATATTACAGCAGTTATTGGATGAATGACGCTGCTTTTAACCCGGATAACGTTGCTCCTTCCATCGTGGCAAAATAAGGCTGTCTCGTATAATCACCAGCTAAAATCAAGCCCTCCACTGGCGGCTTTTGAGTTGGCCGAAGGCTTTGACAGCCCGGTTCTAGGCTGTGAAAATCATACTCATGATTTACCTGGCGATAACTGAGTATTTTGCCCTCCAAATATAGTCCGATCTTTTGTGCATCCTCTAAGACCAACTTTAAGGTTTCTTCAGGAGCTAGACGGAGAAACTTCTCAGGCGGACTTAATATAATTGATAGCCGTCCCCGAGAAGCTCGAAAGGTCGTACGAGACTGTTCAGCAAAGCTCGACAGGCACGTAAAAGGAGCAAATGTAGTGACATCAATAGGAAGAGCCGGTTCGGTCATTTCGATTTGGAAGCTGACTGCGGGCATGAGCGGCAACTGAAACATCGGCTGAAACCAATTATGCTTCTCAAACGCCGGTTTCAGCAACTGCTTGGCAGCATACAATGTAACCGCTAGTATTGTGTGATTAGCCCGGTGTATTTCGCCATTCTCCATCTGAACCCCCTTCACTTTCCCATCTTCTACAACGAGGGACTGGACTTTAGCGTCCGTTTGAACCGTGCCACCATTTTTGATAATTTGCTCAGCAATAGGCTGACACATGGTTTCCGTCATGCCCCCTAAGTAAGCACCAATTCTCATTCTGTAAAATCTAGGAAGAGCCGGTGCCAATAGACCGAAAAATACGTAAGCCGAATAACGATCAGGCGGCAAAAAAAAGATTCCAGAGCTTAAAGGAACAATAAGATAATGAAAGGCCCTGTCTGTTACACCATGCTTTGCCGCATACTCTTTAATACTGTAATGATCCAGCTTGCCCGGCTTCTTTACGTAATCCTTTAAACCATTCATGAAAAAGGACAGCAAAGACCACTTATCCTTTAACGATAGATATTTTTGATTGCCAACTACTCCTTTTATTGTTTTTATCATTCCTAATAAAGGAGCCATACCAAGCACTAAAGGCTTTTCATCATTTATCCTAACATGAATTTTTTCTTCCCACATGAAAATATCGGAAAGATCCACTCCTGCTTTTCGCAGAACCTTCGGTAGATAAGTATAATACCCAATATAGCGGTGAAACCCCGACTCTACATCCATTCCTTCTAAATTATAGGAAGAGGTTCTTCCACCGACGACGCTTTCCTGTTCAAGCAAAAGTACACTTTTCCCCCTACTTGTTAATTCAAGCCCGGAAGACAATCCGGCTAACCCGCCGCCGACAATAATCGCATCAAAATTTTTCACTCGTAACACCACTCTTGTTGTATAATACATTAAGATTCCCTTTTGTATCTGTTATGATACAAATAGCGGAAAGCTTGTTAAAATAGTCGATTATTGCCGAATATTTTTGGTTTCTCACCCTTTTAGCACATTGTGGATATTTTCCCTGCTTTTCTCGACAAAAAGATTAAGTTATTATTAATTAGAGTGATAATTATTGTACTATCTGCCACTTTCTTTTATTATCAGATTGAGAGAGTAGAATTTTAAAGACTGTCAGTTATTAATTTGATTAAATTAATAGAACACAGTCATAAAGGAGCTTTATAAATTGGACTTACAACTTTTTTTAGCCTTTGCAGTGTCATTCATTGCGGCTTTAATTATTACACCTTTCGTCATTAAATTTGCGATAAAAATAGGAGCAGTTGATAAACCGAATGAAAGAAAAGTACATCAAACCTTAATGCCTAGATTAGGAGGTCTAGCCATTTTTATTGGTGTCGTTGCCGGCTTCTTTGCAGCGGGCTTATATGAAGAACGAGTAGCTACTATCAGCATAGGGGCATTATTAATTATTGCGCTAGGGATTCTTGACGATTTATACGAACTGTCAGCTAAAATAAAATTTATTGGTCAAATTTTAATAGCCATACTCATTGTCAGTTCCGGTTTAACGATTGACTTTATTATGATTCCATTTATCAATGAAAAAATTCAGCTCGGATTTTTGGCGTATCCGTTTACTGTTTTCTGGATTGTGGGTATAACAAATGCAGTGAACTTAATTGATGGATTAGATGGGTTAGCAGCGGGCATTTCATCCATTGGTATTGCTTCCATTGCTATTTTGGCAGCTTTTTCTGGAAAGGAATTAATTTTGACTTTAGCTTTAATCGTTTTGGGAAGTACGCTCGGTTTCTTACGTTACAACTTTCATCCGGCCAAAATTTTCATGGGAGATACAGGAGCGCTTTTTCTCGGGTATGTTATTGCTATCTTATCTCTGCTCGGCTTGTATAAGAGCGTTACCTTGTTCAGCATTGTTATTCCAATTATCATTTTAGGTGTACCTGTATTTGATACAGCTTTTGCGATCATTCGCCGAATTATCAATAAAAAGCCCATTTCAGCGCCGGATAAATCTCATCTTCATCATAGAATTTTAGATTTGGGACTATCCCACAGAAATACTGTACTCGTTATTTACGGCTTTGGCATAGTTTTTAGCGTTGCGGCTATTCTTTTATCTTCAGCTACTTTGTGGGCTTCGCTTGCCATTTTACTTCTTCTATTAGCGATTCTCCATATGATTGCTGAACTCGTCGGAGCTGTCGGTGAAAGATATAAGACTTTTTCAAAAATATATAGAAAATTATCAGGTAGATCTTAAATTGACACCCTTCATATGTACGTGCGATAATTAACTTACAGCTTATTTTTTACATCTGCTTGATTTCAATTACCCGATTGGAGGCTGAAATAGATGGCGGCAAATTCTGAGACAAAAAAAATTTCTGTTGATTCAACTGTTTCTCTAAAAGGAATCGTAAAAGCAATTTTTAACGATACTATTCATATACAAATTGGCGGGAAAATCATCACCTTACCTGCCTCACAAATTACTCAATAAGCTTTAAAAAAGGGACAGTCGTATGACGACGTCCCTTTTTTATTTCCTATTATTTCTGTTTCCGCCCTCTTTCACGCTCTCAGAAAAATGTAAAAGAGCGGCCTTTTACCTCAAGATAAATCCTCCATTAACCATCTTCGTGCGAAAAGAATCTATCCTTTTAATACATCGTGGTCAACATAACGTTCGCCGTTCATTTCAGATAAAACATTGATCGCTACTTTTGCTCCATCTCCAGCCGTAACAATAGAGTGAACACTGACACCTGCAACAGTGCCAGCTGCCCAAATGTTGTTAATATTTGTCTTACCAGACGAATCTACTTCTATAATGGTTTTAATCCGCGGCTCCGTCCCAGTCTTTGTTTTTACACCGACCTTTTGAGCAAGATCCGTTAATACACCTGTAGCTAAAATCACATGATTGGCTTCATATGTTTTATCATCTGCTTCGATTTGCAAGCTATTTTCTGACTTAACTATATTTGAAACTGTTGCTTGAACAATCTCCGCTCCGAATTTTGCAGCTTGTTTTTTTCCTGTTTCAACCATATCAGGACCGGAGATCTCTAAGACTCCATAATGGTTTTCAATCCATGCTCGCTTTGTCATCCCTTTGTCACTATCAATAACAATTGTTTTCTTCCCCGCTTTTGCCGCGAACAAAGCCGCACTTGCTCCAGCAGGACCAGCGCCAATAACAGCAATATCGTACACTATTCTCCCCCTCCTTTTCTTAATACATCATATAATGGAACAATATTATTATCATAACACTTATTAGAAGATTCTGATAATCATTTACTCCAAATGATGTATTGCTCAATGCCTCACTATTTCAGATCTGTCCTGTAATCAAGAGAAGATTCAAGAAAATACAAACATGCAAAAAGAAACGAGATTTAACTTATTATGTATTAAGTTAAGTTTTTTATATAGTTGTTCTAAAGTTGTCAAAGCTACTATCCCTTTTAAAGCTTGAATTATGGTAAACTAACAAAGGTAGACAACTTCTTACAGAAAGAAGAGGGGAAAAAATGCGAAGTGACGTGAAAATAGATAGAAGTGCACAAAAAGCCTCTCTAGCCATGCCAAAACAGAACCTATCCAAAGTTTTGGCAGAAACTATTAAGACAGGCATTATTAAATCAAATTTAATTGCTGTATTTGCAGGACTAGCATTAGCTTTATATATAAATGGCATAAATCCAGTAGAGAAACTTCCAGAAATCTTGTTAACCATCATCGGATCAGCGCTTGTCATAGGAGCAGCAGGCACCTTTAACAACTTATACGACCGTGATATTGACTCGATCATGGAACGAACAAAGAAACGGCCGACTGTTACCGGAGCAATCCAACTAAAGCCGGCACTCATGTTAGGTATTTCAATGACATTGTTGGGATTAGCGCTCCTTGCTTTTGCTTCTCCACTTGCTGCACTTTTTGGCTTTCTTGGTTTATTTCTCTATGTAGGACCGTATACGATGTGGACTAAGCGTCAGACCATTTATAATACAGAGGTTGGAAGTATTTCGGGGGCTATGCCGCCACTTATCGGCTGGGCTGCTATTACCCCGGATCTGATGCATCTTGAGCTTCTTGGTTTGTTTGTAATCATGGTTTTTTGGCAAATGCCCCATTTTTACGCAATCTCGATTCGCAAACATGATGAATACAAAGCAGCAAATGTTCCTATGCTCCCGGTTGTTAAAGGGTTTAAAAGAACCTATGTACAAACAAATATGTATTTAGTTGCTTTAATCGCTGGAAGCTTTCTTTTCATGCCTTTAAGCATCGGTATTGCTTTAGTAGCTTTTCTTCTAAGCGGTGCATGGCTTGTCTTAAGTATCATCGGTTATAAGAAAATGTCTCCTAAGAAGTGGGCAACTACAATGTTTATTTTCTCACTTAACCATTTGACGGTTCTATTTGTTATCATCATTGTGTACTGTCTGATTGGCACTTTATTTATTTAAATTTACCTTTTGACATCCTTTGAAAAGGATTAGCCAATCATTAGTTTAGCAGAATACAATAGAATAAAAATAAAAACAACCCACTAAACAAGTGGGTTGTTTTTTAAAAGTGTCTGAAGGAAACTATTGACCAATTAATTAGCTTCCTCTTTGTAAATTCATAAAAGCACCTAGCTGTTTCATGTTTAAACAGAGACGAAGAGTAAGTTAAAGAACCAAACCATAGAGCATAACAAAAAAGAACAGCACTGCTGTTCTCTTGGGTTGCCTGGCAGCGTCCTACTCTCACAGGGGGAATCCCCCAACTACCATCGGCGCTGAAGAGCTTAACTTCCGTGTTC
>NZ_JBIQDP010000017.1:0-75343 GCF_045370945.1 Pseudobacillus sp. 179-B 2D1 NHS
GCTTGCTTTTTATTGCAACAGTTTACTTTTAATGGAAAAAATCCTGCGGACTAGAGCAGCAACCCTGTCACTAAGCCATAAAGGTAAAAGCGTTAGGGAGGTTGTTTTTGTCAGCATACTCGTTCCATCCAGAAATAGTGGTAAAATGAGCCGCGTTTCTCTCTGCAATCATAATAAGATCAGTGTTTGAGTATAGAGGGTGAAGACGTACAGCATTTTTTGTTGCCCTCCACGATCCAAAACATTTTTCATAAGTTGCAACCGATGGCAGGTTATGTCTTTGTGCGTGCAGTTCCCAAGTTTTTATGTTCTTTAACCATTTTCTATGTTCTACTGCTATACTTAACAACTCTTCTTTTGTCAATAACTCTGTCATAATCAACTTTCTCCTTTGATCTCGAGCATTTCACCGCCACTTTGTTTTAATTCCTTTTGTCTGTTTTTTCTTTTTAGACAATATTTACTCAAGTGATAAAAGTCTATCTTCGAATATTTTAACTCTCATTTTTGATCCAATTGATTTCTTCTCAAATATATCCCTCGGTACTGCGATATTATAATTCTGTTCATCAACATACAATTTTAAAGAGTAGTTGCTTGATGTTGTGCCAGGTATTATGGAAGCAGTCGTTAATGTCATATTACCGACCATAAATGGCGTCATCATTAATTGATCCGCGGTTGAATTATTGACTTCTTTTTTATCAATCACCAAGGCTTCAGCATCTTTTCCTTTTCTTAAGATTTCTGCTTCCAAACGCTCTGCTTCTTCTTTAGATTCATTCGCAGTTTTTCCTATATCATTAATAGCTTCTTTGTATGAGTCACCCGTATAGTCAGCAACAAGAGTAACAGTAACAAGTAATACTAAACCAACCAATATAGTTCCGATCAAAATTCCATTATCCTTTATTACATCCATTTGTTCATCATTCTCCTTAAACTTTTAAATTAATGGCGAAAGCCATTTTGTATGAAAAATATTCCTGATGTTGCAAACAAAAAGACAACAACAACTCCACCTACTTTTTTAAGCACATCCATTATCATGCTAGGTAACGTAATAGTGTCATCCTGTAATTTATTTTCTTTTGAAGCAGAATCATTAACTAATGATTGGATATCGTTATCGTATTTTACAGGTTCATGAGTATCGGAGTTAATGTAAACAGGCTCTCCATCATCGGTAATACTGTCTAATAGTAAATACACACCAGCAGCAGTTAGAAGTGTTGTTGGAAAGGATGTGTTATTCTTATTTGAATTTGTTTTATTAGTTGAATTATTACTTTGATTGGTTGACTTATTTTTCGATCCGTTACTTTTTTGTGCGGGACTTTTTATTGCTGTATTACTTCCTTTGCTGCTAGAATAACCGGTTGTTTTTGCTTCCCCAATAAGAGGAACATTTAGAAACAGGATAATAAACAATACGAAGAAGGAAACTATTTTCACCATGATTTCTCCTTTATTCATTTTAAATTTCTTGTTTTATTAATTGATTACTTTTGAATCAAAGTATGTTATACGTTCATTCACCTTTAATTTCTTACTTAGATACTTCCTAGCTAGAAAAATCCAACCTAAAAAGAAGGCAATTACTCCAATCCAATAAAACAGGTTATCAATCTCCACAATTTTACGGTTTAACAATATAAGAAAGAAGCTGAAGCCGCTTATAAAATAACCATTCAACAGCATTAACTTGATAATAAATTTTTTTGGCATTCTCATTTTTTTATTTCTCCTTTATTTTTTCGAAGTAGTAATACTTTTGGTTTGATATTTCATTTAAATTGCCTCTATAGCAGCAATGCATATATGAATCTAAAAACTATAGATATTATGAAGAACAAAACACATTCGTCAAGGTGAAATTCAAATAATGGACAGAAAGGTTTCTCTACTTTTCGTCAAATTGAAATTTGGCGCAAAGTAGGAAATTCCAGAGCACGCCCCTTCTTGTACAGTTGACGGTTGACACAAAAGTACGTATAAATGTACAGCGACAAGAAATGCGCTACTCTCCTAAAATATTATTATGTATATAATAGTGGGCAGGATCAACGAATTGCGACAGCTTACTGAGCGGTTTTATCTGCTCTTTCATAGAAGCAGTGGTGCCAAAACATTAAGCATATATATAAATAGAAGATCGCTCCAGCAAAATATAAAAAGATAAGTAATGTTGTTTTCACAGTAAAAATAATTCCAATGCAGTAAAGGAATATAATAGTTAATAAAACGATTATCAATCTAGCATACCGAATAGTATTTCTTTGATTTGTACCTAATCCCCACATTATAAAGCCAACCCCCACAAAAGAAGAAGTCACAAAGACATAATATGAAATAGGTGTTTTGCTTGGCTCTCCATTGAAAAATATGATTTGTAGTGCTTCTAAGAGACTAGGTGCAAAAAAACCGATTATTATTCCTAAAAGTAGAGTATATGTTTTCTGACTCATGAGCTATCCGATCCTTTCTTTATATATTCCTGTAGCATACAATTGAATTTGTTTTTTCATTTGAAACTCAATGTCTCCGTGTATTTCCTCCACAGAAAGAGACATGGTTATCTCCGATAAAAATTCACCTCTAAAAGTTATTTAAGAATTTTTCTATACTCCTATCATCAAATTCTCTTTGTTCTTGTATCCTTTTATTAACGATATACTTTTTATAAATTTTATAATTAAGAGCAAGACAATCAGCATGATAATCCATCCACTTGTATTCCTCTTTAACCCTACTAACCTCATGATTTAGACAATACGGACAAGCATCTTCACTAAATTCTCTCTGATAACCTCTATGATGTCTATTGCAATTCGCACACTCATATACAAAATTTAACATTTTTATTGGAAAATGGCTTCTTTTTGTTACGTAGTGTGTCCTCAAAATAATATCCTCGATAATAGAGTGTAAGTTTACTTGAAGCATAATTGTCTCCTCTTCTACTGTATTAATTTGCATTCTATTCATACCTCACAGTTTCTTTCACTTTTTATGTCAACCCCGCTTTATCTACGTACACAACTCTACATCCTTTTGACAGTTGACACAAAAGTCCATACTCTTTGATAAAAATACCTTTATATTAGGGTTTTAGCTGTACACTTCTTTTTATTTTGAAATATTGCTTAACTTGCATCATTTTATTTAGATTCTCTTTTATTGCTCACTTTCTTTTTCACTGATAATCTCTTCCAGAACTACAAGAAGCAATTGTCGAATGTTAGTAAGCTTTCTAAAATAATAAATTGAAAGACCAGTGGATATAACTGCTACGATGCTAGAAATAATCGTGTACATAGTTGGATTAAAAGATATAGCAAGCTCTCCATTTATGTACATGATGAATAAAGCTAACAAAAATGAAAAAGGCACGAAACTAAAATGCGAAAGCCAATAAGTAACAGATGAAAATTGTTTAAAGCTAAAGTATTGCTCTATTATATCTCTTTCATCAGCTCTTTTTTGTTTCCATGTTTTTTTTGCATTTTTTATCTCTATAGGAAGTTCTGTATCCATGTTTTCTGTATCAATGTTTTTTGATGTATGACGAATAATAATCTCTATACTTAATAGCAAATGCCAAAAGGAAAACGAAAAAAGTAATAGATAAGAAATGGTTGTATATATCCCTAAATTGTGAACACCGGCAGATTTATTGAACAATTTAATCATCACCGCTGAAAAAAGAACAGAAACAATAATCATTGATATTTTCTTTATTGAAGGCCCATTTTTCTTTTTTAAGATTTGTTGTTCTTTCATAGTTCCCTTCCTTCTTTCTTATTAAATGGAAATTTATCCACTATTTTACCTATGTTATTTCTTTAGTAATGGATCTTTTATCCTTCCCTTTCAAGAATCGAGTATAGCATACCTTTAATCTGGGTGTCTTAGTAAGATAAACTTTTTAAGGTGTATCAGAACAAATTCATAATCTCTCAAAACTTTACCTTGACTAGAGAGAATTACTGATCATAATTTCTTTGAAAACAAAAGTCAAAAGCCTTTATACATAAAATTTTTGACTGCTATTGAATTCTTGTATAGTGAGGAGACAAATCAATGATATTAAAAGGTAATGTTGAATTTACGGTAAAACAAGCGAGCATTAATGAGTTCACTGAATTGGTGGGAAATATTCATAAATATAACATTTTGATTGCTGGTTCTATGGGAAGCGGTAAAACCGAATTATCAAAGATCTTATTAAATTTAATGGATCGCGGGCAAAGGAATATTGTCATTTGTAATTATTCTAATGAGTATTTACAAATGAACTCATCAAACTATATACACTTTAATAATGAGGGCTATGAGTTGAGCCTTAAGAAGTCTCTGAAATTGAATCCTGACCGAGTTTTGTTAGACGAGACAAGGCTTCCTGAGGATGTTGTTCTACTATCTAACCTAGCCTCAGTAGGTAAGAAAGTAATTTCTACTATGCAGGCTACTTCTCGTTTCGATGCTTTTTCACGCTATCGCAAACTTGGACTTGAAGGATTGGAAAGTTCTTCTGAAGCTGCGGAAGCGGAAATTTCTAAGTCTATTGATGTCATTCTTTTTGTTGAAAGAGTAGATTCAGGTCCTCGTCAGATAAGTATAGAAATGATGCATGACTAATTTCTTCTTGATTATAACTTTGTTATAATATCTCCTATACAAAAGAAAACCGTTTCTAGACACTATAGAAGCGGTTTTCTTTTGTATTTAGCCGTTAACCTTTTGATAATAAAGTAATTTTCTTTCACATATTATGTGAATGTCGCACTATCTACGTACACGGCTTAATATCCTTTAGTGGCAATTTAGTTTAATCAATGGAGTTTGAATATATGGGGTATATTGGATATAGTTTAGATGCAAAACAAAAGAGAAGTGCTGTAACACTCCTCTTTTGGCAACATTGCCGTAAGGACGGTTGTTATTATGTTGATGAATTAAGCTTTATGCGATCCACCCTTTTTCTGCTTGTCACGGCGAGGGGTGGATTCTTCTTTATCTTTTAAAATGTTTCTCGGAATACATATGCTGAATCATGAATTTATTTCAACTCTTTCATTAGTTTCTTAACAAAATCGATAGACCCTTTTTTACTGTAAATCTAATATCAAAAGTTATGAATCATTTGTTACTTACTCCTTTTTTGAGGCTTACTTTTGAGTAATTGCAATGTAAAGCCTATTAGTGTTACTCCCATTAGATACGGGAAAATAAGCATACCATAATCGGTACCGTACTCTTTAATATCTGAAGTGAAATGAAGATATATTCCCCACATGGCATAAGCGACATACCCTATTAATGCAGTTATAAACCATACCCATTTCTTTGTAAGTAGCGGAAAGATCAATGGACCACCTAAAATTAAAAAAAGGATGACCATACCTAAAAACTTATCGATCATACTGTTACCTCTCTCCCGAACAATAATTATTTCTTCATTTTCAACAGATCAATATATTCACTATGCTTTTGATAGTTGAGGTAGTGATTATGTTTCCTCAATCACTCACTCTTGGTTAGTATGCAGGTTTCTCGGTGCTACATTACTAGATGGAAATCTAAATTCCCCATATCTTTTCTTTAATTTTTATTGTCCAAAATGCTATCGTTGCAAAGCCAATAAGAGCTGTTGCAAATACTGCATAAAGTGAACAAAGAATTCCAAGTGGGCTCCAAAAAATAACCTTAAATCCAACATATAAATAACCAATATAGACAAATATCGCGTTAACATAAACAAGTATTAGAAATGGCAATAATCTGCTGGATCTTCCACCTGGAGAATCCGGCAGATTGTTTAAAAATGTACATGAGATTAACACTAAAATTTGCAAAATAACAAGACAGATTATAATATAATTATTCATTTAAACTATTCTCCTCTAGATTGCTGCACTAACAGCTTTGTCTCAATCATTTTCAATTCTCCTCCTAGTTAACGACGAAAAAATAATCGCATTTTTTATTAGTTATCACTTTTTTGATATATATCGATTTTAAGTCTTAAGCTGCAGAGGATACATTAAAATAGATATAATAAACTCTTTCGTCCATTTCTACCTCTAAAATCTCTTTACTAGAAATTGGCATACCAAGTCGATATTGAGTTGCTAAATAATAAATATCTTCTTCGTTTACCCAGTTCAGTAATTCCTGTTTAAGATTTTCACCTATTTTTCCATTCACCTTATGTAAAGGGACATTAAATACTTTAGAAAGGGTAACAGAGGTGTATCCTTTTCCGAATTTATTTGAGTTTATATAGTCTTTTACATACTCTTTAATATCTTCTTCATCTACAACCATGAAATTTGTTCCACTCGAAGCTGCTCCATAAATAAAACGTTCACACTTATTGTTTGCAGTCCATGTTAATTTTTCTAGAAGTGCTAGTTTGATTCGATCTTTGTTTGTTAGTATCAAAAAATTCTCCTCTTTTCTTCTGTTTTCTGTTTAGTGTTGCTAACGTTGTTATAACTTCCCTTTTTAACCAAAACAAAAGAGCATCTGTTTATAGCAACAACTAGTGACAGTATGATTGCTATGGGCTATCATTCGAAGAGCGACTTTGCATAACTTTAATAAAGAAAACCGCTTCTATAGGGCCTAGAAGCGGTTTTCTTTATTAAGTCATTATCATTCTTGGTAATAAAGTAAAATTACTTACCCAAATTGCTGGTTTGTCGAAATTACCAATATCTATCTTTGTTATTCTACCTTAGAGAGCATTTCTATTATTGTATTTGAATACGCTTCTATCTGGTGTAACCCTGAATCAATACCATCACGAAGATATTCTTGGACAGTCATTGGAGCATGTTCTACCAGGTTGATGTCGCTAACATTGGTTTCCCAATACTTTATAAGTTTTTTTGCACCACTTTTAATATTAGCTGTTTTTTCAGAGAACCACGGTGTAAAATCTACTCCCCTATTATCCATTATCTGTTTTGGGAAACGAGCACCACCAACGACTTCTTTAGGTAGCCCAAAGAATTCTCCTGTTGTCTTATCTGGATTAAAAGTCTGTGCTACATCATCACTAAGATTTAATATTTGAAGTAGCTCATAGGAAATGTTTGGCTTTTCCTCGGAACTTATTAAGTAACCAGCTAATTTTTCTTTTACAGCTTGTGTCATTTCATTAATTTTAGTCAGTTTAGGAATTAATTCCTCTCTAATATCCTTCATATTTAATCACCTTCTCCTTCATAATTCTCTTGTCATTAGAATCTAGTTAGTTAAGTATCCTTGTTAGCAGTACTGCTTACTTAGCCCAATTCATGATATTAAAATATCCAGTGCCCATTACAGTCCTCTCTTTGTCCGATTAGGAATATTGTATCAGAATGATTACGGTCGTGCAGACAGAAAACCACCTTTAGAATATAAGAAACTGTTCATTACTTTGAGCTAGTCCTCTTTATACGAACTATTACATATACTCTTCATAAACAAGCTATCTATTGACTTATACTTCTAAAACCATATTGTGTTAAAATTGTGATTGTAAGCCATTAAAAAGGAAGGTGCCTGGTATTGAATAAACGTTGGATTGTATTACCTATCTTACTAATTGTTCTATTAGGTCTTTATTTTCTTATAAATAGCGGGAGGTCTACATCTATTCAAGAATTATTTACAGATGAGGGTATAAATCGGTCTGAAATTACGTCCATTGATACAGTGAAATCTTCAACAGATGAGAAGGTATCCATTACAGAGCCAAAACAAATTAATAAAATAGTGACCGAAATATCTAAATTACAATTAAAGGAAGAAAACTTTACTGAAGCAGAGAATTCTCAATCATATTGGGTAACCATAAAAGCTAATAATGAGAGACGATTGGGAATGACTTTTTTTGACCAAGATTTTTTATCAATTTATAATTTTAAAGATAAAAAGCAATACAATTATAAAATCACTGATAATTCAAATATAAATGCCATTAAAGATTTATTTAAATAAAAGGAATGCCCTGAAAAATATGACGGGTTCTCTTTTGGAAGGGAAAACAATAAAATAGACACCGAAATAGCAGACAAATTAACAATATATTAGTCTGCTATCTTTATTGAAAAATTGTGTATTTTACCAAAATCCAATGAAAAATAACAGTGTATTTGCACCTGATTTTCAAGAGGACAACAAACTTTGTCTGTGCTAATTAAATGTCTGAGTTTGAAGCATTACGAGAATTAGGTGTGATTCATGAGTTAGTAATTAGCCTCTTTGAAAAATTGGATGGCCAAGTGTTACAAGACGAAGTATCAGTTATTAGAGAAAAAGTTGTCACAGCAACTCAAAGACTATTGGACTCTTAATTACTGCATAATACGAGTGTTTAATTCAATTAGGCGTTAAAAAGGCACCCAAAACCGGATGCCTTTTCTAGTATTAAAACCTTTGCTAATTCCATTGTTATTTGTTGCTTATAAGGTCGCTTTCTCTTCCAAAAGAGAACCAGTTATGAAAAACAGGGCATTCTCTTTTTATAAGGTGATCCAGCCACTTTTAGATTGTACTCTTTTTACTACGCGTTTTCCGGTAATTTTATTTGGTTTTCATTTCAGAAAAAGCTACTCCTGGATAACTAAACTTGTCAGGTATAATTTTTTTAATAATCTTACAAGCTTCTCGTGGGAATGTTTTTTCAGAAAAAAAGACTGCCTTTTATTAGACAGTCTTGATACAAAAGAGTAACAAAAAGTTATTTAAACTTTTTATAATCTCTCAATTAACTATAATATCTTCTACTTCAGGAGCCTGATCGTCTGGGGTATTAGAGTTTCCTCCGTCTTCCCTTTTTAATTTTTCTAAGTTGTATAACATGATCGCGAGCTCTCCTCTAGTGAGCTGATCTGCAGTTCCGAACTTTGTTTTGGTCTTTCCGTTAGATATTCCATTAGCAACTAATGTATTAACAGCTGATAGATAGCGTGGAGATACATCAGAAAATTTTGTCGTACTCTCATTCACCGGGGATAAATCATAAGCATTAACAAGAATGAGAGCCGCTTCACCACGTGTAAGTGTATCATTTGCACCGAATAATGAGGTAGTCTTTCCATTAATGATCCCCAATGAACGAAGTACTTCTACTGCTGGTATTCCCCTTGTTGGTACATCAGTAAATTTAGAAGTTTTTGCTGCCTGTTCAGGAATGAGATTTCTAATTTTGGCAATCATGATTGCACTATCGACACGCTTTATAGGTTCTTGTACTCCAAATTTCGTTTCCGATAGCCCTGATACAATATGATTATTGTGGAGATAGGTTACCGCTTCAATATATCTGTCTGATACATCAGTAAAAGTAGCTGCTGAAGTATTGCTAAAAGACGCTGTAAATACTCCTCCAGCCAAGATACCTGCAATCATAGTTTTTGTTACTTTATTCTTCAATGCTTTTCTCTCCTTTTGGTAAAATGGTCCTTTGTATATAAAATACTATAATATTAGCAAAATAAGTATTTAGTTTTAACTTCTATATCATAGCATAAGGATTTTTTCTTTGCTCGGCTTGTTGGAATTCAAGACTATTTACCTAATTATGTTTTAAGTATATAATTTAAAAACCGCGAGCAAGAAAGGATATCTCATCTTGTTCGCGGTTTAATCTATTTTTTACATTTCTTCTTTGGTAAGTGGATCATTCATCTTCATAGTCATATGGGTTGATATTATTTGCTATTTGCCAATTTTCTAATTCGGCTTTCTCAATCATTTCTTGTTCTGCTTTTATTTCTTCATATGTTGGGTATTTCATTGCTTTTCCTCCTTAATTTGTATGTTCAACTAAAAATTTATCTATATCGACTAATGTTAATAGCCTAAATAATTAGTAAGTCTTTTCGCAATCCACACAAACATCATCTACATAATCAACGACATTAACTTTTTCTTCTTTGTAAGAGTGGCCACAAACAGAACAAGTTATTAAGCTCTCATCTTCTAACATCCATATTGTTCCCCTCGATTCAACAGTGTCATAAATTAATTTTTTCAAATCTTTATCTGCTAGCATTTCGGGTGAAACGTAACCCAGGACTCGAAAATCTCCATTTTGAAGCACACAGATATTTCCTCTATTTTCTTTTTTAAATGTTTTACCGATCCAAATATGTCCTTGATAATGCTCTAATGTTTCAAAGTTATTCCACTTGTTCACTGTAAACGCTCCCCTCGTTGCACATCTGCAAGAAGTTGGTTTAAAAGACTTAAGGCTTCTTTCTCTTTCCCTTCTTCTAAAGCAACAATTACAGGGTTAAGCCGCAGCATTTCTTCCTCATATTCGTAATCTTCCAATTTTAATTGAATATCTTCTGCTCTTTCCAGTGTAGGGTTATTGATAAGTTGTTTAATTAGCTCAATTTTAATAACATACGGTTCAAAATTAGGAATTTCCTTTTCTCCCCTTTGCATTGGAACCAAAACAGGGAGTAAATATTTGGCTAAATACTCCTGGTTAGAACAAGACATAAGAAATCCCATCGAGGTTGCTATTAATTGTTGATCAAATACATCGGTAATGATCACATTTTGCATGTGATACTTCAAAATAAACGCACTAATTTGTACCGGGTTATCATGTATTAAAATTGTATCTTCTCCTTTTACATAACCTAATAAAAATTCTGCCTCTGTGTTTGCTAGTCTCTTGTTTTCCATTTCATATCTTCCTTTCGATTATAATCTGATTGTTTAACTAACCATTCTGATAGCCTACTTTGTTTACTTTTCTCTCAAAATAATTTTTCATATAAAATGAAACTTTACGGATTTAAATAGTTTTTATTATGCAATCCCCCTATATTTATTTTTCAACAACAAAAAGCCCATCGGGATGATTATTCAAAAACAGCTAAACAGAAGCTGTTGATCAAATCACCCGATGGGCTTGTAATTATTGTTGTTTTGGTAAATTAAAAAGAAAAAAAGAAAATACTTCTATGTTGAGTGTACTAAATTTCTATATGAACTGCAATCACTTACATACATAGACACAACCAGACCTTGCTGATATTTACTAAATGTTTGTTTACTCAATGCGGAGCTTCAGTCGCAGCCTCCCCCACCAGAATCACTACTTGATGAATGCGAAGATGAGTCATAAGATCCGCTGTCCTGGTAATGAGTATGAGACGACGATTTATGGGAAAGCATATCTGAACAACTTCCTGACCTATTATCATGGTTGTCCGTCCACAATGGTGTTACGGAGTATAAAGGATCTACTTGTTGAGAATCAGACTCCCTTTTTTGTTTATAGAATTCCTTTTGTCTCTTTTCTTGCTGTGGGATAGAATGGCCACTTCTCCTTCTGTTTTCAAAACTATAGGTATCAATACCTTCTCTATTACGCTTTTTTAAAGAGGGATCTTCTTTAAA
Source organism: Pseudobacillus sp. 179-B 2D1 NHS (assembly GCF_045370945.1). Taxonomy (NCBI): domain Bacteria; kingdom Bacillati; phylum Bacillota; class Bacilli; order Caryophanales; family Bacillaceae; genus Pseudobacillus; species Pseudobacillus sp. 179-B 2D1 NHS. Next base: position 11,419 of record NZ_JBIQDP010000017.1, read on the forward strand.
AAACCACAAGTAGGTCTTAATCACTCCCCATAGCAGGGAAATACCTATTAATACCATTATCACGATGACAAATTGATTCATGTATAACGCCTCCTTTATTTCAGTGGTTATAGATATGATGTTGGTTCTCTCACGATTTGTAAAGGGATAATTAACCTTAAATTCAATACTTTTGTATAATTGAAATATATTTACAGACTAGAAGCCTTTTATGTAAAAAGGGTAGAACAAGTATGAGGAATTACTTCCTGTTATCCTTTGCTGACCTCACAACCTCTTGAGCTGTTTCCCAGGTGCTGAAGTGGATACAGAATGTGCTTCCCGTTGGAAGTTGATGATCTTTCGCATAGTGATTCCACTCTGATATTTTTAAATTAAAATGGTTAAAGTGCTTTAAAGCAATTCCAATTAATTGGTCACTGGAATACTTTCTAATTGACTGGCGCTTTAGAATTGCTGCTGCGTCGTTGAATATTTGTTTTTTTGCATGGTTCCAGCTTTGAAAATGCTTTATAAAGACACCACTTCTTAGTAAGTCATGTTGAACAGCAAATGAATCCCATGCTTTTATAGAGGTAAAGTGATCTTGATATTTTTTCGCAGTCTCGATTAAGTTTTCTTTAGAAAACGACCTTTTTTGCTGAAGGACCGCCTTACTTTCTTGAAATATACTATCCTTTGCCTCATTCCAACTATTAAAATGATTTATAAAAACATGAGCATTCGGTAAACCGTGCTGAGCAGCATAGCGACTCCATGTATTTTGGCTAGTAAAATAAGTGCTATGCTTTCTGGCAATCATGACAAGTTGTTCTTTGGTGTAAAGGTTCCGGAAGAGCGGCCTCTCGGAACCAAAGATTTTTATTTTTGCTTCATTCCAACCGTTAAATTTATGCATATAGACTTTGCTACTGAGCAAATCCTTTTCCGACGCAAAAAAATTCCAATCTTTCTGCTTTTGAAAGTAGGAGCTATGTTCTTTGGCGATTTGTATTAACTCTTCTTCGGTAAAGGAGGGTTCGAATCTTGCTCCAACTGGTACATTATCACCAAAAATCTCTTTCTTTGCTATATTCCATGATCCAAAATGATAAGCAAATGTTCTTGCTCTAGGAAGTTGATGCTTTCCTGCATAACTATTCCATATCGAAACGGAAGTGAAATATTCATTGTTCTCTTTCGCTATGTGCTTTAGTAAGGTTTTATCATACCTCATCTTAGACTCCACCCTCTTAAGAATGTAATAAAAAACAGGAGGTGCTAAGCCCCCTCCTGTTAGAATATCAGATATATGTGCAACTGTAGCAATGATGCAAGGATTGTCGTAATTTTTAAATGTCGAGCGGCTCCTTATATGGCTCACTTTGCTTGAATATTTTACAGGTAGTAAGACAGGATACTTCTGCACTTTAGTAATATAGATGAGATTGTAGCTTTATAAAAAAGATTGATTAGAGCAACAGCTTTCTGATAACGAAAAGAGCCTATAAAAAAGATTAAATAAATTCAAGCTAAACTAATTATTATATAAAGAAGAAAAAGGAACAGAAAAATACCACTCAATATGTAAATAGGAACTAAAGCAGCTTCTAACGCTGGTTTTGCTAAGTGTGGCTTATTATCTTTCCAAAGAAAGTACATTAAAATGCCTAAAGGAAAGATAAGAAAAGAAATGATTTGCACTCTATCAATACGCTTAACTCTTTTCCTATACGCTTTAGAACACGGTTTGCATCTTTTCTTCAATGGATAATAAGGATCTATTTTGTATATTCCTCCACAATCTATACACCTTGCTTCTGTAACCCATTCCCGAATACGAGCCATAATCTTCCCTCTCCTCATACATGAAGTCAGTACGTTTTTTTATGTATATCACTAAACAGTGACGCTTTTGCGTGTCTACCCTATAGGGAATCTTTTATTATTCATCAAGGGTCGTTGCCTGTTCGTCAATTGCAGACTTTTTATCTCCATTCGTTCTGTACACCCAGACGTTGTTATCTTTCTTATAGAAATAAGAGAATTGAAGCGCTTTGTCATCCAGTAGCATGACTTCGAGTACATATTCGATATCTTCACTTAAAATTTTATCAAATGGAAGGAACGCTGGATCGAATTCTACAGTTTCAGGGCTTTTGTCAGTTTCTTTACTGTCATATAACCAAATTTCGTATTTTTTATCATTTGTAATTATTTTCGGTTCACCAAATATGTTTTTTACTTCTTCTTTCGTAAAGTTTTCTTTTGTTTTTTTTTCTACAGATTCTTTTGTAATGGGCGGGGGTTCAGATGAACATGCACTTAACATAAGTATAATGATTAGGATTGCAAACAAAGACATCTTTCTCAATTTAAAGGCACTTCCTTTCGTTCATGAATTGCAACCAGATGCACCTAATATTGATTATAAATTCACAATAAAAATTACTCGAAGTGGAATTATGCGCTTAACTGGAAAACATGATGGATTTCCTGCATATGAGTTATGGAAGAAAATTGATGGCCAATCTCCAAAGAAAGTGTGGTCTCGACTTCCTGGGCCTGGTGATACTCCACTTTTACTAGGCGGTGTGATGGATAAATCGGTTGATAAAAACTTAGAAAAATAACCATTTTAGGCGTTAACAACTATTGGGTATTTTTTCCGCTAAATAGGTTGTTTTTTCCTTTTTAACCATACTTTATAAGGTAAGTTAAGTCAAATGCGGATTCTAATTTTTCATAAAAAGACCCTCTTTACTGATGAATGTAGTCGAGTTTCTTCTATAAGACAATCATGGGAGCAGAGTTATCACATTAAGAAGAAAGAAGCTACCCGTTTGGACAGCTCCCTTAAAACAATTAATCTTTTTAACAAGCTTCATTTTACACATCATGGATTCCTGAGTATGTGTGTGTTCCAGCCGAACTGGACCGACCATTAAGTCATTGGTCCAATTTGGCAATGCCATTTGTGCTCGCCAAGCTTAATTGTGGATCGACTGTATTACATTTCGACTCTTCAAAAAGTAAAGCCTTTTCTGATTGATGAATTAACCAGACAGCATGTTCAACTGGTAAATTGACGGTAGGTACTTCATTAGGAACTGAGCGGCTCCTGGTTATGCTCACTTCGCGTTTGGCCACTTTTATTATAGGATGATCCGATCTTTCTTCCGTCCTATCTTCTTTTATTGAATATTTCTCTACCTCTTGTATGAGCCAATTAATTTGCTCTTTATTGAGGCTTGTATGAGCATATTCTTCTCCCTCAGTCTCTGTTGCAAAAGCTAAGTTTTCCTTTATTTCTTTAAGTTTTGACATTCCTTTTCTCTCCCTTTGATTGTATGTGTAGCTCCCAAAGATCAAGATTACCAGTTCTTATTTTTTAGTCTCACAACTCAAACAAGTAAAGCTGTAGATGACTTTTCCCTCGGATTTAATAGCTTGTTCTGAATTCATAATCATCTTTTCCTTACATTTAGGGCATCGCATAAGAATTTTCCCTTCCTCTCTTTCCTTTTTCAAAGCAAGGAATTTATCTATTCATTTAAACTATGATTGTTTGCATTTTATCAATGAAATACAGATTAATTTTAGTCATTATTAGTAGGACTAAAAGATGAAAGTGGATTCAAAGGATTCAATAGAGAATTTGAGAAATCATCTTTTTGAATATATCTATCACTGGCATTATTACTTTTGCTTTCTCCCTTAATAGAACCACAAGTCTGACATTTTCCATTGATATGCAATCTAACACAAAAACACTTGGGACAATTAATAAATTTCTCCAATAAAAATACCACCTTTAATAAACAACAAGTGTCAATAACATAAAGAGTAGATGTTACACTTCATTCACGTACTGTTCATCAACTTCTTTTACTGATTCTCCATCCAATTATTGGTACAATAAAGGTAGGAGGTGTTTTTAGTGATCAAAAAATATTCATTCATTGTGTTTTGTTTTATATCCTTACTTCTTGTTTTTACTGGATGCCAAACGAACGACTCAAACCTAGAAAAATCCCCTGCTCAAAAACGTTCCGAATCGGAAAATGGTGTTACTATCAAAACTGAAAAAGCGGAATATCCAATTTCAGTTAAGACGATCACTGTTGAAATTCAAAATGACAGTAATGAAGAATATATGACTGGTGCTCACGTTTTTCTTGAAAAAAAAGTAGAAGGCATATGGCGTACAGTGCCCATGAAAGCAGAATCTTTCACAGAGCAAGGTATTATTCATCCTCCAAATAAATTGTCATCTCTAGATCTTAATGTAAATGATCTAAAATATAAGCTTACGCCAGGTGAATATCGGGCTACTATTGGCGAACTTGCTGCTCCATTTAAAGTTGTAGAATGAGAGAGAACTGCTGCTGGTTCTTTCTCTTTTAAATCAATTATTATCTGAACTATTTCAAAGTATGTGTCAGAAACGCAGCAAATTAATTTTAGGCTTTATCCACGAACAGTGACATAATTACTTTCCCAAGATAAAGGCATAAATATAGTCTCTCCTTTCATTTTATCTTTGCAGAATACATGAATACCTTTTCCTAAGTCTCCAAAAAAACCATAAACTTTCCAATCACATGGTTTTTTCTGAACTTCCTTCCCACTATTACACTTATATGGATTTGATGAAATGCCTTCGCAACCAGGGCATCTAAATTGCTTTTCTCCTATTGCCTTCAACATATCTTCAACAGTTTCAAAAATCTTAACTTTGTCTGCATCAATGGACGGTTGATTAGCTTCCTGATAGTAATTAATAGCGCTATAATCTCGCTGTTTTTCCCAGGCTTCTAGAATGACCTCTTGAGGGATATTTAGAGCGGTGGAATATTCTCTTAACTTGTTTCTTAAATAACTTTCAAGGTCTTCGGCTCTTTGATCACCGGTTTCTCCTGATGATGATTTTCGGGCTTGCTCTTTCAGTTTCTCTATTGTCTGTTCCATTATTTTTCCTCCTTCAATATCACATCATTAGTTTGGTTTGTTACGGAAGCATCAAACCTTTGGTCTGCTTCCAGTAAGGCCATATTTGCAATAAAACTTGCGGGGGGCTCAAGTTTGGCACCAATAAGCATTAAAGCATGCTTATACATTTCTGCTCTTTTTGCTTGTTCAACTAGCCAATCAAGGACTGTAGCATCTTTCTGACTAACTATTAATTCCTCTTCACCGTTTTCAACTGCATGTTTTATCTCCTCGGTTAAATCGTTCGCATAATCTAGCATTTTATTTTCTTCCACTCTGCTCACCTCTTGTCACTCTATATACCTAAAACTATCCACCATACGGCAGCTAGTTAATCTCTTATTGGCAATAGCTTGAAATACTGGATACACGAATTTCAATAAATAAACATTCATAGTAATCATGTGGAGTTTTTTAAATTTGTAAAGAGAGAAATTTATACAATACTAAAAAAAGAAGGACACATTAAGTATCCTCCTGTAAAACAAATGGTCTTCTAATATATTTATTCAATCTTCATATTTCTTTAAGCCCTTATGTGTAAGAGCAATATTTGTTTCCGAAAGTTTAACAGTGTAATAGTAAGCATAGAAAATAGATGTTGTAATACGAGCCTTTGTAATAAAAGATCCATAGTCTTTTTCCGGATAGTGTAATCTTAAGGTATATCCATCGAACTCATAATTCCATGTGGTGTTTCTTATAGAATCTTCTATCGTTAACAGGCCTTCCTCTGCAAAATTAACTCCATAGGGGTCTAATTCTTTATAAGATCGTTGAACTTCGATTACTTCACCTATATGACCAGCGTACTTTCCACTTATAACCTTTACTTGATCCCCTACTTCAAATGCAACATCTGCATATGCATCCTTTAACTCTACTATTCGGTCATGAATCTCAGTGATAGGTGCATTATTTAAACCATGACCTTTAAGGTTTCTTGTTTCACCTATTTTTGGAGTGTATTCTACAACAATTAAATGGTAATTATTTTCCTTTGTTTTATCCATACGAATCTCAAATGCGATGTTACGGTTGATTTTGCCCACTTCTATTCTTTTTGTATTTGAGTCTTTCTGTGGTACTTCTTTTTTTAAGATTTCTAAAGCTGTTAGTAAAGATTGAGTCATTTAATTACTCCTCCTGATTTATTATGGTCGTAATCCTTTTAGTAGTAATGATTAATTTTTAAGCCAATCAATTGCAGCTTCCTTAAAAAAATCCATTATGTTATCTTTGGATATATCTTCTTTAAATGAGTTTGACAGGCCGTTCCCGGTAACTTCGTTATATCCCACTTGGGAGACGGCATAATCCGGTAAGGACCAAACCCCTTTGTTTTGTTCACTTGCTTCTTTTTCAGCGTTTAAAAACTCTTGTAAGTATCTAGTGTTTGGCTCCTGGACATAGCGGACAATGCCCATACCTTCACGTAAGACCATTTCTTGAAAACTCTTCCCATCCACATACAGATAAGCCAAATATCGACCATAGTGATCTTTCTTTTCTCCTTCATCAAATTCAAGTTCCACAGTTTTATTGCTGAGTGTTCTCTTAGCAAAATCACTTGCTTCTTTACCAAAAGGCATTCCTGCATTTGGACCAACAGACTCCGGTGTATCTAATAAAAGTAGGCGAACCTTTAATAGACTTCCCTTCTTAATAGAGAGATTTTCTTCGGGATGGACATAATTTGATTCAGCTCTAACCGTTACTGTGTCGCCATCCGATATAGTCTGTATGCTAGCAAAAAGGCGGTCAGGAGGGCTGGATCGGTCCTCTTTTAGATTATTCTTAACTGGATAGCAACCGCTCCCAATCATTAATAAAATGATGATACAAAGGCTCGTAAATATAGATTTCTTTTTTGTTATCCGTCTCTTCTTTTTCCACATTTTTTGCTTTAAAAAATTCTTCATGTTTTCTCCTCCATTGTTTTTAATAATTAATAGTCTCAGTCCTCTCTAAATAGCTCGTCTATCTCTCCTTCCTGTGCAAAACACAAAAAAGCCCTTTGGATTGGTAAAACAATGCATTGAAAATACATTGTCTTCACAACCCAAAGGGCGTATGTTTGATTTTTGATAAAAAAATTAAAAAGAAAAAAGAAAAAAATACTCCAATATATACAGCTTATCATAAAGCCTTGTTAAAGAAAATTGTTGATATATAAAATTAAAAAATCTCTTGTGGAAGGAGAATGGATATTTACACTATTGTTTCTATTTACGTGAAGCACACGACTTTTTTATAAGCAGTACTCCCTTATTTCAAACCTACATTTGATTAACAATATGCAGAAAACGAAACCAACTCAAATTTAAATGGAGACAGTAGAAAAAGTTTAAAAGTGGCAAGAAAGGTGCGCAGCTGGGACATAAATGGCAAGCTAAACTTTTCGACAAACCTCTTAATGCTCAAAAATCATTTGCGTATCGGAACATAAGTTCGTATAATTACAATAAAAAGAACTGGTGTTCTAGGAGGCGTTTTAGATGTTATATAATGACCGCAAAATGATGAAATGGAGAGGGCTCTTGTTATCCGAGCATTCTGAGGAGTTGCAAAAAAAGGATATTCTTAAGGAAGCCCATTATATTGATGAGCAAGAAAAAGAGCAGTTTAATCGGATTGTAGAAGAATCTTTTCATTTAAAAGTACCCATTACTGTCAGGTTAAATACCTTCGGCCGCCCCTATTTTAATGTGATAGGTATAGTTGAATCCTTGGTTGACAAAAATTACTTACACCTTTCTGGTACCGGTAAAATTCCTATTGCTGATATTGTCTCCATAGATTTGGCTTCCAATGATGGTGAAAGGAATGGACATTGATTACAGTACTCTTCCTAAAAGGTCTATACTTTGTGTAGATGTAAAATCTTTTTTTGCGAGTGTTGAGGCGGTAAGGCGTAAAATCCATCCACTTGATGCATATATCGTTGTTGTTGCAAATAAACAACGGCCTGGTGCGGTAGTGTTAGCCTCATCTCCTCTGGTAAAAAGGGAATTTGGTATAAATACTGGCTCCAGAGCTTATTCAATCCCGAATGATCCACGCTTAATCATAGTAGAGCCTTCAATGAAGTTATACTTAAAGGTTAACAATATGATTATGAATATATATAAGCGATTTGTTTCTGACGACGACTTACACGTCTATTCGATTGATGAAGCATTGATTGATGTTACTGCATCTGAGAAATTATTTGGTGATAAATTTGAAATTGCTCATAAGATACAGAGAACCATTTTTAAAGAGTTAAAGCTTATTGTCACTATCGGAATTGGAGATAATCCTCTTCTTTCGAAGCTAGCACTCGATAATCAGGCTAAAAATGCCGCTAACGGCTTAGCATACTGGTCATACGATAATATCAAAGACACTGTATGGAAGATCCCTAATTTAAAAGATATGTGGGGTATTTCAAGCGGATACATAACTAGATTACAAAGCATGGGTATTAATTCTGTGTATGATCTTGCCCATGCTGATAAATATAAGCTGAAAGAAAAATTTGGAGTATTGGGTTTACAAATGTTTTATCATTCATGGGGTGTAGACTATACGATCTTATCGGAAAAGGTAGAAACAAAGTCAAAATCCTATTCCAAGAGCCAAATTTTAATGCGTGATTATTATAATGAGCGAGAGATTTTGATTGTGATTCATGAAATGGTCGATGAAGTAGCTATGAGACTTCGTTCGCACCGTGTATCAGCAGGGAAAATTGCTCTTGCTATTAGTTATTCTAGGGACATTGAAGAGAGAGGATTTAAACATCAAATGCAGCTGCCTCGACATACAAATTGCACAAAAGACCTAAATACTCAATTTGAAAAACTGTTTAAGAAGCATTGGAGAGGACAGCCAGTCCGACAAATTTTTGTGGTATGCGGCAAATTGGAACCTGCCTTGTACGAACAAATAGATTTATTTAGTACTAATGAAGAATTGGAGAAAAAACATGCACTTGATGAAGCAATGGACGAAATTAGGTTCCGTTTTGGGAAAAGTTCAATCTTTTGGGCGCACAGCCTGCTACCAGCAGGAACATTCTTAAAAAGAGCTAATACAATTGGAGGACATAAAGGCTAAGAAGAAGAAAAGAAAATTAATCGTATACTGATAACAGGCCGGCACACATAAAGTACGTGCCAGCCTGTTATTTTATTGACATAGAAGATTACGATTCTTTACGTTTATTCCAGGATTGAGCCTTCATTAGAGCTGAGTCTTATTATTTGGGTTGGATTATAAATAATTACCTCACTCTCATCAGCACCTAATGGCGCTAAGGTAACATATTTGGAGTGTATGAGTATAAATTCCGTTGAAATCTTTCTCTTAAGTGTTAAGTCTGACCAGTGAGTTTGATTACTATATTTTTCATTGATGTTATCCCGGTAAGAAAAGGAAGAAAGGATATTCGTATCCAAGGTCACTGGATTCATTCCAGCATACACCCCTTGATTTTTCTCATTCTTTGACAGTTGGCGCCACAAGGGGATTGTATTTTCTCCGGCTTTTTTTATTTCTTGTTGCGTTTCAGATACAATAAAACGCAATTCATTTAATGCACGCTCATACTCCTCGGGAAATTGTTCCTTAAAAGAGTCATATATAGGCTGAAAGAGTCGGCGTTTCTCTTCCATTTCCCCATGTTCCTGCGTTCTCTTAATACACTCTAAAGCATCGTAAGTAAGAGCGGTAAAAAGGTGACGCCCCAAACTTCTTGGTTCAGCTCCTTCTTGATAGCCCTTAATATCAAAGTCATACCTATGTTCCTTATAAAAATTCCAAATTTCCTTTTCTTTTGGACTCATATAAACCCTTTTTCCAACAAGAGCACACATGAGTAGAGGTTCTTCAATGAAATGAATGTTCACTTTTACTTCCACCTTCGGATATCATAAATTTGATCTCTAGAGCAATCTGTTTAATAGGTCTTTATTTATTATAGAAGTAATTTACATAAGTATTAATATCATCGATTTCTACTTGAAATAGAATAGTGCTCCCTGGCATATGCCAAGATTGGTCTGCAGTTAATAATGTCAATATCAAGCCCCTTTCCCTAAGCCAATTCGTTAATTCTGTGGAAAGGGCAATTGTCTTTGTATCTTGATAAGGCTGGGACACTAAAACCCTAGAACCGTCTAAACGTTCATAAATACTAAGGTGGTCCGAATAAGGCATAATGTCATTATCGCGTTCCGCAAAATGTCGTCCTTTTAATAGACAAGTCCATGAACAAGTTTCACTTACCTTCTTCTCAATTTCTTGTTCCCTTACCCATGATAAAAATCGATTTTTATCTGCTAAAGAAGATAGGTCGTCTAGCAGTTTAATTTCATCTAGTTGAACACATGGCATAATCCCTCCACCATCCTTTGATTTCTTTTATCATGATGAATGTTTTAAAAATCTTATATGGCCCGCCTCTTTCTTACAGCTTCCAACAATGCTCCATAAGGATTTGTTTTCACTATATTGCTACGAAGAGCTTGAGAAAACGCTGCTAAGTAATCTGACTCAAATTGGATACCGCTTCCTTTTCTCAAAATAGACATTGCTTCTTCAGATGTAAACGAACGTTTTCTATAAACTCTTTCTTCGGTTAATGCATCATACACATCTACAATAGCAACGATTTTCGATAAGGGGTGAATTTTATTTGTTTTTAATGCTTGAGGGTAGCCGCTTCCATCATTCCGTTCATGGTGTTGCAGAGCAACAGTACTTAATATATTTTTCTTTTCATCTTTTAATGCCATTAAGCGATTATAGCCAAGCTCGCTATGCATTTTGATAATTCTGTATTCATCGTCGCTTAATCTTCCAGGTTTGTAAAGAATACAATCTTCAATATCTAGCTTTCCAACATCATGAAATAAAGCAGCTGCACCTAAATTCATCATCTGTTGATGGTTTAGCTTTAGCCTTTTTCCAATCATTAAACTAAACATCATTACATTCACAGAATGGTGAAATATATCTTTTCTACGATGCAATTCTTGATAAAGGGTAAATCGTTCTTTGCACTTCTTGGTTTCATCCATAATGCTTTGAATATACAAGTTAATCATCGAGTTACTCGACCCCTTCTCTGTGTTTTCACAAGAGAACCCTCTTACTTCAGGATTTCTATAATCAAGTCTGTTATCTAGGGAATCTTTGTTTCAACACCTGATTCTGAGAATAATTAAAGGGGTGGAAACGTGTATGTAAGAATAATATTGTTTTTAATCCCAGAAGACTTTAAATAGTAAGAGTTTGCTCTTATTTTGCGCTTATCTCTTCAACAGGAATTATGTGGCGATTTGCTGATTCCGCAAGGGCCAATTTTTATTTTGATTTATCTCTAATTGAATGCTGTCACAAAAAAGACACAAACGTAAATCGTCTATTTATATTTACCGATAGTATGATTAATCAATTAAATGTTCATCCAATATATTCAACACTACTTTTTGCATATTAGTCTTCTCTTTCTCTGCTTTTTGTCGAATTTTCTCCTTTAACTTAGAAGGCAGTTGTATGGTCATGAGATCCATACCGGATTCAATTAACACCTGTTTACCTGTGACTTCTATTCTCCCTTCTTCTATTCTCTCTTTTAAAAAACTACTGAGTTGCAGGGATACGTTCTCAAATACTGTATTTTTTAACTTTATGGTAAGCATTGTTGGAGATACTGCGTCAAATTCAAAATAAATGTTAGCAAGATCACTTTGCTGATAAATTATATCTATCCATTGAAAAGTAAGCGGATGATCAAGTGGAAGGGTCGCTGTAGCCAAGCCAGGATGACCAATTTGTTCACCGTAAGTTAGAGCGTAGTCTGGAGTTAAAAGATGTCTATAAATCCCTTCATGAAATGACAATATCTCACGAGTAGGGAGAATCATAAATTGCCACTTCTTCTTTTTATCCCAAATTAATCTGGCTTCATTAATTGAAGGAGATGAAAATCTTTGATACAAAGCGATATTATGCTCTCGATCATAGAAAGGACGCCTTTTGATGTATTCCCTTCGTATATATCTTTCATGCTTTTTGCCAAATATACGAACATCCTCTTCCTTAATGTAATAGGCATCTTTCCCTTGCATTTTCCCCTTTATAGCTGGCAATTGCCCTTCGTGAATAAAGTGCTGAATGGTCGAGCGGGAAAGACCAAGAAACTGAGCTGTCTCTGCTGTGGTCCAGCCCAGTTTTTCATCTTTTTGTTCTTTAGCTAAATTTTCAACATCTTTTTTAGAAAGCAATCGCATTCCTCGTTTTTCCCAGTAAGTAAGAAGTGTAAGCTTTCCTTCTTTTATGTATTTATAAATAGTGGATTTTGATTTATTTAAAATAGTAGCTGCTTCTTCAATTGTATAGCCCTTAGGTTGGTAAACTGACATGTGGTACCTCTCCTCCAGTGAAAGGGGAATTAGTTCTATTAAGCTGCCTATACTCTCTTATAAAAGATGGAATTTCGGAACAATAAAAGATTTTCAATTCATGATAAGAGATAGGTAACCCTCTTCTTATAACCTTTTTATATATTACTTCTAAGATAGAGTCTCTTACTTTTTGAGGTAAGACTATACTCGGTTCCTTTAATTCATGTAGATACCTCTCTCTAAGCAGATTATAAATCCAGTCTCTTTCTACTTTTGATAATTTATAAAATCTACTCTTTTCATGTGTGAAGTTCTCTTTGTTTTTCAATTCTTTGTTCATTTTTTCTTTCCCCTTTATGTAAGTATAGAACCTTATCGTACTTCCACCCATCCCTTTTTGATAGCGCTTACTACAGCTTGTGTTCGGTCGTTTACATTCATTTTTTGCAGGACACTACTTACATGATTTTTAACCGTTTTATCACTTATATCAAGATGCTCTCCTATTGCACGATTACTTTTGCCGTCAGCTAATAGCTGCAATATGTCACATTCACGCGGGGTTAAAAGATGAAATGGTCTTGCTACCTCTTTTTGTCTAAAACCAGTTTTGTGTATTGATATTCGACGATAATCTTCAAGAACGTTTTTTGTTATTCTTGGATGTAAGAAAGATCCACCATCTAGAATGATATTTAAAGCCCTTATTAGATCAGCTGCCCCCATGTCTTTTAACATATAGCCAACTGCTCCTGCTTGAAGTACATGGGTAACGTAACTTTCATCATCATGAAAAGAAAGAATCGCTATTTTTGCGTTAGGATCCCTTTTCATGATTTCTTTGGTGGCTTCTACTCCATTTAAGATAGGCATGTTTATATCTAATAGAATAATATCAGGACGATGCTCTTGATAGAGAGTCAATGCTTCCACTCCATTATTACCTTCTGCTAAAATTTCAAAGTTATCTTCAAACTCAATAATACGGCGTATGCCTTCTCTAAATAGTTGATGATCATCAATTAGAATAATGCTGCTTGTCATTTTTTGTCACCTTTCTTTATACTCTTCTAAAGGTACTGAAATTAAAACAGTTGTACCTTGTTTAATTTTAGATTGAATTGTAATCTTTCCATTTAATAGATCAGTCCTCTCTTGCATCCCCATGATTCCAAAACTGTCTACACTTTTCTCTTGGACATTAAATCCTGTACCATCATCTTTTATTAGACAAATAATTCTATCTGTCTTCATTTCAACCTTAACTTGAATCAGACTAGCGCTAGCATGTTTAATCGCGTTTTGCACACTCTCTTGTACCAATCGAAATAAAGCCACTTCTATTTCTCCTGGCAGCCTTTTCTCCATTCCTAGATTGATAAACTCAATAGACGTGCCCTTTCCGCTTTCCTTAATATAATCATTTGTTGTTTTTAAGTACTTTTTTAGTGTTGGAAATAGCCCTAGATCATCAAGAGCCATTGGGCGTAAATTATAAATAATTTGTCGTACCTCTGATAAGGTAGAACGGACAGTTTTCTTCATGTGTCGAATTTCTTCAAATGCATACTCAACACCCTTCTCAGTCCAAAGCCTTTCTATCAACTCAGATCGAATTAGTACATTGGCTAACATTTGAGCCGGCCCATCATGAATTTCACGAGATAGTTTTTTTCTTTCTTCCTCTTGTGCCTTCATAATTTGCAAAGCAAATACTTGTTTTGTCTGCGCGTGTTCTAGAGCTGCACCAAATTCTTTCATATCTTCAGATAAGAAACTCAGAATGACCGATACCCGAGAAATGAGTAACTCAGCATGTTCTATGGTTGCTTTCAATTCTCTTAACCGTCGTTCTATATCATTTCTTCGGTTAATCATTTGTTTTTCTTTTTCTTCATGAATTAATAAATTGACATGTATTTGGTGAGCATACTCATATGTACTCTTAACAAGTTCAGGGGATGAGTTTTTAAAATCTTGGTTAACTTCGGCTAGTTTTTTTCTTGCTAACCTGGATTTGGACTCTAATACTTTTTGCTCCTCGAAAGATTGTTGAATATCAAGCTTTAACTTTTCTAGTTCAGTTGTAAGGCGTTCATTTTCATTTCTCGACTGATCTACTATACGAAAAACTTGACCTTTACTTTTAGTAACGTTTTCAACCATTTCTTCAAGTATCGAGTTTAAAAATTGAGACTCGTTACTTACCATATCCTTCAGACTTTCCTTTCTATTTGCAGAATGTGCTGTTCTTAAAGAGTTGACCATACTATCGTCTCCTTGATTTTAGAAAGATATATTCTTTCCATATCTGCCGTAATAAAAGTTAGCATTCCAACGTAACACTTAAGACCATTATTTACTTATAGAAAAAGACAAAATAGTTACAACCAGGTTATCTGTTCATAGAGGTCATCATTTTTTTCACTTTACTTTTATCAATCTGCTTAACCTGTTCATCACAAGAAGCCAGTGGATCAATATTTGAAAAGTGTTTCGATTCTTTCAGAAGAATTGACTCCTTTATAACGTGAAATTTTCGTGCTTCAAAACAACCGGTGTGTGAATATTTATTGGGAAACTGAGAAACATAAAAATAATCTGAGCCATTAGGGAACAGATAAACAAACTCCGGAAAGGAGCCGGCTAACTCTTGATCTACACATTTTCCTATCATCATGTTGGCTGTCTCCTTTCAATTGTGTAAATACTAGTTAAATTACGCCTAGTTCAGTATCATAAAAGATACCTACCTCATCAAGCGTCTCAAATTTAACAAATACATTGTACCTATGCTCCTCATCAGACGGATAAAGCACCTCTTTAATTTCAGTTACCATACCCTTTTTTTTAATAAATCGTGAGCAATAGGCAGCTGATTCCACTGAATAATCTGTCGCATCTAGAACTACAACAAGGTCATTTACCTCCACTAAACAGGAGCGTTTCTTCATTTCTGATCTAATAACAGGATCAATCGCTTCAATATCCACTTTAATTAGTTTTTCATTTTCCATGTTTTCTTGTATAGAAAAAGCACTAAATAAATCCCATGATTCGTTTACGGTATTTGTTTTTTCATCCAATAGTATCAACTCCGTTCATTTTTAATTAACTGCTTTTCGATATTAATGAAGCGAGCCTCTTCATACAGATTGATTAGGACCAATACATTAATTCCATACTATATAATGAAAGGAATTGCGACTATTTATCCATTACATTATAACTAATTTTTCATAAATTATCAAATATTGGTTTATTTTTTATATATTCTAATATCAAAAAAATATTTATATATTAAAATATATAAATAGATAAGTATACAACGTATCAATTTAGCCGCAGAATATATATTCATGAGGACACAATTTGAAAGTTATTTAAAAGCATTACAAATAATTTTCTTTAAAAATCGATCTAAAGCGGGTAAAAACATGGTTAAATGCAAATGTATCTATTTTCCTAAAAGAGCGCTTTAGAGATAATTATGATGTTTAAAAGCGTTGAATATAAGACTAAAAAGAGAGGAAGGAGAGTGGATCAGGAATAGAAGAGATAAAAGTAGAGTTTCAAAGGGGTTGAAGTTTTTGCATTTGAGCCCATTTATCAATAAAGTAATGAAAGTACAAAGGGTGACTAAGATATGATTTGTGCATATCTTAATCACCCTTAAATAGAATTTTTTTGACAACCTTTAACTACTCTTTATTAATATTATTTGTTGACCTATCTATCTTACCTAGACAAACAGCTTCATTATCCTCAATTTTGACTCCGAAAGATTCAACTTGAAATTTGTCATTTTCATAAGACCCTTTGTTATGACCTATTATGTCTTCAGTTGAGAGTTCACTTACTTGTTTTCCTTTTTCATCTACATAAACATAAGAGGTCTCATGAAAATCAGAACTTCCCTCTCCTTCCCAGGCAAAATCAGACGGAGAAGATGTGTACAGAACTCCTTCATTATTAAACCTATAGGTAATACTTTTGTCTTTTATCTCTAACGCTGGTGCACTTTTTACATCGTATACAATAGCTGCACACCCTTTAAATCCCAAAGGTAGCTCGTAAGAAACTGAATAGCGTTTATCCTTAGTTATAAATATATACACAAGCCCTCCAATAACTATAAAAAGAACAATACCGAGCAAAAACCATTTATTCTTCATAAAGATTTCTCCTTTCTTTGGTGTAAAGGTAGAAATTCTATATACTTTTTTTCAAGCCGCAATTTCGGCATTTTCTCAAAAAAAGCCCATTTTTCACCGAGCTTTTGAATTTTGCTTGTCCGCACCGATCGCATCGACCTGGAATAACATCCGGAAAATACTTATAGTCATAAACGGTATCATTATTGTATTCATTTTCCTTGTCCATAGTAGGTAACCCTCCCTCTTATGTGTAAATTTGTTTTATCTAGTTGGATAATTAACTTCTTTGGTTCCTGAAGATTCTTTGACTATCAGAAGTTATAACGAACAAACTTAGCAAAAAAACCGAGTTTCTTCTATTATATATATTTCCCTAGGGAATCCTCTTTCCACTTTAAAACAGCGTGTTGCTCCCTGTTCATGATTTTTTGCAAGTAGATCATTGTTGTTTCGATTTGTTCATGGCCTAGTGCCCGCATAATATCATACACATCCACTCCGTTTAAATAGCTGATAATAGCGAAGCTGTGCCTGAACACATGTGGAGTAATCCGTTTCTCTCTCGCTTGAATAGAGTGGATAGGTACTTTTTCTATAGCATTACTCAAAAAGGTTGAAAAATAAGAAGGTCGAAAAGCTTTTTGTTTACTGTTTGGAAAGAGCGGCTCGTTACTTTGATATGGAAATTGCGCTGGAAGAAAGCGTGCCTTTCGATAGCGAATAATGCTGTCCATGACTTTCCCTTTTAGTGGTATTTCTCTCTCTTTGTTTCCCTTTCCTATCACTCGTAAATAATACCCTCCCAATATGGGATCAAATAGAACATCAGATACTTTAAGATGGCATAATTCTTCATTTCTGAGCCCGGTACCAACCAGGACATGGATTAAACTAAAAACGATAGGATTACCGCTTTGTTCGAAATAATCTAGAAGTTGGATTACTTCGCTTGGACCTAAGTCTCGATTTGGGCGATCATCTTTTCGAACAGTCGCTGATAACAAGCTATTATGTAGTGGTTCAGCAATATAGCGCTTCTCATACAAAAACTTAAAAAAGCTTTTTAGAATTACAGTTTTACGCGATAATGTAGCTGGTGAATAGGATCCGTTCTTCTTCACATAAGGACTGCTCTCAGCCATCCACGTTTGATACCTGCGAATATGACGGGGCTGTAAACTTTTAAACAACGATCCCTCTACCACCTCATCTATGTCAATTCCGATATCGGCCGCAAATTGTAGAATATTTTTAACTGTCTGTTCCAATTCTAACTCATACTCATGAATGGTTCTTTCCGAACGCTGCGCTGCTTCATTTAAATTTGTATTCCGGTACAAAAAATAATGAATTACATCTCGATCATCAAAATAATAAAAAGCATCTCTTCTTTCTTTTTCTGCACGATCCATTCGATGGATTAAATTCTGAACAGTTCCTTCACGATTTTCAGGAAATAAACTCTCACTCATTCTTGCAAGTAAAGAATTAGCCATTTATCTTTCTCCTCTCACATATGTATCTATGTAAATTTTATTTAATAGTCAATTAATTGTTTTCTTTTTAATTAAGATAATATATTAAAATTTAATTGTTTTATTTAACTATTTATTAAGTATAACTAATTTATAATCATTTTTCTTTTTTAAAAATCAAATCTTAGTGAAAAAAATCCTTCATTTGTTTCACTAGTTATATTTGTTTAAATATCAAAAATATGTATAATTAAAGTAGTTAATGATTATCTAATTGTTTCATAAAATAGCTAAATAATAATATATAACGTTCATTAATTCCTTGTCTATTAGTTAATATCAAAAAACGTTTCGGACAACCTATCTAAAAATAATATAGAGAATGGAGAAATGGTATATGGCGATGTTTCAAGATTCAAAATTCGTTGAACTAGAGGAGCAATTCAGTTGTGGTGTGGAAGTAAAAAATGAAGGTCATTCGTTCAGTTTAACGCTTGTACAAAAAAATGCCCCCTTAATACCTGAGAAGATTATTGACTATAATTGGAAAGTAACCTTAGCTGATGGATTTGAATTCCGAGCTCCGATGGGCAGCGCCCAAACAACATATCCTCCTACGAGATTGGAAAATATTATCAATGCTTTGAAAAAAGCAGGGAAATATGATGATCCATTTTTAGCCCATGCAATTAATGATACGATTGATGAAATTTATAGAAAATATAGCTGATGTAACCAAAGAAAGGAGCATTCTGTCTTGAACAATATGAATTACTATACCACTAAAGAAGTAGCGGAACGGATTAATCGTTCTACCGTGACTGTACATAAATACGTACAAGAAGGAAAGCTAAAACCAGTTGAGGATATTTGGGGCGGCCATCATGGTTTGCTTTTTGAAAAAGCACATATAGATGCCTTTATTGCAAATATGCCTGATGAAAAGCCTGGATATACTTTAAGCGAGGCAGCAAAAACATTAGAAACCAATCGAACAACCATTCAAAGTTATTTAAATGAAGGCTTACTCCCTTATATTAAACATCAATCTCGCGGACGCACAGTAACTTTTATAAAAGAAAATGATCTAAAGGAGTTTTCTGAGATTTACGAGAAGCGGATACGTGAGGACCGGTTGAAACAACGACAATTTTATAATAGAAAAAGGAAAGAAGCTGTTTATCAACTTTTTTCATCACCTTCTCTTCCAGAAGCAAGACTTTTTCGAAAAGGATTAGGAGAGTGGCACTTTATTATTCCGCAAACGGGAAAAGAGCTATCATACAATGAGGGTATTTATCAGTATCAGTTGTCACCAGTTTACCCGGTTGAATTCGGAAAGAGAATTGGAACACCTGGTTATGCAAAAATCAACCTTCCTCTCCGTTATTCTCTCACCTATCAGTTTATAGACTTATTGTATCAAGATGCTTTTGTGGTGAATATGTATATGGACATTCTGCAAGATCGAATGATTATATTAATGAAAGATCATGTGTTTTATAATGCCTCTGAAGAATTAGCAGAGTTTATTTCATCAAGGTTAGAAGAAGGAAAATCCTATTACAAGCAAGGAATATTAGCTATTGAGTCGGAGCAAGATACATTATCTATCCGGTTATCAAGAGAGATAAAACAGTGGATAAAACAACTATCTAATGAAAAAGGAACAAGCATGCAAGATATTGCTCGGGAGATCATTGAAGAAAAATATAGATCCATACACTCACATAGCATTTAATTTAATAAGTCAGGAACCTAGTATCTGAGTAAGATAAGCGAAGGTTCCTGACTTATTTTTTTATCCAATGATATTAGATAATTCCAGCTAAGACTATTAAATAAATCGAAAAACAATAGCCGCTAAAAACTTTAACTTGGGAAGATTAGAGATCCGTTTTACCTAGTTTCCACTTAGTTTCGATTAAATTATTTCTTTTTTAAGTCTTCGTTTTCCTCGCTAACAATAAAAAGAGAAGTAATCGTTAGAATAATTCCTAAGAGTAACAGAGACCCAAAAATCCCTCCAATCCAAAGCAGTTCATTTTTTGATTCAATTGGCCAGAGTCCCGTAACAAAAACGGAAATAAGCATTGCAGATACTCCTAGCTTTGTTATAACAGATTTGGAGTCTTTTAATAAATATAAACTTGTAACCGCCAAAAGTACATAGACTAAAATCTCAATACCTAACATTATTGCTTCACTCATCTTCCTCAGCTACCTCCATTCTTAATTAAATCATGATCTTTATTGGTTAATATTTTAAGAGCAAATTCTTAACAATTCCCCTTCGAATCAAAGCAAAACCCCTCACAATTATTAATAAGAAAGGAGGATTCATTACTCACCAAAACAATAGTGTTTAAACCATTATGAAAATAGTTTTTAGAAAGGAGTGTAATTGTTATGTCTTCCTCAGACCTATCAGGGAAGTTATACGACATTCAAATTGAGGAACGTACTCTAGCTGCTGCTAATCCCTTTCAGATCAACATTCAGATCTCTTACATGGATCAACAGTTTGAAGAATATATCAGAGAGGTTTGTGTAGTGAAGCAAGTGGTTCTATATGAAATGCATGATCCAATGCTCAAACTTATAAGAAAGCCAGCTTTTGTTCTGCGCATTGATCGCCTTGATGAAATTAGGAAATTCCATAAAGGGCACTTCAACCCAAATATGGTATTCCAACTTGATCTAACCCAACCATTAATGTATGGATTTGAAAAAGAGAAAATTCGTATGCGTTTTAAAAAGCAGATCACACAACATCTTCGTCTGTTTTTAAGCTATGAAGCCAAACAGTTCCTATCCTTACAAAAGAAATTAAGAGACCAACACGCCACAGCAATAGCCGTACCGTCCTCTCTAAATGCAGCGAGAAAAATATCAGAAGATGTAACATATGATGTCCATGTATCTGACGACGGGCTTGCGACTCCTATTATTTATGATAGGAAATTATAATTCAAAGCTTAATATGTCTATAAAAAGGAGAAAACATGAATAAATTTGTTAAATCAGCCACTATTAGTGCTTGCTTAAGCGGCATTCTTTTAACATGCACTGTGGCTCATGCTGATTCAAAAGTGGGTGACACCATTGTAACAATCGGTGAAGATCTGTCTCAAAAAGAAAGGAAACAAATATTAGAGGAAATGAGTATAGAAAAAGAAACACAAATTCTGACCATTTCCAACGAAGAGGAACATCATTACCTAGACAGTTATATACCTAAAGCACAGATCGGTTCAAAATCACTCTCCTCTACTCGTATAACTAATATTTCTCCAGGAAGTGGAGTAATGGTGAAAGCTCATCATGTAACTTGGGTAACAGAAAGCATGTTTGAAAATGCACTTGCAACTGCTGGAGTGAAAGATGTGGACGTTTATGTTACTGCTCCCTATGATGTTTCTGGGACGGCTGCTCTAACAGGAGTGATGAAGGCATACGAGACAAGTACAAATACGAGTATACCGGAAGAAAAAAAGCAGATCGCCAATGAAGAGATGGTAACTACCGCTCAACTCGCTGATACTCTTGGCCCTGATAAAGCCCAGGAGTTAATGAAACGCCTTAAAGAAGAAGTAGCAAAGCAAAAACCTGAATCAGAGGATGAAATGGAGAAGATTATCCGTCTTACATCAGAAGCAATGGGAATCTCGCTTCCTGATCCGATCGTTTCATCTCTTGTAGACTTGTTTTTGAAGATGGAGAAATTAGATATTGACTGGGGTTCTGTTATTTCTCAAGTCATGGCATCAGGAGAAAAAGTAGGAGACATCATACAATCAGATGAAGCCAATTCTTTTATCAATTCTGCAAAAGAATCCCTACAATCCTTCTGGAAACTGGTAACCTCTTTATTTAATAAATAAAACAGTAGAGCCGCTTTGTTATATACAACAGGAGGATAAACTCGTGGATTCTATGAAAGATAAAATTAATGCTCTAAAAACAGAATTTAAAGTCTATCTAGAGCACACAGATGATTTAAAAGTAAAGGTGGATGAACAGCTAATGGAAAGTGAAAAAATTAAAAATATGATGATTGAGAAATTAGAAGAACGATCAAAGGATGAAACATAATGCGAAGAATTGGTCTATTCCTTGCGACGAATATTGTCATTATGGCAACCATGACAATTGTTTTTACGATTCTCCAGGCAGTACTGAGTACATTCTTTCCGGAACTTGGACAATCCTCATTAGGGGGAACTGCTCTTTTCTCTCTTGTAGTAGGATTCACCGGCGCTTTCGTCTCACTGGCTATGTCACGTAAAATCGCTAAATCATGGATGAATGTACGTGTCATTGATCCTAGAGGCACTCGTACTGGTGCGGAAATATGGCTTCAGGACACTGTCTTTGAGCTTTGCTTGAAAGCTGGATTAAAACATATGCCAGAGGTAGGGATATATCCATCAAGAGAAATTAATGCTTTTGCAACAGGTCCAACCAAAAAGCGGTCACTTATTGCCGTTTCTTCTGGATTATTTGCAAAAATGGATACCGCGGCGATTGAAGCAGTGTTAGCTCACGAAGTGGCTCATATCAAGAATGGTGATATGGTAACTCAAACACTAATACAAGGTGTAGTGAATACATTCGCAGTATTTTTTTCGCGTTTGATAGCAAAAATCCTCACTCCCTTAATTAGAGAAGAATTTTCAAACTGGGTATACCTTCTACTAAGCTTCCTCTTTGAAATGTTATTTACATTCTTCGGAAGTTTGATAGTTTTTGCACATTCCCGTCATCGTGAATTTGCAGCAGACAGAACAGCATCAGAGTTAGTTGGAAAAGAAAAAATGATTCATGCGCTCCGCTTACTTCTAGGAGATCAAACAGAATGTGCTCGTTTTTCAGATAGTGCAATGCGTTCAATGCAGATCAGCAGTCGGCGCCGATGGATCAATTGGCTTTCTACCCACCCCCCACTTGAAAAGAGAATTACTATGCTTGAAGCGTAAAAATTATTATTTCATAATTAGTAAAGGAGCATGAAGTGGAAAATATTAGTTTATTTCTAAACCAATTATCACCATACTGGATTAACTCTCTTTTTTCGAAAGGTCTTTCTCATATTCTGCAATTAAACAATTATGTTTATTACATCTTCGCCATGATTTTAACAGCTTCAGGAGTGACATTGTGGAAGTTTATGAAACAACAGAAGCAACATATGGGCCCCTTTAACAAATGATTATAGTGTCCATTGATGATAAAGATGTTTAATTTAGAATCAGTAATGCCGCTTTCCTGCATTATTTACTTACAACTGTTGAGAAATAAGTTTTATGAAAAATAGAATTTTAAGACAGAATACGACTTAAATAATAAGGATGAAGGGATATAAAAATGAACCAAACAATCTTAGAAAAGAGAATGGAATATTATCAACCGGAAGAAACAATGAATTTTGAGCAATCGCATACACTGCTTTATACATTTCAATATGAGAACGCCTATGCTCACCTTGTAACTACAATAGGAGGAAATGTTGCCGGAGGAAGCGTTATGCAAACTAATTTTGACACAGGCCTCACAGTTCCAGTAGACCACGAACTAACCAAGAAACATGTTCTGTTTTACGATGATGATGATATAGGTCAACCATATCGAGAAGTTGGAGAAATTGTATTTTGTTATCCAAACGGTGAGACAATAGAGATAAGTTTGGAAGAGTGTGCAAATTTTCTCGCTGGTATCCAAATTATTGACTATAAAACACATGGTAAAGTTACAATACGTTAATTAAACGATTTTATTATCTCTCAACACATATAGCTTAACTAACACATGATCCATTTGAAAGACAATATTGATAAATAAAAACAAACAACACCGTCTAAGAAGAAAAATGACGGTGTTGTAATATTATATAACCTTATAGTATTCAGTAATCGATTACAACTAATGAATTGTGAAATTAAAAAATACTAACGTTTTATTGGCTTAATAATCTATATCTTGGCTTTTTTCTCTTGAAACCAGGATACACAGGCTTAAATTTGTATGCCTTTTCAATATCTTGTTGTAATTGTTGCCCTTTACTTAAAACACGCTCTGTTTCAGCAAAGATTTGGTCAATGTCTTGATAACCTGTTCTTTTCAAATTTCCTTTAAGACCTGTCATCTTGATTCCCTCCCCACACAGATTCTTTATTAATAATTTTATCATGTAATATTAAAAAGGTACATAAGCGAGCATAGAATTCTACAGTACGGAGATCTGCTTCACTAAACCCTTCTATAGTCTCAGATTGCAAACAAAGTACCCCTATAATTTGTTCATCTACTGTTAATGGAATTCCCATTATTGATCCTATAGGAGTGGCAGCTACTCCTTGATCGTCAAAACGTTCATCATCTTCCTCAATAACATTAACTATTTCAGACTTTTCATTCTCCCAAACATATCCTGCAAACCCCTCGCCTTTTTTAAATACTCTTTTATCGACTGACTCAGCATTAATTCTGACTGACTCAATAATTTTTAAGTCTTCTCCTTGGACTTTAAATAAAGAGATGGATTTATCACTCTGGTCTTTCTCTAAGATAGTAATACACTCATTAAGCGTTGCTCTTAACAAACGTTTAATATATCCATTCTCTTCAGATTGTGAGTAAAGATAATTAAGTGATTTTAATAAGCGGTTTGAGTTTTCATTGTGTCTTAATAAAACTCGTACTTTCGAGTAAAACTGCTCCAAAATCTCCTGCAATTCCAAATTGATTTTCTGGCTTTGCTTTAACAGTGCTTTATTGGTTTTATATTCAGTGTGTAAATCTTTATATTGGCGTTGAAGCATTATAGGCCCCTCTTTATAACTTGGATCATAAAAAGGATTGGGAAAATTGGTTACAGCAGTACCTATCTCATTTTGTGGAGCTGACCTCCAATGGTTACCTAAGTTTATGGTTAATTTAAATATAAAAAAAATGATTGATAATCCAGTGATCACTTTCATCCTACTAACTTCATGTTTAAATATATTTGTTAAAATATCTGCAAAAATACCAGAGAAACCATATAAAATAGCTAATACTAATCCTAATGCTACTCCATAACACAAGGACTTCATAAACCATCCTAGCGGTTTTTCATATTTATCTTCTTGATTTATTTCTACTACCCCTTCATCTTGTTGCTTTAACTCATTTTCCATTGTTTTCTCCCCTTGCTTTGTCTAATAGTATTTAATTTTTATTTGTATTAGAAAAAAATTTCTGACTACTTATTCATTACAATAATTTTAGATGAACATGCAGCTGTATTAAAGCAAAAAAAGAGCGTTGCACACGATTGATTGCTCCGCTCCCTCTGTTTTTATTATCACTTTCAGTCGTATGACTGTTTTTCTTTTCTTTTTCCTGATAAATAATTTTGATGAATTGTTTCATGATTTTGTCTCCTTCTTCCACCTGTTTAATCTATACGTTTAAAATCGTATACCCTATTTATCCGTGCCCTATTTAGGTACAAACCTCATTTTTTATTCCGGTTCTTATAGCCCAACAGCTTATCAAAAATTGTTGACCCACTGATGCCTGCTGGAATGGCCGCCAAAATAGTCTGTATATTAATTGCATCTACAGGATTAGCGCCTTTTGAAAAATGATTCATAGCTAATCCCGCCATACCACCTATCACAAAATCGGCGATAAATCCTAATTGTATTCCTTGCTTTACTCTTTGAGGAAATTTCAGTGTCTTGTTATTCGTAAAAATACCAGCTGAAACTCCACCTACTCCTCCTGCAAAGAAAATTCCCACGTACATTACTATTTGTATCATTAATAAATTGTTAAACATGATTTTCCCAACCTCCATTTTTTGTGATTCCCTTGAACACAAAAAAACGGCATCTCAGGTTAATTGATAGAACAGTACTGTAAAAAAGGTACTGGTGATCAATAGCCCGAGAGGCCGTTTATTGTTTACTAAGGGTTAAAAGTCAGGAAGATAAAAAAGAAAATTGATAACACTTGTAATTATATCACTTACATGGTTATTAGTATATAAATAATACAAAAAATAACAGCAGTTTTAATGCTATGTAAAGTTAGTTCATTCACAATTGGTCGTGCTTTTACTGATAAAATACCCAAAGCTAAAATTTATAAAATTTCCTCTTGCGCATTCAGTCATTCTACTCATAATTACATATGATCATAAATAAAACTAAATTGTTCCTAGCAGGAGGATTTTCAAATGCACATACACATACATAAAGAACTATACCCACACACACTCTCTTCAAAAGTTTGGACTTCAGAAGATGATGATCTATTGATTGATATTATGAATGCTCATATACAAGAAGGAAAAGAAAAGGCAGGCATTGCTTTAGCTGCAGATATTTTCTCCCGTTCGATACGCGATATCCACACCCGTTGGAATCAACTAATTAATTATAATAAAGCACCTGCAAACATGGATGTTAAAAGCACCATTGAGCAAGAAATGGCACTCGCTGCTTTATTTGACCGCGGAACATCAAACCATGCTAATCCTCATCTAGAGGGAATGTCGTATACTAAAGAAAATAGAGAGGCAGTATTCTCGATTCTGAATGATAAAAATAATTCCTTCTTGCATTACAAAGAGAAAAGAGAACAAGAATTGCAGACACTTCAAAAAGAAAAGAGTGATCTGGAATATACAAACTTAGAACTACAACAGAAATTAAATGAAGTTATAGTCCAGTATCAGTTGCTACAAGAAAATGAATATGAAAAAACGCTCGAAATCCAATCATATAAAAAAGAGAATGAGCAATTATTGTCTCAATTAGTACGGTATCAGCAAAAATACGAATTTCTTCTTCAATTTGTAGGAATATAATTTGTGAAATATTTTTATTATCATATTTAAGCCCCCCTTAGAGCTAATTATCTAAAGGGGGCTTATCTTTACGTGCGTTCTATTGAACTCTTATTGGTTAATCTCTCTGTAAAAATCACGTGCTGGCTGATAGCCTAAATTCATCGCTTTGCGCAAGTACATCCTTCCTGCCTTTTCATCTTTTTTAACTCTAACCGCCGCTTCGTCTCCATATTGAAAAAACCCTTGTATAAACATTTTTCCAAGTAGAAATAGCGCCTCCTGATCATTTTCATTCAATGCCGCTTTTTTGCATTGATAAAGCGTTGACCCCTTAATTCCCTCATGTTCAGATAAAATTAAGTCTGCTACTTTTTTAGTATCCTGTTTTTGGTTAACTTGTTTACACTTATCTTCAATACACCGAATGAATGGGATTAACTCCTTGCCATATATAACTGGGCATTTCTCACGAAAATAAGTATCAGAAGTTTGATTAAACGTGCACCGATTATCACTAACTAATACAACAGCGGCATAAATAGGAAGATTTATATTGTATTCGTTCAAAAAGGAGGATAAGTGCATAGCATGAGTAAGTGACTGGAGTTGAGGACTATTAAGGGTGTAATTTTTATTTCGTCCATTTAATTCCCATGTATTACTATCTAAGGCTTTTGCTTCCCCACTGTAATGTTTGGTTTCAATGCATAAGATAAATGACTCATGAATTAATGCATGATCAAGCTGTGTCATATCAAACTCTTTTGTTCGTACAAATAAGTCATTAATTAATAAGTAATTGTCTGATAAATTCTTTTCTAAAATTGAACAAATAATATCTTCTCCCAGGTCACCTGCTTGTTTCACAAAAGTATCAGTTCTGCCTTCATATAATTGTTCTTCATCTCGTTCCTTTAAAATAATCGCCATATTCATTCAACCCTCCCATTAAACTAACAAGAGGAGGTTATCAAAACCCTCCTCTTATTTGCTTTATGTAGTTTTATTTTCTGTATTTACCAATTGATTATATAAAAGTGAAAAGGTGACATTGACATAAGACATGAGAAACAAAAATGCGAAATACATAACAGCTGCAGTTACAGCAAAAATCAAGAATACCCACCATTCGCCTGCATAAAGGTGCATATAAACAAATTGACCGATAGAAGGAACTAAGAGAAGTAGTAGTGGTGATACAATTAGTAAAAACCAGCCAAAGAATGTCAATCCCAATAAAAAAGCATCCTTTTTATGTCCGTTCATCAGCCTTCTGGACTCGGTAATAGCCTCTAATGGCGATAACTCAGGTCTATCCCTCAGAATATAGACAGACATCATATAAGAAAAAGACTTAATAATCCCCGGGATAAACAATAGTATGGACCAGAAGAAAGTAAACAAGGTTTGTAACCCAAAAGTAAGAATAGACTTCACAAATGCTGATTGATAAGGTTTAAACATCTTACGAATTCCAATCGAATCTCCACGTGATAAATCTATCCACGCCCACATAAAACCAGCCGTAAGCGGTAGCAACAATAAAGTACTAAGTATGTAAAGAAGACTTCCTTCCAATACTTCACCTAATTGTGTAAGAATATCTTGCCCTTCATCCATTAATGCACTTAACTCTAATGAAGGTGAGAATAACTGTGGCATTTGTAATATCACGAGATACGGCAAAGTAAAAAGTGCTGATTTCAACCATTTTCCCTTTAGTATTCCCCGTGCTTCTTCACGCAACTGCCCATATGATAATTTAGCGCTCCCCCGAACTTTATATCCCAGTGTATTCAAAGGCTGTTTCCTCTCTTTTGAGCTGCCTCTAGATAAGATTTAAAGGATCGGTTGTCTTCCTTTACTTTACTATTTTTATCCTCTTTTCTCTTTTCGGGAATGATGCCTTGAGATAAAGCTAACGGATGAAATAACATGTGGTTCCAAGACGGTTGTTGATCCAATAATTTCATTTCAATCTCTCCTTTCTTAAGTTTGAAAAGCATCACTTTAAGTGCCTCTATTAATTATTATAATTAAATACACTTCGTTAAACTTTTATAAATCGTCTAGAAATTAAGGAGTCACTTCTTCTTCATATGCTTCTCTTTTTTCCTCTGGGATGACTTCAATTTCTTCTTCTGTTTGAATAACTTTCTTTCCGATTTCTTGTAACTCTTTAGCAACTGAACAATCTCTTACACAATAGTTGTAAGCTCCTTTATTGCCCAGCTCGGCTCTATTTTTTTCTACCAACTCACATTTACTACAAATCGAATCAATAATATCGCACGCTTTAATTCTCAATTCTTGTCTTTCTTCTCTAGTTATTGTCATTACCGTGTGTCGCACAAAGCTAAGGAAGCCTGTGCTTCTCCTCCTCTACAATATAATTGTCATTTTAATAAGTTAGTTGAAATTCCAAATACCTCGTTTATTTACCTTCGAATCAACTTCTAAGGCTTTAAATGCGCGATCATACACTGTATGACCATATTCACGATGAGATTTGACATAGCCCTGGTCAATCATTCGAGCATTCAAATTTACCATTTCATGATTGTCGCCCTTCCATACATAAACAGGAATTGGGTTTTCTTTTTCTGCTCCTGGTGGAGTTTCGATATAGATATTTCTATCGGCTAGAAGAATAGATAAATATCTCTGTGCTGCTTCTTCATTCAATTGCACATACTTTCTTTTCTCCTGTGTTTTTTCACCTTTGGCATCTATACCAAGCAAGCGATATCTCAATCCATCTGTTGCCTCAAATGTTTCCCCATCAATAGTTTTGCTGTATTGAATTTTCTTCATTGGAAACTTTGCGTCATCCGGCCAGAACTTCACAATTGGTTTTGGAGGAGCTTTAACCTTTTCACTTGCTGCTTGTCCCGGTCCAGATAATGGATTTTGTAAAAATTCCATACTTTCACCTGATACGATTGCACTGTTTTCAAGGTCTAAAGCTCCTCCGCTACATCCGGATAGAATTATGACCCCACTTAATGCAGTACAGATAGATGCTACCTTCCTCAAAGCAACACAATCCTTTCATATTTGATTTATAGTAACCAATAAATGTTAAATATTTAAAAAAGGGATAAAGGAATATTCCTTTATCCAAATCCCTCAAATTAATTTGAGAGAAAGAAAGAGATAGAGAGAAAATATAAGGTTATCCTCTACCGTACATGGTGGGGAATCCAAATACATTGAAAATCAATTAGAGAAATAACCATGCATAGATATGATGTGGATTTTTTCTGAAATTGTAAGGGGAAAATGAAAAAAAAAGAGGAATTTTTTTAGAAAAAACTAGGAAGAGTCTTAGTAAATTATTTTTGCTTAAAAAATTTAAAATTTCGTCTTAGAAAATACCACCCTACCTTTCATCATATAAGTAATAACATTTCAACTTATCTGCGTAATCAATACCTATACTTCGCTATGCGTAGATATCATTAGTAGGCGAGGAAAATTATTAAGAAAGAAGTGTGATGTTTTGATCATTTTGGATTTTGAAAAAAGAAAAGGCTTTGTAAATAAAGTGAATGAGGTTTTAGCCTGTTTATACGACGAGTTGATTGAATATAGTTTCTTTCTTGAGAACACGACTAATCTCCTTGCGAATCATCGTTTAAAAGAGACAAAGGTGGCTGCAATTTCTCTCATTGTTAATCATTTTAAAGATTATGACTCTCAAGAACTTCCTTTAGATCTCAATAGTGTAAATGATCTTAAACGATATAGTCCGTATAATATATTTGCTTGGATGAAACGGTTTCGAAAAATAGAAGATAATCTTAGGATAAAAAAAGAAGAATATGTGAAGAAGATTGTTCCCTTATTAGAGTGGGCACAAGAAACTGAGGAAGAGGTTGAGAGCTTTTTAAAGCAACGACATTCTCCTCAATTAAAATCATCTCTAGAACAATTGAAATATCGGATAGATTCACTCCAAAAAATGATAGAGATAAATCCTTTTGAACAGGAACCTCAATTAGAGCTATTGAGTTTGATTTTTTATAATGGCTGGAAAATGGATAAAAACAATTGCCTATCACTACTTTCACTCAACCGTAATAAAAACCGATTTCTGCTGTATAGAGAATCTACACATAAAAATAACATTCCGGATTTGATAGACTCCTTACCTGAAGAGATTAATGTAGAAACATTTGAAAAAATGATTTTGATCCAGGAGATCGAAGCCCCGCAGGAAAACTATTTCTTTAAAATTCTGGATAGTATGGCGAAAGAAAGTTTCTTCCATACTTTAAAAACCTCAAATTTTAAGAATACAGCAGATTTTACAAAGGCTTGGTCATCTCAAGGGAATCTCCGCTTACTCTCTAGTCCCATCGAATAAAAGTAGTTGGTTACTCGCTATTAATAACGGTGTTTAATTTTAGATGATAAGCTGCATTAAAATATTATAAGATTCTTGTTATTATTTTAAAATTCATTTTAGCAAAACATTATAAGACTCTATGAAATATACACAAATAAAGGAGAACTAATGAATCAAGAGGTTACTTGCCATATATGACAAGTAGAGAAGGAATTAAAGTAAATCGAAGACACAATCTTTTCTGTTTAAATCCGAGACGCTAAAAATAATTGGCTACAGTTAATCTAAGAAATAAGCACTACACTAATGATGCTTTAAAATAAAGTTTGATCAAAAGTATCTCTCAAGCACATACTTAATACTAAATAAAAAGAATCCGTTTTGAAAAAAGTTTGTCAAAATGGATTCTTTCTTTGTGTTTAATTCTTATTCAACTAAAGCACCCGTTTGTTTAAATACAAAATCTCACAGCCATTCTTGCATACATAAAGAAAAAAGAACTTCTAATTGAAGAAACATTCTTCTTTTAGAGGTTCTTTTTTTTACGAAACTTTGCTAAAAATAAAATTTAAACGTACAAATTAGTAACCTCTATATTCTTTCCATTCACCATTGGCAGTATAATTTAAGGAACCTTCATACCCGCAATGATTCCACAGAATATCAAAACTTGGCTTTAAAAGGGTTTCAATATTTTCTTCCCAGGAATTAACAATAACAACAGGTAGCCTTAATGTAGATTCACTTATTCTTTCTCTAGGAAGTTTTGGGTTTGATGATATAAAATAATCTGAAACATTAAAAAGGGTAATACTTATCGCTATTGGCAGTTTAACATCAATGTTTCTTAAAGATTTTAAATAATAATCCCTTATGTGTGTAATTATATCCTTTTCAAACTTTATAAATGGTATATACTTCAATTCATTATTAGACATGAGCATACCTGAATCAACAGATTCAATTATTCCATTTCTAAATATTTGAACATATGCGTGAGGATCATTAATCGCTGGCCATTTAGCAAATGTACAAAATCCATCTTTATTTACTTTATAATCCCACCCAGATGTATAAAAGGGTTTTAGAGAAGTTGCTTGCATTAATTCGTTTATGGGAAATTGTAACTCCTTTGCTAGTGATTCTAATGGAATTAGGTGCACAACAAGTTTTGCTCCTTCGATAATATCATTGGCAAATTTATTGTCTTCAAGATCATTAATACGGGGCACTAGCCATCTATCATACCAGTTTCCAGCGACTGTTTCGTCTTTTTTTTCTTTCTTTTGAATTATTCCTGGGAACGGAGGTGGGGCCGTTGGTTTTTTTCTCTCATTTAAGACTCCTTCAAGTATTTCTTTCTTTGCTTTTTCCTCATCTTTACCAACCAAATCAATATAAACAATTTGGGGTAAAAGTCCCTCTAATTCTATATCTTGAATCCTTACTGGAATTAGCTTTCGTAATGCTCCTGTTGGATCCGAGCCAAAAGCTGCTGCCCACTCTGGTTGAGTATATAAGGATGAAAGATAATTCTCTGAAATAAGAGCTAGAGTATGGTGAGCAAATTTTGCTCCTTTTTGCATTTCAAGGATGAAGTTGTTACCAGCTTTGAAATCCCAGGCCTGGTAAAAAGTTTTATAACCAGCCTCTTCCAATAAATAAGCAATCCAAGTGGCATATTCTTCATCGTTATGATTATAGCTAATGAAAAAGTCATAACTTATCTCATTCATAATCTTTAACCTCAACATTTATAAATTAAAAAATATGATGATATAGACGGGATTTATATGGCTTGAAAAGGACTCATTATTGTTGAAGATATCAACATAGTTTCCCGATTATCAGTTATACATCTACATTTTCCTATACAACCATATTTTTCTTGTATTATATCATATAATAGTCTATCTTTTTGCTTCTTAATTAAGCTAAACTGCCCGTTAGTTAGAAAAGGACTTTTAAACAACATTATTACTTAACGTTTTTAATCAAACTGTATGATAAATGATTAGTCTTTTTATAAAACTACAACTAAGACGAAGAGCCATAAAAAAGACCGTAGCTTTTCTTCATAAAGAAGCGCTACAGTCTTTTTCTATTTTGTTAGAAAAATATTTTTTCTTTTAATTAAGCCATTTTTCTTTCTTGTTTCCTTAAAGTATGAGCCTGTATATATTCTTCTTTTAGTTCCTCCCATTGCTCTATTGTAATGAAGTATGCAGTTCTTGCACTCCCTACAATATTAACTAAACAACGTTCAAACACCTGTTGATGTTGCTTTGCCGCTTCCACTTCAGCTTCAGTACGGAACACAATTACAACATGTAATTCAGATGCAAGTTCAATATAACCTTTGTTAAATATTGATTCCCCAGTAAAGTTGCTCATCTCAATTTGCATATTAGTCCACATGGATCCTAAGAAGACCTTCTGCTTTTTTGTTGCAACTGAAAATACTTCCTTCTGAATAATTTGTTTAATAGAACGTCCAGTTCTATCTACATTTGCAATTTTATTAGAGGCTGGGGTCTCTTGTGTCTCATTTTCCAGCTTTCTTTGTTTGGCGACATTCTCTTGTATTGCGCTTGAATTGTTTTCCCCTTGAGATTCTTGTCTACTTGCTACAGCCGGCTGGATACCTGCTAACTTAATCATGGCTACCTCTAGCGTAGTTTTAGCAGAACTTGCCCACTTTAAGAGAGACTGTTGCTCTAAAAGTTCCTGAATCATTTGTTGAAGAATTGAAGAGTTAATCTCTTTTACAAGTGATAAAAAGACTTCATCAGCAAGGGCTGTCGTTAGTTGAGCTTCATCATTTGTCATCTGGTAAATGAGTACATCACGACAGTAACCTGCTAAATCATTCATAAAGTATTCTGGTTCTTTTCCTTGATTAATCATTTCCTCTACTTTAGTTAATACTGTTCGTAATTCTTTGTGGTGTATAGCTTGAATGACAAGCCCAATTTCCTTTACTGAAGTTTTTCCAACCACTGTAGTCACATGCTCTTCTTTTAATGGACCGTCCGCATAACAAATAGCTTGATCGAGTAAACTCAAGGCATCCCGCATACCGCCTTGTGCGGATTGAGCAATTAAACGAAGAGCTCCTTCTTCTGCTTCTACTGAAAGATCTTGAACAATGAATTTCATACGCTTCAACATATCTTCCGGTGAAATTCTACGAAAATCAAAGCGCTGACACCGAGAAATGATAGTAAGCGGCACTTTATGAGGATCAGTAGTGGCCAAAATAAAAATGACATGTGCCGGTGGTTCTTCTAATGTTTTCAGTAGAGCATTAAAAGCACCCGTCGAGAGCATATGCACCTCGTCAATAATGTATACTTTGTATTTTCCATCGGACGGAACAAAATTAACGTCCTCCCGAATAGAACGGATCTCATCTACACCATTATTAGAAGCGGCGTCAATTTCTTTAATATCATTCATTGCATTTTTAGAAGCGGCATGACAGTTTCTGCACTCATTACAAGGCTCACCATTTACAGGACTTTCACAGTTAACCGCCTTGGCTAATAGCTTTGCAATAGACGTTTTTCCCGTTCCTCGGGGACCGGTAAATAAGTATGCATGAGAAAAACGTTGATTTCTTAGTGTATTTAAAATTGTTATGCTAATGTGTTCTTGACCAATAAGATCTTGAAAACCTTGCGGCCGATACTTTCTATAGATCGCTTGGTAAGCTTGGTCAGTCATTTGGATAGTTGTCATGAGTAATTCCTCCAATTTTATTGTTTTAGATTTTTATCATTAATTTCGGTTTCTGAAAAAAGAATTATTTCAATGATTAATAATTACTTGCTGTTTATATACGAAAAGCATCTAATAGAAAACGAGAAATCTCTCTCTCTTTTTGGTTATATATTTCAGGTGAGGATATATAAAGAGACTGTCTAGCTCTTGTTAGGCCAACATAAAGTATTCTCCGTTCTTCTTCCATCGCCATTTCTACAGCATCGATATTTTCATTCCTAATTCTGTCATTTTGTTCATCTGCTTTCTTCGCGGAGCTGTGAGGTAATACATCCTCTACTACACCAATAGCATAGACTGTTTCAAACTCTAATCCCTTGGATGCATGTATAGTCATAAGATGGACAGCATCCACATTAGGGTTACTTTTCATTTCATCCATTTGTTGGTTTTTTTCTATTACTCTGTCTACAAATTGGATATAGTCCTTTACACTTGAAAATCTTTTAGCGGAGTTTTGCAAAGAGTCGATCATCTCCTTGACCATCTCTTTATGTAAAGACAAAGTTCTTCTATCATCCATTTCTAAATATTTATCATAGTTAATGCTGCCACCCCGAATTATTTCAATCGCCTTTACAGGTTCCATCATTTTCAAGGCCATTATGGTTGCTTTATGAGCAACTAATTGTCTTTGATGAAAAGGTTTAAGCTGATGTTTCAACTTCTCGAATACGGTTGTCATTTTATATTCATTTCCTACAAGAAATGATGCTCGTTTAATAGCAGCCAATTCTGCCATGACGGCATCCTTACGTAAGTAGAGAAGTGGTGATGCTCCTATAAGCGCGTCTTCGTTATTTGGATTAAGAGAAAGTCTCAGCAAGTCCAGCATGGGCTTTACAAATGAATTTACATAGAAGCTATTGTTCTTATGCCCATGCAAAACAAACGGAAGGTCTTGTCTAACTAACTCATCAACAACTGCACGGCTACTGGAGTGTGTCCGAAATAGAATCGCCATATTCTTGAGTTTTTTACCTTTTTTGAAATTCTTTTTTATCTCTTTCACTATAAAGTCAGCTTCTTCTTCTTCATCACGAGGTCTAACAAACGAAGGTACTTCATCTGACGAATGTACAGACTTCAACGTCTTTTTAAGGCGCTTTTTATTGTTTCTTATAACATCATTTCCAATGCCTACTACGCTATCTGTTGAACGGTAATTTATATCAAGTGTTATTTCCTGAGTATCTGGGTACATTTCAGGGAACGATAACATGAATTCCGGTTCTGCTGAGCGAAAGCCATATAGGCACTGGTCAACATCTCCGGTTAAACATAGGTTAGGAGAACTTTCACCGGCTATGAGCTTAATTATTTGAAATTGAATTGGACAAGTATCTTGTGCTTCATCACAAATAATGTATTTAAACCTCTCTTGATAATGCTTTCTAATTTCCGCTTTGTCTCTGAGCATTCTGTAGCAATGAAGAAGGATATCGTCAAAATCCATCTTTTTTTCTTTCCATTTCCATTCTTCATAAGCAAGGAAGACTCGTTTAAACTCTTCCTCTATTTGGCTTTTGGGCTTCAAATCCTCAGCTTCTATCATGTTATTTTTATAATTTGAGATCATCGCAAGTACGGTTTCTGGTTCAAAAGCATCCTGAAGCCCTATCTCACGCATCTTTCTTTTAATTATTACGTGTCGAAATTTCTCTGATGATAGTACTTCTAACGCACATCCATTTTCTCTCAGCATTCTGAGGAAGATTGAATGAAATGTTCCTGAACAAACGCTTGCTTTCATTTGTTCCGTGATTCCTGGTAAATTTCCAATTCTTTCTTTCATTTCATCTGAAGCTTTCTTTGTAAAAGTCACAAGAAGAATCGAACTTGGTTCTACTTTTTCTACGGAAAGCAAATAACCTGTTCTAGAAATGATTACTGTAGTTTTACCACTACCTGCGCCTGCATTTATTTGCACAGGTCCTTTTGTTGTACGAACTGCTTTTAGCTGATTAACATTAAGATATATACCTGATCTTTCAAGTTCTCTAAAATAAAAGGCATCATGCTCATGATTTGCTACAAGCTGCTCCGTAGTTTTGGGCGAATCAACAATTGCTCTTGGTTGCACCTTAAACCAATCTGATAAAGGCGAGAAACCTCTCTTTTTAGTTTCTGCTTCACATTTCATATATTTGACACGCTCCATTTCTGAAAAAAGTGTAATATTTAATTGCTCTAAAAATCGGCTGATAAGAAGAATTACTTATCATTACTTTTTATGAATAGCCTGAATACTGTGGATCACAGCCTTTTCAAGACAAAGCTGAAAACTCACATTTGATGCCATTCGTTTACGTGCTTCTGTTAAAGCTGATAAGGATTCCGCTAAAACGCTTGGATTTGTTTTTCTAGCTTGCTCATAAAGATCTTCTCTATTTTGTGTAAAGTGAATGGAATCTTCTTTTCCTACTTGAAGATAAAGCACATCTTTTACCCAAACAGATAAAAGTTCTAAAGCAAGTAGTTGTTTGTCTTTATCTGAGAAATGCTGCACCCATCCTTCTTGAATTGCGATAAATGCGTTCATAGGTTTTTGAAACCATAAACTAGCCATTTTTCGGGTTAGTTGAACAGCTTCTATGAACCAATCTTCTTCTTCCCAACTTTTTGCTTCTTCAATATTATGCGTAAGTGCGGATAACACTTTTGCTATTGATTCGGATATTCCCTCCGATATAAGTTGTTGAACGAACCTCTCTTGTGGCAACGGAAGAAATGATAGTGGCTGACATCTAGATTTTATTGTTTGAAGAATATTTTGCGGTTGTTCTGTTAAGAGAATTGCTAAAGAATCACCCGTTGGTTCCTCTAAAAACTTTAATAGGCTATTAGCGGCAGAGTCCGTCATTTTATCAGCATGTTCTATGATGTACACCTTTTTATCTGATTCAACGCCTGACATGGAAAATTCACGTTGCAAATTCTGTATTTGCTCTTTTTTAATTGAGTTTCCAGTTGGGATTACCATATGAAGGTCTGGTAAGTTCCCTGTTCTAATTCTCTTGCATGTTGAACATTCCTCACAAGGCTCCTGTTTAGATGTTGGTTCTTCACAAAAAAATAACTTGGCAAAATACAAAGCTGTTTCTCTTTTTCCGGTTCCCCTTTGACCCTCAAACAAATAAGCATGGGCCATTCGCCTGTTTTTAAATGCGTTTTTTAATGTTTGGTTAACAACTTGTTGCATACGATTGTTTCTCTCCTTCGTTTGGACACAAAAAAGCCTCCGAAGGCATAAGAGTGATTAGTAAATCTAGCTCTCATGCCCGGAGGCTGTGTCATTGTTAATTTGGTAAAAAAAAGAAAAAAGAAAAATAAGTAATTCTATTCCTATTTTACCATTCACCTAATATAAAAAGCCAGCCTCATTCTTTTGCTTTTTATAAAAGATTCGATTAGTATCCTTTCTTCCAAAGCTTATAAAAAATAAAAACAACAATTCCTAAAGCAATCCATGGTAGAAGTTTTATGATCATTCGAAAAAATAATAGACCACCTATGAGTAATGCAATGCTAATCATCAAGGTTATTTTTCTATCAAAGTCTGTATCCGGCTTTTTAGTTAGTTTCTTTAATAAATCTGAAAGCACTCATTTTCACTCCTTTACTTAATGTTTCTTATATGATGATCAAATTTGCTACTTATTCGAAGTGAAAAATACCGAATAAAATAAAAAAGCTTTGACCGCAATAGTATAGGTCAAAGCTTTTTTTCTTTTTTATTAATTCTTTAATATCCTGGACGAGGATGCTCTAAATATCCAATTTGATTCCCGATCAAAATAGCGTACTGTCCCCATCCATCATGGTCTACATACCAGCAGATACGGGAGCGGAGTTCATGCCTACATTGATGATCATGCAGAGGAAGAGGTGAACGATACACTCCTTTTGCCCAACCCTTTTCAACATCATCTACACTTCTGGGCAATTTCATTAAACCTGAAGCAGACTCATTTAAAATCCAGCAGCCGTATGTGCCTGATACATCTGTATGCCAAAACACATTCATGGGAACACCAGAGACCGGATCACTCGGAGAATTAGGATAATTTTCATTACCTCCTCGATCTCCTGCTATTACAAATGAAAAGGATACCTCCGAAGATTCAGATCCTCCTGTTGACAGTACAGGCTCTGTACCATTCTTATATTGAAAGTTACGGCAGCGTTTTGGTAACAATGGGTCGTCATACGAAACCTCGCGAATGATTGGACAGCAGTCGTGTTTTTTGTTAAACAAGTGGCAACTCGAGCGACAAGTAACCTCTTTCTTATTATTCACCAATAGTTTCAGCATAGAATCCCTCCTTCCTGACTGTATATTTAGTAATATTATAGATTTTGAATGATCACAGGGGTAATGAGCGAAAGAATAAAAACAAGGATTGAACCATTGAAAAGTGACCGGCTCCATCTAAAGTATTTGGGGTGCTCAAACATTCGATAAAGCATTTTCAAAAATAGACTCACCAATACCATTGTGACAGCGAAATAAAATAATGCATGTACTAACAACTCAACAGCTGCAGTAATTAACATCGTGAAGCTGGTAACATTGACTGTCAAAAACAATATGGGTACCAAGCGAATGATTAGTATTGTGATTAAGGTAAAAACCATTGTATTGCTTGACCACTTCATCCACTGTCCATTTTTTAACGTAATTGCTCCTGCAAGTACCACTACCGCACCTACAAAAATGATAGTAAAGATCTGAAAAGCCACATTGTACATCACTGAAAATGAATAGTCTGTATCTTTCTTCACCTGCTGAGAGAACTCTTGAAAACTTTGTGTATGTTCTAGCTGGTATTGTTGGTATTCATTATAACCCTTTAAATCAAATTCTGCCGCGTCAACTTGCATGTTGCTAATAAAGAACGAAAGAAACATTAAAGCAACCAGTAAGCAATTTCTCATTTTCACACTCATTAGGTTAATTTAACACGACATGTAGATGTTTCTGACAAGCGAAAATATGCCCCTTCGTTGCGACGTGTAGCATAAAAACGATAGGTATGTAGCTCTTTACGCTGTTCTATGTATGCCTGTGCTTCCTTCCAAATATTTATGAGATGGTTTGTATACAGTTGATACGCTTCCTGTTTTTTCTCCTTAAGCTCTTCTATTTCCAGTGACAATAATTCACGGAGTGACCGCTCATATGGATTAGTTTTCATGTGAAAACAGATTTGCTTTAACCTTTTCGACTCTACATTAAAGGCTACAAATTGAACGTTCTCATATAAAAAGTGCAGCTTTTGATATTCATTGTCAAGAAAGGCTATCCAATCTTTTGAATGTTCTTCTGGTATACTGACATTTAAAGAGACATCCAATGCTCCTGTCAGTTCTCCAGACGAATCAAACTTGGACTTAAATTCAATAATGTCGCCTTTTTTGCATATAAATTCTTCAAGCGGCACTATCCAATCCATGTATCCGTCATATATACTTTGATTTAATGTCTCTTTGCTTTGCTTCATTGAAGGGACATGTTCGTTAACAAAGTTCAAAAAAGCCATAGGCTTTTTGTCTTTGATACGGTACTCAAATTCACATTCAGAAATGAGAAAATCTTTATGCGAATCCAGAAACTCATTTAATGCTCTTGTAATTGATGCTTGTGTTAATAATGGTGATTTCTTTATTGGTATCATACTTCAGCGTTTAGCCACTTACCGGTTTTTACCGCGAAAGTAAATAGCCTAACTTCCCTCCATTCTTTTTACTGTTATTCCAAAATTTATAGATTCCTTTATTATACTATAACTCCTTTCATCTACTATATTAGAATTGTTATTAAATAAAACAGAATTTTACTTCTTCCTTTCTTTTTTGTTCATTTGTAGATATCATGATGAGCAACCAAGATTTTGTGAAGGGGTAATTTAGAAGAAATAGCAATTTTTTAACCATTTTTTTAAAATGTAATATGAGTGGATATTTCATTTCTATTCTAACCAGTTTGATAGCATAAATGCTACCATATTTTTTCCTAAAAGCATACAAAAATGTAAGTATTGCATAAGAAATAGACCGTTAATACAGCTTTTCGCGCATTGAAAGGCACTATTAAGCTTGGCTTAAATTGTAGTATGCTCCGGGTTAACGTAGGGAGGGACAA
Organism: Pseudobacillus sp. 179-B 2D1 NHS; assembly: GCF_045370945.1. Classification (NCBI taxonomy): domain Bacteria; kingdom Bacillati; phylum Bacillota; class Bacilli; order Caryophanales; family Bacillaceae; genus Pseudobacillus; species Pseudobacillus sp. 179-B 2D1 NHS. The sequence goes on from NZ_JBIQDP010000017.1 coordinate 52,534, forward strand.
AAAATGGATGATTTTTCTAATGGGCAGGAAATACACAAAAGTGATGATCTTATAGAAAGACCATTAAAAGAAGGGAGTATTGCGTCACAAATTAAAAAAGCAAGAAAGCAAAGGAATCTATCGCAACAGGAGCTCGCAGATATCGCAGGAATCCCAAAATCGACAGTGGGAAGAATTGAGGCAGGGCTCACCAGTCCCAGGGAGAATACTTTGTTGCAGCTATCTAAGGTATTAGACACCCCTTTTATTATCGATGGTACTGCTGATAAATGATGTGTCTTCTCTACAAAATTTATAATCCATTCTAAAGCAATGTATTAAAACATTTAATAAGGAAGCGCCCCACTGATAAATACAATGGGGCGCTCTTTGATTAATTTGATACTTCTTTAAGAATAAAAATATCGTTTGCTTTTACTGTTTCTCCAATCTTGTAATCTACATGAACAATAACAAGATCGTGTATTTGAATTTGATCAATTTTATTTTTCACAAATATCCACTTTCGATGAGTACTGTCACGAAAATGAATATATTGCTGATTCTTACCAATTACCCGACCAATCCATTTTTGTTTTCCTTCAGTGTTTTTGCCAATACTGTCTGTGGTTAACCAGGCATACTCATCAGGTATAAAAAACGGGTCATCGCTATCTCTAACAACATCATCGGGATGGATAGGAAACATCAATAACTCTTCAGCCTCATAGCTCCATTTTTGCATAATCTTTCTCTCCTTAATTTTTTTTCTTAAATAAACCAGGGTATTGTTTTCTTATTAATTCCATATCTGACTTTTTCCCCTCATGGCGATACAAATCATAAAGTGTTAGGATCGTCTCGTCCATATTTTCCTGTGTTTGTGGTAGTTTGGATAAATGTGTGATTTTTTCAAGCAATAAATACTGCTTCCGCTCCTTTTCTGTCATTGCAACCCACTTTTGTTTTTTCATTTTTACATATCGCTGTGTTTCTATATCAATACGATTCATAAAAGTAATAATTTGGTTCTGTTCCACTGCTGATATAACGGATTGTTGCGGCTCCTCATGTTCATTTCTCTCAAAAGGGAAGTCTTCCTCTTTCGTAAAAACGATATTGGGTTCCGCAATAACGCTATTATATATTTCAGGATTAACCGGAATATACTGATCCTCAAATGGTGGATTATAATATGGTTCTTCTAATAATGGCGCATGCTCATTCGCAGCAACAACTTCTTCGGATACTGAAAACTTTTGCTTCATTTCTTGTAAAAATGTACTTTCTGGAAAATGGCTGTATTTAGGTGGTTCCCTATCAGGCTCTTGATGGTCTATTGGAGGAGATTTGTACTCCTCATAAACATAAGGTTCTTCACGCGGTATCATGTCTCCCTCTGGTTCGTATGAAGGCGAAAATGTTGGAATATCTTCATAATGCATAGCATCTATATCTCTAAATGCTTGGGATTCACTAATATACAAGTCCGGCTCCACTGCAGGCGAGTATTCTTCCGGTTCACCAGGTACAGGTTGAGATATAACTCTCTCCTCCCCTTTAGCCTGTCTTTCCACCTCTACTCTTTGCTGTTTTAACAAAGCCTGTTCTGACCGGATTTTCTCTTCTAACAATTTAGTTTTTTCTTTTTCATATAACTCGAATTCTTCTTTATGTTGCTTAAGATAATCTGTTATAAAACCATCACAATTAGCAGAGTCATTCAAGACTTGCTCCCTTCTTCTCTTTTCATAGCTTTGTAGCATCTTATCTGCTAGAGCCTCTTGTTTCTCTTCTAATGTTTGAGGGTTTTCTTTTTTCTTCATGCTGCGAGCAATAATTGCAGTAATGAAGATAAACTGAAAGATTCCTAATACAAACAGCCCTACTAAGAGAGCAATCACTGAAAACATAAAGCCTACGCTCCTTTAAGTTGAACACCTCTCTTTTATAAAAGAGAGGTGCAATCACTTATATTATTATTTACGCAAATAAATCTAGGGCAAGCTGTGCATCCTCAGACTGAGTAACACTTTTCGCATTCTTGCCTTTTCGTTTTTTAATTGGTTCGGCAATAATTCGAATTTCAACATCTTGAAAGCCAGTTGTTTTGGGCTTATCACCAAGAAGATGCTGAATTAAGTCTCCATCTGTTACACTGCCAAATCCAAAAGCGATAAATTCATCGATTGATAATACATTTTGATCTATATGAAATCCAACAATTTGTTGCTGCTGTAGACGAGAAATGATGACATCCTTTTTCTCCTCTATAGTCGATATAGTGATATGATCCATACTTTTTGTTTTTGCCCAAGCAATAAGTTGATCGAAGAGCGTTGCAGATTTCTTTTTCTTTCCTATGCCACTCAGAAGCTCACGTGCACGGTCAGTTGTAGCTGAAACCCACTCTTCAGATGACCCTTCAAGTTTCTCATTGTTCTGGATGCTCTTAATTAACATAGTTTGAAGATCCCCTTCATCTCCAAGCATAGCGTTTAATCCGTCGCTAGAAACATCGCCATTAATAGCACTCGATGCTTTATTTTTTTGAGCAATTAACAAGGCCATGGTTTCCTGGAATGTATTTGCATATGCTAGGTAAAAAAGGCGGCACTCCTCTGTTTGTCCAATGCGCCAAGCTCTTTTCGAGGCTTGACCCATTGTAAACATGGACCAACTGAATTGATAGAAAATAATCGTTGGAGTTGCCAGTAAGTCTAATCCCACTTTAACGAGCTCCATTGAGACAATGATAACGTTGTGTCCTTCCTTTTCTACCTTTTTCTTCAACCAGTGAGAACGTTGGTCCGTTTTGGTCGTATTATTTCGTAAAATAGCAACTTTTGCCCCATCCACGTTTTCTTCAATCACTTTTTGTAAACGGGGTTGGATATCTCTATCAGTTACCGAAGTTCCGGTATCCCTGACATATACAATAGATGGTCTTCCTTCCTCAATTTCTCCTTTGATAATCTCTATTAGCTTCTTCTCTTTTGGAGTGACATAATCTTCTTCCATGTATTCAACAGGTGACCAAATATGGTGCCTCAATCCGTCAGTGCCTTTGGCATTAACTGAAGGAAAACGGTGTGGATTGTCTGGATAGGCAATCCCTGTATCCGTGTATAGCAACCATAAGTTATTAAACTTCTTGTCTTTTCCTTTGTTATTATTAATCTCATGTTCAAAAGTGTCTTTCATATCTTGATATAGCTGCTTGGAACGTTCGTCCATATCAACCATGATGGTAGGAACATTTACAAGTTCAACCGGATCTGGCCATACATCAAGCAGCCGTACCAGGACAGTGTTTTGAAGGAGAAAGCGCCCGAAAACAAACGGAGAGATCCCTGGTAACACCTTTTCTGTCGATTTTGTTCTTGTTCCTCCACGTGATTGTTTATTTGTATACTCGGTAGACGAGCTTCCATCAGATGAATAAGTGACCTTTTCTACGTTCCCATATTCATAATTCCATCGATTAATGTCTGAATATTTATATCCTGCCTTAACCATTTCATATGGAAACAGTCTCCATAGAAGAAAATAAATATCAGAAGCCTTTCCGCCAAATAAGGTGCCTGTTCCAGCAATTACACGTTTGGATGCTGCGGCAAGTGAACCTAACGCATTACCTTGTGCAGTTGCTCCTCCCTTTAGCTCATGTACCTCATCTATGATTGCTACATCAAAGAAGTGTTTCATTTTACGTCTAATATATTCCACTGTGGCAATTCGACGAGGAGAACCTACTTTCTTTTTAATATCAGGTTGGGTTTCTTTTACACGCCTAACTGCGAAAGGATCTTTTGTTTCTATAGCAGAAATCAACTGTTTTTCGTATTCAGTCCATTCTTTAAATGATTGATAACGAGTTGGAGCTGCTTTTTTCCATAAAGAAGAGCCGCACTCTGAACAAAAAGCATTGGCCGGCATTTTATTGTTATGAAGTCGTCTAGAAGTTCCGAATTCACTTTCCTCCATTATTTTCTTTTGTACTTCTTTTTCCTCTTCCCCTTCTTCGTTTATCTTAGTAGATTCCGATTCAATTACATGATGTGGAAGCCCACAATCAGCACAATAATACCCAAATCGATATGGTCGTCTTTCTAGCGTTTTTTGCTTCTTTGTTTTCAGATAGCTAAACGATACCGCTGGTTCAATAGCGCTATCACTTCGCATTGTCGTGAAAGATACAACGAAGAAGGTTGGCACTTCTGGCTTTGGTTTGCCTTCTCTAATCCATGATTGGTGAAATTCAATTAATTGAGCAGTAGATGCCACATGAATAACTTTAGCTCGCGGTGATGGAAGAAGATCATAGATTTCTTCCTTGCTCCATTTATCCGTTAAGCTTGGCGGTACCATCAATATTGCATGGAAGCCTTTTTTACCTTTCATTTTGGCATATGCATCTGCAATAGCTGTCATCATCTTTGATTTGCCCGTACTCATTTCACCCTGTAAAATCACAGATTTTTGCTTTTGCAAACGCTTCGCAATCCCTGTGGCAACATGTGCTTGTACCGGGAAGAGTTGCATATTATACTCATTGAAATATGAGTAACTCTGGTCGGTTACGGGGTTATGTGTAGGTTTCAAAAATGATGAAATTTTTTTCAACATATCCTCTGAGTATTCCGTCATATAGCTTGTTAAGTCAGTTATCTCCTCAACTTTGCTTCCGCTTCCCTCCTCTGGGAAAGCTAATCTGCCATTTTGTATAAGTTCAGACAACATGGCATCTCCTTCTTCTTCAGTCATATTGACTTCAAAGAAATGAAAACCATCAGGGAAAATACCTACATCATAATACATGGGTACTTCTTTCAGATGCTCTCGCTTTTTCATTTCTTCTGTTAAAATTTCTGCCCATTCCTCTAACGTTGGTAAACCATAATTATGCCCTCCAAGGAGTGTGCGAATATCTTGTGCTGGAGAGGGATTAAAACTCATTAGGTATTTTCCATCAAGCACATCATCGTGAACAATAGCGTACGCTTTTCTATTTTCAAGGCTCATTGGAAAGTAATTATACTTCCCTTTTTCTGTATGAAGCTTCACTTCTTCATTGAAGTGATAGCCATTTTGTCCTTTCACACCATAACCGAACGAAAATCCAAAAGCTCCCAAATCAATGGCCGCTTTCATAGACTGCATGGTTGAATCCGCTCCAGCAATAATGCAAGAAAGCATAGTCTTACGTGTTCCAGGATCATCTGCTACGATCATTGAATAGCAAAAAGCATTTTGATAGGTTTTACCATCTACAAATACCTCCACCATTTTTGGATGATCGGTTGTTTCTTCCTTTTTCTTAAAAATATCTACTGTTTGTAATGTTGTCATCTACATCCTGGCACGCAAAAAAAGACCTGATTACTTGTATCGGTCTTCTTGTCACATGACAGGAGTTCACCTCCTGTTGTTTATTAAATTGGTCTGTTCCCTTCTTCGGACCTCAATCAGTCAAAAAGTCGAAGAGATTCTTTACTGAAAAAAATAAAATGAATTGATCTTTCTTATTGTAGTTTTTGGATAATCCCTTTTGGGGTAAGCAACTTTACACTAACTGAACGTTTTGTTCGTTCAACATACTTCGTTGTTTTAGCCCCACTATCACTAATTTGAGTTTCTTCTTCCTCAATCGTTTCAACATTCTCTTGTCCTTGAATCAGATGTAATGTTTCCCCTATACCTAGAAGTCCATTTATTGCCCCAGATGCAAGAAGAAGCGCCATCTGTCCTTGATTAATCGGTAAGATTGGATCGCCTCCTGTTTGTAATGTTCGCGGCTTAGTGCGATTTTTAAAAGCTAGGAAGCCTGGTGAATTTACAATTCCTTCATGATACCTCTCTTTATCTTCTACCTTAGTGTAAAATGTTTTTACAGCTCCTATTTGTTCTGGAATGGTCCATACATTTTCAATAGAATCAATTGTCGGAATATATTTTTCAACAAATGATTCTTCTTCCATCTTTTGATAAAAAGACATTTTTTCTTCATCTGTTTTTTTAAAGGTGCTACTTTTCTTTCTACCAATAAAAACACATTGACGAAAATCTTTGTAATCTTCATCAGAAAATCGCATCATCTCTGTTTCCTCGAAATGACTTGATAGATATCTGGCTATTTTTTTATCGGCGAAACGATAACTCGGGATTACATAAACTAGAATACCCTCGGGCGCCAAATAACGTGTGTTTCTTTCTAGTTCTAAAAATTCTTTCCGATCAGCTTTGTCATCTCCTGCTCCTTTAATCCCATAATCATACGGTGGATTTAAAAAGACAAGAGAAAAAATATTGTTTGATACAACCATTGATTCTATAGGGGCATTAATCACTTCATCAAGTACCTGCTCCGCTTTTTGAAAACGCCCTTTATCCAACTCCACGCCATATGTACGTATCATACAGTCTTCGCTTTTCTCTACGGCTATGGACAATTGATTAAGAATAGCTCCTTCTCCACAAGTTGGATCGAACCAAGCCGCTCTGTTTCCTCTTTGCTTAATTAATTTTGCTAAATGTTTCCCTTGGCGTTCTGGAAAAGCAAAAAAACCTGAAAGTAATTTGTTTCCTACATGTGACATAATAACTCCTCCTAGTATTTGTTTAATGATCCCTTCTCTCTTTTTCCGAAAATGCCTTAGTTGTTGCATTGGACAAATAAAAAAGCGGCCATTCGGAAAAGATGATTGTTCACTCATTAACAGCTGCTTAAGCGCTAATTAAAAGAGTGGTATCATTCATCGATCCGAAAGACCGCATAATTATTGTTTATAGTTAAAAGAAAAAAAGAAAAAAAGAAAGGATACTACATTTTTATTATAATATAGCTACCTACAAATAGAAAGGATGGAACTTAATTAAAGCATTGTTATTTTTATGAAGGTGATAAAAAAAGCCGGGTAATTACCCAGCTTAAATTTTTTCTTCAATCCTTTTTAAAGTAGCTAATATTTCTTTTAGTAAGTCCAATTGAGTGTTCTCATTACTACCATCTTGCTCTTGAGTATATTTAGGTAAAATTTCGTTCATGGCTGCTTCCCACGTTGAATTATTTTTTTCCCTATAATGGCTAACTTCCTCAAACATTTCGATATAGTCATCTGATAGTCTTTGTCTACTTCCGATAAGATCTAATTCACGTAAACATTTCTTGAAAAATCTAATATTCCCCAACTTGTCATTAACTTTGTCTGCAAATTCTTCATCAGAATAATACATTTTATTTCCTCCTTAAGGATATTTTAAAAACTTTTTATAAACAAATATTTAACTTTGTTAAAACTACTTTAATAGTTCGTTTAAAATTTATTAAGATTTTTGATTAGACAAAATTCGACCGCATGATGTGTCTTTAAAATAAATATTGATTAAAAACACTCTTCTTTCCATATGCAATAGCAATTAAAAAACCGTTATTTTGAAATGAGAGTGATCAAAATAACGGTTTTCTTTTGGTTAAAGCCTATGGTTTTATCGAAATAATTGGTAGTTTGAGAGTGATACAATTTCCTTTCTTTTTCTACTTCCACCATTCTGTTTTCCAGTAACTCCCATGCACGGTATTGTTAATCCAAGTAGCTACATAATTAAATATCTGTTGAAGTCCAAATGCTACTTCTTCATTGTGTTCAGACACCCTGCTTAATAGGTTTAGGTACCTATCCCTCAATGAAGGGTGACACTGACTAGGCTCTTCAGGCGTTCTATCATATATAGCCAGCATCAAGATTACCATTAACGGGGCTAATAATTTATTGTCGTTTCTTTCTTTCATCCCTCTAATTAATAGGTTAAAGCCAAAGTTATCCGCAGCAAATTCATCTAAATGAAATTGATTAGAAGTAACATCCGTCGGTATAAATTTCGATACAATGTTTTTTCCATTCGACTCTGTATGTTTTAAAAAATGATGACCAATTTCATGACCTAATACAAATTTCATGCCTGCTTCATTCAACTCCGATGCTATATGTAATCTAGGAGAATTACGATCCACCTGATCCTCCTTTGCACCTTCTTTAGCTTTTTTCAGTAGCGCTTCCTTGTTAAGCAAATATAACAATAATTCAGCCATTTCTGGAAGTAGCTTATTCCTTTCGCTCATATCTTTAATTTGCATTCCATAAACATGGTATGCAACCAACTCAGAAATAAGCTGAATATTTAAATCCATTTCAAAATGCATTTTAATTAAGTAACCTTCAGATTCCTCATCCATATTTATTGCTTCTGCATTTACTCCCGGTTTACCAAGCATTCCAACCCAAATTTGTTTTAACTCATCAACCAGGTCATCTTCTGCTTCTGTAATAAAATCTAAAATAAGACAATTAATAAAAAAGTCATTACTATACCACATTTCTCGACCTAAACCTAAATTTATTACATTTCCAAAGTCTTCTTGCTCTTCTAATATTTTAATCATATTATTTTTAAGATAAGGATTCTCGTCCTTGTATATTTCTTCTGCCAAATGTTTATCAAAGTCTTCCACTCCGCCTATGAACTCATCTAAAAATCTTTCTTTTGCTGATTTTTTATCTTTCATGTTGTTCCCCTCATTTTCTTCTTTTAGCAAGTAATTTTATCAAACAACAAATCATATCTTGATTTTTTACTCTCCTATTTACTTTTATACGTTTCTTCTACAATTAGGATTCACTGGAATAGATATAGTCTGACTTTGCTAAACAGCTCCTATAGTAATCAATCTTTGTTTCAAATGAACACGTGAATGTATTCTTAAGATTACCTTGATATTTGTAAGATTAAACTTAGTTATTATTTCGTTGTGAGCTGATCTTTCTTATAGAGATGACATGAGAATATGTAAACATACGCCATCCCCATTCAAGTGGACCATATTTAAAATAACGGAGCCATATAATACTAAAAATAACTTGGAATAGTATGATACATTGGCATATAAATAAGGTCTGTAAATACGATATTTGATTGTAAATTCCAAATAGGCGGCTAGCTGTTATTAATATAGCAGTCTGTCCTATATAATTGGTTAATGCCATCTGGCCTAAATATTTTAACGGCGACAAAATTAATCTAACTGACTTAGCCTTTAAAATAGTAAGTAGCATACCTACATAAAAAGCAGAATTAATAGCCCCTATCATTATTCCTGTATTAATAAACTTATTTATTTGTAGAAAATCACTGCTATCTACGTTTTCTATATTCATTATATCGAATGGTTTTGAAGGAGCTTGATTGTATTGATAGACAAATAATAATGCGCTTAAAGAAAAAGTAACTAAAGTAAAGATATAGATTTTTCTTCTATATAGCGTTAAATTTTCAAAAACCTTATACTGGCCAGCAGTAAGTCCCAATAAAATTAAGGGAAGCGGCAACAGTATTTTTATGGAGAGCATACTGAATATAAACAGAAGAAACAGCCCAACAAATAGATTAGTCTCTTCTTTCACTTTGTAAAAAGGTAACACTAAAAGTCCGTACACTGAGTAAACCGTTAGTGCTTCTCCTGGATGACACGAAAGATGGATTGCCCCCATAGCAAATAAACACATAATTCTTCTCAAAAATAATACTTTTGCATTTTTCCCTTTATCATTAGCCTTATAAATAAAGATGTAAAAGCTCACTCCAAAAAGAAATGAAAAAATGGCGAAGAAACGTCCTTCAACAAATAAATATAAGAACCTTTGGTAAGTTGCGTTAAAGGTATCACTTAGTGGTGGACTAACAGAAAGTAATGGAAGTATGTTTACTAATAATATTCCTAACAGGGCAAACCCTCTTAAGTAATCAAGTTCTTCAATTCGATGATCCTTTTTAACTAAATTCATTTTATTCTCCTTTGATAATCCTATCTCGTCTCAAATAAACCTAAAAATGTATATCCACTCCATTAGATTCATTCGTATCCAAACAATAAAAGCCGTATTTAAAGAGAGTTCCCTTAAATACGGCTAGTGTACAACTTTATTGTCCAGTACACGACTTCATTGTCCTGTATACATTTTTATTGTCACTCAACAATCTGTTCACCATGTATATTATATTTAATTGGTAAAAAATTCCTAATCAATAGATCGTCAAGTCCTTTGTACGAACGGTCCCAAATGAAAAAACTAACATTATAACCTGCTTCACTGAAAAAATTAATTGCATCATGATAATATCTTCTAACATCTGGATTTTCCTCTGCATCCATATCAAAAGCAAAGTTAATATTCTTTACTCCCATTTCTTCAAAATATGGACATAGAAGACGCCATGAATTAACTCCTGGAACACTAAGAACAGTGGTACCATAAGATAGTCTTTCTTCTGCAGTCTGAAGCATTTGGTCTAATAATTCTGCTGATTTATCAGACTTTATTGGACCTTCTGTTACCACTACTGTATCCGTTTTTAGCAGCTGACCTACTTTCCAGTTCTTTAACACTCTGCTCGGTACACTAACATGAATAGGTAAGGGGCCAGCACCAGTTCCTGACTCTTTATTTGCTGAACTAAACCACATGTATCTTTGTCCCTTGTCCAACTTAATTGTGCCGACGTAACGACCGTCTGACAATTTGATATCCTTTTTTTCTTTTAATTCCATAGATCCCTTAAAAACTTCTATCCCCTTATATTTGGCTATTACAAGATTAGGTTGCTTTACAACATAAGCTTCTAGTTCTTTATCAAGTCTTGAAGAATATACCACTTGATTTTTCACTTCATCAACACGCCACTGAAAACCTACTATTTCGTTCTTGTGATTCCTAAAAGGAATCATAATAGTTGAAGGAAATCCGCTAATAGTAAAATAACGACCGTACTTTCCTTCCTTGGAATAGAAACCAGGTACTCCGATTAAATCTTCGACATTTCCTACTCGCTCAACAACCTTTCTTACCACTTCATATGGTTTTTCAGGGAATGACCGGTATTGGCGAATACGCAGCTCTTCCTCGTTCATATCTCTATCTGGTTTTTTAAGCATCGCTCTATGCTCAGGCCGAAGTTCCATTTCACTTAATAAAGCACGGTACACTCGATTCAAATGACCATCACTCTTCTTTTCTTGATGTGAGCCAGTATCGGCATTGGCAAAATCTGAGGCAGTAAATGTTCTGTTATCTTCATTTAGAAAATGCAACCATCCTTGCATTGTTGAGTTTTTACCCCATACGATATCAGATGCTACTCTCAAACACCAAACCCTATTATTATCTTCATGAATGACGCACTGATCTACTTTTCCACAGATTGGACAAGCTTCCCGATAAAACTCATACCAACCATCCATTTTGGTTTTTCTTAATGTAGGTCTTCCACTTTTATAAGCCATTACTACCCATCCTTTCTCCTTTTAATTGTTAATTGGCTAAATCACTTTACTAAATCTATTGCGATCAGTAGGTGGCAGGATCGTCACAATTGAAAACACTGGGCTGTTTCCGGATTTTTCTTCTGAGAAAATAACAACAACCGGATTGCCATCTCTGTCTTTACCTTCAATTGTGATGTTAGTACACATTTTTTTTAAGCGTGAATTATAACCTTTTTCTATTTCGATAACCCTACCTGTCTCTATACAGGAAATAATATCCCCAGTATAGTAACCTCTCCCGTTCATCTGTTTTTTAGAATGAAATCCTAATCGTATACATCCTGTTCTCTTGTGTAACGCTTCATTAATTTTTTCCCACCATGACTTTGAATTATTAACTAGTTTCAATGTTTTTCCCTCCTGAAAATTAAAAATAGACAACAAAAAAGCCCATAGGGAAATTGATTAATAGCAAAATGGCTAAATCAAAAACCCTATGGGCTACTATTTGTTGGTTTGATTAAAAAAAGAAAAAAAGAAAAATTAGGTAATACTCTTATAAGTATATAACGAACCTAAGTTTTAAACAACTGCATTCATTAGTTATTAGGCAAAGCTTATGACCTTCATCCTAATGACTCCGTCGAAAATACTTGTTCTTTAAATTAGTATTTACTATAATGAATGTGTAGTATCATTTTTTTACTTTTTTATTTTTTTACCGGACTTATAACAATAACAGCCCTTCGGGTATTTACTGATTTTATTAGTAATCACCTGGAGGGCTGTTTTTTTGTTTGTCCAAAAATACTTTCAGGGAGGCTATATCATGGCAGATCACTTTTTAGAATTACGAGATGACCTTAAGACAATGAAAGAAATACAGGAGGCTTTAGCAGAACCATTTCCAGAAAACATATTAGATCAACAAGAGAATGGCTACTGGTTTATCCCTGTAGAGAGAGTTAAAGAAAGATTAATTACTGTGGTAGGTGTTGATGCATTCGATGTTGAGTATTCAGATATTAGGCATCATGAAGAAGATTGGATTACTTGCACCTGTACCATAACCGTTGATTTTTCAAAATGGAACGGACGTATTAAAAAAGTGTCTCAGGATAGTGGGTTGAAAATAGCTCGCCATAACAAAAATGAGGAAAAGTTAGGACAGATTGTCGATTTAGGTAGTGCCTATAAATCAGTTAAAAGTGCAGCTTTTTCAAAAGCAGCTCAAGAACTTGGGATTGGTTTATACCTTCAGCTGGAAAAGAAGAATGATCAGTCTCGACAAAATAACAAAGGCTATCAATCTAATCAAAAAGGAAAAAATTCTAGCAATAACGAAGCTTCTGATGGCCAGAAAAAAGCAATTTATGCCATGGAAAAACGTTTAGCATTAGACCCTGATAAGAAAAATAGATTGCTAACAACACTATTTTCAAGTAATGCTAAACAAGCCGCAACTAAGCCAACTTACAACCAAGCTGATAAGTATATCGGTGTCTTAAAACCTGTATGTGACATTATGGATATTGTGAAACATTCCCCTAATTCTAAAGAAATGAAAGGAATGGTATTTAACTTTTTATCCCAACATTTTCAGAAGAAAATCAATTCTTATGTAGGGCTTCTTACATTAGTCACACCAGAATTAGTAGATGATCTAAAGAAATCATTTACTTCTAAAGTAGCTTGATTAATACCATATAAAAGATTTTGGAGGAATAAAAAATGAAAATACTAGTTGAGAAAAATACGTTAGTAGACGCATTAACAAAAAATGTTCGTAACACGAGCAGTCAGAAAGAAACTCCCATTCTAGAAGGGATTTATATGAAAGCGGAAGATAATTGCCTTCGGATCATCCGCTCAAATGTTGACGAAACTGTTGTAATTACTTTACCAGCAGAAAATGAAAATCTTAAAATTAAAGAAGCGGGTGAAGTAGTTGTACATCGCTCCCTTTCAGAAATTACCAAACAATTAAAAGAAACCATTACATTAGAAGCTACCGAAAAATCCTTAAGAATTACTTCGGGAGACAGTGAATTTGAACTTCCTATTTATGATGCAACTCAATATCCAGAGTTAGCTCAAGAAGAAGGAGAGGACTTCATTGATTTAACCTATGATGAATTTAAAGACATTGTAGAAAAGAGCACGTATTGTGCAAATTTCACTTCTGAAGTACGCCCTATCTTAAAAGGCGTTCACTTTCGGAAGGAAGGTAACCAAATAATGTTTGTATCCACAAACAGCCATGTCCTAGTAAGAAAAATTGTAGATTATAAACCAAGGGAAGGCCAAAATGATCCAGGCTCTTTTCAGTTGGTACCTCCTGCTCCCTCATTGATGCAGGCATTACGATTTTTTCAGAAAGAAGATAAACTTTCCTTATCTCTTGGCAAACACTATCTGATTATTCAAAGTGAACATGTTAGCTGTCGTATACGTCTTATTGAAGGGAATTATCCCGACGTGGACCGCTTGATTAGCACCAAATTTAAAAGTCTCGTGAAAATAGAACGCAAGAAATTAATAGATGCGGTGGAACAAGCACGATTACTTATTACTGCTAAAAACATCATTTTAACGATAACTATAAAAGACAATATGTTAGCAGTAAGAACATCAACGGAATTGGGTAAATGTAATATTCCAGTCTCAATACAGGAAATACAAGGCGAGCCTGAGGTAGAGATCTCTTTGAATGTAAACTACTTAAGAGATCATATACGCACAATGGACGCAGAAGTAATTCAATTGGGCTTCTCGGGACCGTCCAGACCAGTTGTTATTTTAAATGAGGAAAAAGATGGAGAATACCGTCTCCTGTTACCAGTGCGGACTGTTTCTTCATAAAAAAACTTAATAGACCACAATATTAAGAAGAGAAGAGGAGAACTCCCCTTCTCTTTTTTGTACATCAATTTGAAAGGAAGAATAATAATGGATGCTAAACGTTTCAACTTTAATAAAATGCTTTTCTCTCTTAAAGAAAAGCAGGCAAAACCTCATATTATAGCTAGAGAAATGAAAGTGTCTGAAAGATGTAAACACATACTAGACTATCAGTTTGAAAGAATAGAAAGTATTGATTTTGCTTCTTTTACTCTTAATGACATAGAAGAAGTGATAAATGAGTTGGGGCGTTACACTCCTTGTGACCAGGGTTTTGGATCCAGAAGTATTATGACAGTGAACCGAAACAACTATTTATATAGAAATGAACGAACCGCTTATGCTATCACCAGGATCAGATCAAGCGAGAAGAAAAATTATGATATGGAGGAATCTTGCAATGACTTGGCATTCATATAGTTCGTTAGAAGATACTTTACTATCAAGCGAAGAATATTATGCAACGATGGGCTTCCTAGAAAACCTTCATTATTTAAAAAGTCTTTATGACTTAGGGATAGATATGGATCAAGTAGCAGATGAATTGATTGATGGTATCAGTCCATGTCCATGTGGTCAATGCTATAGCAATTTTGATATTGCCATCTCTATCTTTAAATGCGGAATGAAATTCATACTGTCTCTATCATCTGATACGGAATGGACACATGCTATAGAACTAATCTCATCATTTGACTTTGATGAGGAAAAGTTTAGTACTGATTATCCACACATCCAATTTTCAGAGGATACTATCGAGGAATTAAAAGATGGAGATGAAATGATTTTAATTATCAGCAACTTTTTTCAGATAGCACAAAATAAACAGGGTGTACAGGAAGCATTATTAAAAAATGTAAGAGGCTCCTCTTTTAAACTAATGTTTTGTAATGATGACCTTCTTATTTCATTTGACTATTTGGATAGTTCAAGTTTAGTGGAGATCAGTAACTCTATTCAAAAGATATTAGCGAAAGATTCAATAGAAACTAGTGAGGTGACTGCTTAATGCCTACCATCCAATTAACATTCGATGATTCAATAAAGAAAACTTCTGATTATGTAGATGTTCGCATTAGCAACAATAAAGGAGTGGAAATGGATCAATTCAAAATGACTTTAGACGATGTGGTTATGTCTATTTCTGATAGTAGTTTTGATATGTTCCAGAAGGCTCCACCTCCTTCTGTTTATGTTAGTAGCTCCATCTTGCCAGAGCGCTGTCTAGCCTATTCCCAATATTTAAAGGCAGAGGGCATAGATGAAGATGAGCCGTATAAATTTAACCAGGAATATGAGCGGTTTTGGATAGAGATACCAAAACAGCGATGGGATATATCAGTTTATAATACATTTTTTCTGGATACTGGCTTTCCTAGAATGCTGATTGGTTACAACGTATCTAAAGCTACTGGACAAGTATCTGTTCATAAACTATTTGCTCTTAAAGATAACGGGAAACGAATCAAGGAAACTGACTTACTTTATAAGTTTCCTTTTAGCAATGTCTCAGAAGGACACCTGTGTATAGGCACAACAAAATTACCCACTATTAAGCACACGAGCGAACTAACAGAAATTCACCATAAAATATTATTTTCAAGTCCATTTACAAATGATTGGTACCAGCAAGAAAGTCGTAACCATTCGGGACTTGAAAATGTTCGTGAGTTAGCTATGGCTTTAACGGAGAATGATTTCCCAGAAGAATGGCTCGTATCCAAAGCATTACGTGTGGAAGACATACTTAAGTAAATTACAAAAAATAACTAAATAAAAAAATTAAAACTTACTAGGAGGAATTATAATGGATTTATTTTCAACATTCGGTATTGAGGTAGAAGAAGTTAAAACGGTAATGGCTACTCAGAAAGCTAAAGCTAATAAGAAAAAAGAGGTCACTCCCTCTACTAAAGCACAAAAAGATACCCACATACTAGAAGGAATTAATAATGAAACGATCGTTCGCTTTTCATCTATGAATCATTTAATAACCGATTACTTCACAGAAGATGAAATTAAAGAAGGAATTTTAGCACCTGGCGAAGCAGCTGACGATGAAACAAAAAACATGAACAAAACAGTAAAAATTACTAAGGAACACCTACGAGCCAAAATGGAGCGTGATTATCCCGAACTAGTGAAGGATTTAACTCACATGGCTTTTGTAAAAGAGAAAAACATGATTGTTGTTATGAATGCAGCTGGTAAAAAAGGAGCGTCCCTTTCTTCCGAAGAACATGTCCATTCTAAAGGACCTGTTTTTTGGAAAGATGGTCTGCTCTTTTACTCAAACACACAAAAACATCTCCGTGTTCCTGAATCACTCTTACACCGCTTTATTGCGATTGCAAGAGGATTTGCACTAGAACACAAGGTAGAAGTTCACGGTGATATTTACTATAATCCTGCAAAAAAGGAATTCTTTCTTCATATTCCTCCTCAAACAGCAGGCTCTATATTTGTAGAGCCTGACTTGGAGGCTATGGATATAAATGAAATGCTAATGATTTCTGAAATGCAAAAAGTAATGGAAATCCATTCGCACCATATTATGAGACCTACACCTTCAAATACAGACGATGCAAGTGAACGCTCCAATATATACTACGCTATCATTGGAAACATTGATCGCTTTTGTCCAGAAATATTTGTTCGTTCTTATAATACCGAGCAAAATGTTCACATAGAACTTCACCCTTTTCTCGTATTTGAACCGGAAGTTTCTTTTCCATCTCAACATCCTCAAGTTTGGGTTGTAAGCGGAGGATATGAATTATGAGAGAAGTCATTATTAACCTCAGAAATGAATTATTGAGCTCAACTTATAACTCATTACATTATCATATTGTGCAAGTCGGTTGTGGTGGGAATGGTGGTTACCTTGTTCAGCAACTTGCGCAGATGTTCAGTTTAACTGAACAAAAAGGGGACTATTTAATAGCAGATCCTGATCTTGTAGAAAAAAAGAATTTAAGAAATCAGCTGTTTATTGAAAGTGATGTTGGTAAATCAAAAGCGCAAGTGCTAGCAAGGCGTTATAGAAGCGCCTATAAAATGCCCATTTCTTTCTATGACAAGCAATATATTGAATCAAAGGATACTTTATCCTTTTTATTTGATGAAAATGAAAGCTCTCATAGTTCTGAGTTTGGAGTTATCCACTTTCCTATACTAATAGGAGCAGTTGATAACACATATAGCCGAAAGTTATTTCATGAGTTTTTTTATGAACAAAAGAACATTTTGTATATGGATGCGGGGGTAACTTCAGCAGAAATTCCTTCCGGAAAGACACTTGATAATTTAAACAATTGGACATTAGAAGAAAAGAGAACTTTTGCTTCTACAGGTTTTAATGGTCAAGTTGTGGTCGGTCTTCGTCTTAACGGAGAAACTATATTAGAGCCGGCAGGAGAAGTGTATCCAGACATTTTAAATACCGAGGAAGATGACAAGCCTAGTGAAGCTGCGTGTAGCAATCTAGTCGTAAGTGATCCTCAACGTCTAATGACGAATAGAATGGCAGCGATGGCTATGAGTGTTTATTTTAACGATCTCTTCTCAAATGGCTTGCTACGGAACCATCATACAGTGTTTCATTCTCAGAAAGGTTATATGCGTAGTCAACCAATTACCATAGAAGAATAAGAAAGTATTTAAATAAAGGAATGATTAACATGTTAAAAGGAAAGTGTATAGATCCTGAACTCGCTAGTGAATTTCCTGAAGTTGTGTACCTTTTCCCTAATGGGCCATTAAACTTTTATGTTTCACGCTTCCCAAATAAGTATGCTCACATGGGATGCTTTCAGGCTGATAAATTTCAACCTGTTGAAGTGTGGCCGCCTGAACCAGATGCTTCTAATCTGCCTCCATTAGAACCAGGCAAGATGTACAGCGCACAGTTTATTTGGAAACCCGAGAAGCAGTATACGCTTCTCACATTCAAGGAACGGTACTTCATTATTCCGGAAGCCAATCAAAAAAACGCTATATTTTATAAAGATCCGTATAAAAAACAATTAGGAGGGTGTTTCCCCCTACACTGGTTTGATAATTTTCAATTAATTGAAGAGAAAGCATCGGAAGAATCTTTTGAAACTGAGCTTATTGATGAGGAAAAGACTCAATTTGAGCAAATATCCTTATTTTAGTCATGGTTTCCACTTTCGCAAAAATAAGTATTTATCTATTCGTCCTGAATTAAGAGCCTTAAATAAAGTACTTAAAAAAGCGGCTGATGAAGTTGATGTAGCATATGTAGAAGAATTGATGGAGGAAAAACGTCGACTTATAGAAAGTGTTTAATATACTTTCCGATGATTAAACGGTTTTATTTTCTTTCAAAACAAAGTAAGTTGGTCTATAAATAATAACAGTAAAAAAGCGAGAGTGACAGATTGCTATCTGTTACTCTTGCTTTTTTGTTCTGCAGTATTACACTTGTTAAATTTTTAATTCTATAAATGCATAAACGACCTATAATTTATTTTCATGATATGTGATAGCGAAAGCTTTAGCACATTTTATTACATACAGTGCAATCGAAAATGTTGAAACTCCGAATAATAATTCTACTTCTGAGTTTGTAAATTTATAACCAGTAATAACTATACCAACAAGCGAACTTATAATTGAAATAAAGTTGCTAATTTCTGGTGAGACTTTAACAGAGCCTTACTCCTTCAACTGATAACATATACATCGTTAAAGATTCAGCATCACGCATTATCCATTCACGATAATCTTTTTCAGCACTTACATAATCCTGTTCACAAATAAAACCGTCTCTCGCCATTTGAACTCCTCTGCTTGATGCTGCATCAGCCCATATCCCAATGCGAGTTTGAAAATCAGGGTCCCTTCTATTTGTTACCTCATGAATGGGGGTTACAATAGTATCTTCTATGCCAACTCCTCGAAACAGTCCAGGAAGGTTATCGGCAATTGTATTATCCATACCTGCTTCTGCACGCCATTTCAAATAGGTAGCGTAAAAGTTGAGCATACTTGAAGGTGGCAGGGGATCCCATGAAACCTTATCATGGTTGTAATCCGCAACTAAAATGCGACCTCCAATTTTTGCAGCAGATGTCATCATTTTCAATCCTTTTAAGGGGTCGGATAACCATATTAAAACCCGTGAACAGGTAACAATGTCAAATTGCTGTTCATAAGGAAGATTATAAATGTCACCTGTTTCAAATGATAATCCTGGTATTTCGCCATATGATTGACGTGCTTTTTGAATTAAGATTGGATTACTGTCAATTCCTATTACACGTCCATTTGGACCAACGGCTTCTGCTATGCCTCTAGTAATTGCCCCTGTACCACATCCAACATCAAGAATTGCCATGCCTTCCGTAACAATTTCAGCAAGCCTTTTGTGTGAGTTTGTTAACGTTCTGGAATCTAGTACATTTGTTAACTTTCCAGATAATTCAGCACGATTTCGAGCCATTTTTGTATCCAAAGGTTATTCCCCTCTTTTTTGATTATTTGAATTTTCGATAAATTTATTTTATCATTTAGAATTTTACTGTTCTAATGAATAATAACCACTCTTTTAATTCCATAATGGAATTAATAAGGTTCATCATAAAATTTAAGTTAACACGATAACAGTTCTCTTCAAGAGATATTCTTGTTGTTATTGAAGTAAACTGCACCATTAGTTTAATAAAAAATGAAGTGTAGATAATTCCGACTCATCTTTTTTATAAACAGTATGTCTTTATTTCAAAGCTACATTTGTTACTCAACATTTTTTATTACTAAGATAATGCCCATGAAATAAAAAAAACAGGAAGGGATTTCGTCATTATCCCTTCCTGTAATTTGTTTGAGTTTTTTTTAATCGAAATATCCACGGAAGCACTAGTAGCTGGAATAAAGGTGCAATAGCTGTAATTACAGCTGCGGAATATAATACAGGCACAAACCATACGGAAGAAATAATCCCGCTTGATATTAAAAGAAGAGATATAATAACCATCAACAAGGAACTTATGTGTACCCACTGAGTCACTCTTCGATACTTCTTTTGTTTATCATTCATTTGAATCTATTTCCTTCTTGTACTTATAATATTTAATTTCACTTACAGTCCCACTACCAACGGTGACATGTAAATTGTCTGCCACTATATTGTTTCTATTTAGAATGGATTCTGAGATACGATCGATATGAAACAGTTTTTCCCACTCCGGTAATTTTTCGTCCAAAAGAGCCTTCGCTATGATTTTTGGAGAATCAGCTAACATGGCTTCATAACCTTGATAATACGGCAATTGCTGAAATCCATTATTTAAATTATCTACATCAAAATAAGCAACATGTATTTCTCCAATTCTACGACTTCTCGTCTCTACTCCTGACCAAATGTTCAACTCCCATACTTCTGAAAATGGACTTACAGCAACGCAAGCAAAATAAGTTTGTGGTGTAGCAAAAAACAGGTCATCTGCCTGATATAGAAGTCCTTTTGCTCCCTTTCCTTCCTCATCTTGCACGTTTAATTTTCTTTGTTTCCTTTCATTTAATAAGGCATAGAAACACCCATAACAAGAGGCATCAATCTTTAACTGATTGATAACACGATCTATTGTCGGATAATTTTCATTTAATTTTGTTTGAAATTTCATGCTTTCCGAATGAGATACAATACGCTCTAAATCACCAGCAGCACCTGTTAAAATGCCATAAACTTGTTCACGAATCACCCCATCCTTTTGTAGCAAAAATTGATCACCAATTTGGACCTCTGGATGATTAATAAGCTCGAGGCCAAGGTAAAACCCCTGATAAACAAGATCTGAGATAAAATCGTAAAACTCGTCTGCAATTTCCTCTCTCTCTGAGCGGATGGTAATAATCTTTTGTAGTTTTAAATAATAAAAACGCAGGAAGGATTGATAATCCTCATAGAAGGATTTGTCATTCCATAACTTCTTTAATTGCTTCGAACAATAATCATGTAAATTCTGTTCTTTTTTAGGTAAATCTAAAGTTTGTACGATCACTCTTCACCATTTCCTTTCTCAACTTCCTTTTCTGAATCAGTAGGAACCAGAACTTCCCCTTTTCCTTTGAATCTTACCGGTCCCGAATTACGTACTTCATTCAGTTTCCAAATTCCCTCTTCTTTTACGACCTCCGCCTGTTCATATGTTTTTTTGCCATTAGATTGCACATAAATAATATAAAAAGTTCCTATCAAGGGGTTACTTTCCTCGTGTATTACTTTTGATATTTGATAGGAAGCTATATCTAATCCATCTTGTTTTATGGCTTCAGTGATATTTTTAGCAAACTCTAGATCAGCCTTTTGATCTTCTCCTAATTGGAATACAGTCTTATAATATTTTGAACCAAAATCATTCATGAAGGAGAGATACTTCTCTGCATTGAGTTCTCCTTTCCTTAAACTAAACAATATATGAGCAACAAGCCGAGCAAATTCATCTTTATCTTTATATTGATCTTTAACTTCAAAGCTAATATCATTCTGTTCTACTGTCTTTTCGTAAACGGCCAACGTTTCATCCATAGACTCTGAATCTAAGTTTGAATAAAATTCTTTCCAGTCATCTAATTGCTCTTCCGGAGATTTTTCTACTTTTGGTTGAGTGTCCGCCTCGGCTTTAGCTTGATTTAATTCCTTTTCAAACATTGAACTACCAGAACATCCTGACAGTAAAAAAGAAAATGCCAGCATTGATGCTAGCCATTTTTTTGAGTCATACACGTTTCCTTCTCCCTTTCTTTTTTTTATGTCATGTACATGCTTTTATCGAAAAAATACTTGTCCAATTCCGCTTCTCGTCACAGTAATAGGAACGCTTTTCATCTCATTTACTTCTGCATCCTCTTTTCCGAATATCATATTGAAAGCCTTAAAATTATATTGTCCCTTTAAGGAAATTTGTAAAGGATGGTTATAATCTACTTTTCCTGGTGTATAATCAACCTTCCAATGGTCAACATTTAAGTTGTACCTTTTCAATTCACTTTCAATATATGGATTTAAATCAACGCTTGTAGTTCCTTCACTATAGTCAAACCCACCTGCTTTTTCCGCTACTTCTATCACATTAGTCGCTACGTGATGCGCTTTTACAGAAAGGTTCGCATAGATCATAAAATCCGGTAAAATCATAGCTGTAAAAAGGAAAAAAGGGAGAAGCAGCCCATACGCTATTGTGTTTTGCAATGAAAACAACCCTTTCTATGCTCTTATAAGAAATTAGGGGAGAAGCGTCGCTTCCCCCCTCTTGTTTTTGTTCTCTTAAATTTTTTTCAAAGCAGCTTTAGAATATATTAATAATCCCAAGACTTGTCTGTTTTGCCGATTGGATCTGTTACAGAGCTAGTGTCTGTCATAGATGATCCTTCAAATGTTTCCATCATGTTCTGGAAGCCGCCTTTTAATGCTCCAGATAACAATGCTCCCACCCCGATCACCAGAATGATTAACAAAATGATGAACATACCGTTTTCATTTGATAACTGTGATGTTTCAGATTTAACCCATGCTTTTGCACGTTGAATAGCTGGCATATTGCTGATTCCTCCTAAAATTTATTGGTATTTTGAATGTGTTTC
>NZ_JBIQDP010000017.1:75443-113608 GCF_045370945.1 Pseudobacillus sp. 179-B 2D1 NHS
TTGCCGATTGGATCTGTTACAGAACTAGTGTCTGTCAGGGATGATCCTTCAAATGTTTCCATCATGTTCTGGAAGCCACCTTTTAATGCTCCGGATAACAATGCTCCCACCCCGATCACCAGGATGATTAACAGGATGATGAACATACCGTTTTCATTTGATAATTGTGATGTTTCAGATTTGACCCATGCTTTTGCACGTTGAATAGCTGGCATATTGCTGATTCCTCCTAAAATTTATTGGTATTTTGAATGTGTTTCCATTGGCTTAAGTGACTTTTCATTTTATAGACAAATCCAGCGAGTATCTTTATAGGGAAGCAATGCTTCCCTTATTCACTGTGGTTCTAAAACCGCTGCCGGATTAGTAATCCCAAGATTGATCTGTTTTGCCGATTGGATCTGTTACAGAACTAGTGTCTGTCAGGGATGATCCTTCAAATGTTTCCATCATGTTCTGGAAGCCGCCTTTTAATGCTCCGGATAACAATGCTCCCACCCCGATCACCAGGATGATTAACAGGATGATAAACATACCGTTTTCATTTGATAACTGTGATGTTTCAGATTTGACCCATGCTTTTGCACGTTGAATAGCTGGCATATTGTTGATTCCTCCTAAATTTTGATTTTTAATTAAAAGTAAGTTATATAAAAAATAGGAAGTGAAATTCCTATATCTTATCCAAAAGAGGTAAGCATTACAGTCCCAACAATCGTGAAAACGACTGCTACAATAGCTACAACTGGGATCATGTTGTATTTGGTTAGCTTCATAGGTTGTAGCTCAATCAAGGAAAGATAATTTTGAGTCCTCATTTGTCTCATAAAGTTGATTTGTGAGTTGATGATATCGCGGCTTTTGGATTGATCTGTTTCAAAAGCCTGTTGAAGAGCGGCAATAAAGGTGCTTGCCTCGCTGATCCCAAGGTTTTTTGAAAAGTTCTGATACGGCTTTGAAGATCCTGGATACATCTCCATCTCACTAATCATTTGTTGAACATGTGGTCTAAGAAAAGGTCCTGCATAGTTGATTGACTTCTTAACTGCCTGATAAGGTGTATAGGTAATCATCAACAATCCCAGGGGTGTTAGATAAGAAGGCAGTTCTATCCTTCTCATACGCTTAGCCGCTTCCACCCGTTGGTTCAACAGGTAGTTTGGCATGAAGTACAATAAACTGGAAACTAAAGCAAGTGCAAAGAATATTTTCTGTTCTCTGAATAATGCAAGCAGCAAGAATAAGGAAACCAATACTAGCGGATATAGTAACTTTTGAGAATAGAAATCTTTTAAAGTAAGCTTTGAATTTGAATTAATTAGCTTACTCTCAATTTCTTTTTCTTTTTCTGGCGAAACCTTAATTACTTTCATAATCCGCTCTGTTAAATGAATCTGTGGCTTTTTCGTTTTTTCAAATTCCTCTTGTTGAGATGCATATATAAATTTAGAGTAGTTATATGTCTTTTCTGATCGCTTCTCCTGTAGCACCAATATCGCCCAAAAGATTAAAGCTCCCATAAGAACAAAGAACAGTAATGGAACACCGATAGACTTTCCCTCCTCTCTCTTATAAAAGTACCTCCCTCGAAATAACCTAAGGTTATAGTAGAAGATACCGTTTAAGCCTTTTAGCAGTCTGTCAATCTCGCATGGTTGTCGTTACTCATTAAATTGATTACGAGACACAGGTTGTTTTCAAGGCACTACCTTTCCTTTTTAAACACTCAATCAACAGTTGTGGATGCTGAAGTATGAACCAATGTTTACTTACTATATAACCTTGGTTTTTACATGTTCATAAGTAATCATGATCGGGGGTTCGTTTCTTTCGAAGAGCTTTTTTTAAAAAAGTTTAATTTTTTTTGAAGCCCTTCTATTAACCACCAGTGAAAAAGTTGATTATTAATTAGGAAAGAAATACCTTTTGAAACTATTTTCTTTCATAGGTAATCATGAATGGTTTTCTTATCATTCGAAGAGCTTTTTAAAAATTTTTTAAGCTTTTTCGTGTAATTAGAAAAAATAAAAAAGCTGCTTCTAATGAGAAGTCAGCTTTTTGTTTATACTCACTGATTTTTAAAGCTTTCCATGCGTGTTAAAGTTTCAACTTTGTAATAAACACCTAGTAATATACAAGCAAACATAATTATAACTATAGGCCCCGCAATTGTTTCCATGAGCATGTTATATGCGCCTCGCTGGAAAAAATAAAAAATGAAAGGTAATCCAGCAAAAATAATGGAGTTATAAATATATGCTTTTTTAGCTTGGGACATCGACGTATCTAACTTTGCCTGCAGCAATTTTCTTTGTTCAAAGTCTTCTGCAATTTTCATTAGGATGTCCATATACTCTCCACCGCTATCATGAGCTACCTCAAGCATTTCATGAAAGAAAACAAAGTCATTAAAATCATATTTCTTGCACATCTCTTCATAAGAATATGTGACCGTTTTACCAGATTGCAATAAAGAGACCACTCGTAAGAGATCCGGTTTTAAAGAAGGATGAACAAGCTTAATAGTCTCATTTAAAGCATCTACTACATTACCAAGTACCGACATACTATTTGCCATAGTTTTCATGTACACAGCGATTCGGTCATTTAACAAATGTGCATACCGCTTCTTTTTGTAATAGAGTATAATTCGTGGAACAAAGATACCTACAACAAAACCAATTAGCCCTAACATGTTCTTATTTAAATAGATATATAGGAGAAGTGAAAAGGATGAACTAGCCATAAAATAGATAAGATAGTATTGTCCTACTGTCAGATCCCACTCATGCTTACGAGCGTCATGAATGATTAATGCCGGTGAAAATTTTCTCAGCGGCTTAAAATTCATTAATAAGAGATCAAAGATACTGTTATTGTCCTCATATTGAGTTTTATCCTGTTTTTCCTTCTTTTTTCCTCTTTGAACACTCTGATCCACTTCTTTAAAAAGCATATGTGCCTTATAGCGCTGAGGCCTCTTATCAAATAGCCAGGAGAGAAGCAAAAACAAACTGATTGCTGCTACTGCCAAAAGAATAGGAGCAAGGAAAAAGAATCCACCACTCATACTAAATTCAACTCCTTCTGATGAGTCTCTTGGATTAATGGCATGATTTTTTCTTTCTCAATTCCTGCTTTTAGCATTCTGCGAGCAATATCGAAAGATAGATAGCCATTTTGTTCGTGATGGCCATCTATTTGAATTACTTCCCCATTTTTATTGTATTGAATGTTTTTCTCTTCAAAAGTAAAAAGCGGGTTGTAAACGAGCTCATCATCTTTAAAGTCTACCATTTCGATCATTTCTGTAATACGACGTACTCCATCGTCATATTTCTGTTGGAAAATAACAATGTCGAATACACTGGTTACCCACTTTCCAATGATTTCACGATCAAGTTTTACCCCTGCCCGGAGACACATCATGATTAAACGATTAACCGAATCCCGAGCATTATTAGCATGAATAGTAGTCATACCTGGATGCCCTGTGTTAAGAATTTCTAACATAAGTAAGGCCTCTGGCCCCCTACTTTCCCCCACTATAATTCTGTTTGGATTTTGTCGAAGAGCATTTTTCAAAAGAACCTCAAAGTCTATTGTTGTATCTTCTTCATCAGTAAATCGACATTCCATTGGTACAATATGCTTTTGAGGATAAATGTTTCGTAAATACATTTCTGCCGTATCCTCTAGAGTGATGGTACGATCTTTATCTGGAATGGAGCCAACAAGCCATTTAAGTAATTCGGTTTTACCACTACCCGTTGGTCCAACAATAAGAATTCTCATCTTTCCTCTCACAAAGCCTTCCATTGCATTCACCATTGACTCACTGGCTTGTTTTGTTTCTAACATCGTAGTTCTATTAATACGAAGAACTGGTGCAAACTTACGAATGGTAATAACAATACCAAGACCTGAAATGTGGTGATCTGTGATATTAATACGCATAGATGGAAAGCGACAATCCGCATATGGCTTTGCTGCTGTTAAAGTCTGGCCACTTGCATTAACAATTTTTGATGCAATCTCTTTAAGATCTTCCTCAGAATCAAATTTTAGATCTGTTTTTTCTTCTCGACCAAAGCGCTCAATAATGATTTCATCTTTTCCATTAATCATAATTTCGGTAATATCAACATCTTCAACGAGAGGCTGTATAATGCCCATTCCTGCAACTGCATCTACAATTCGGCGAGTAGCTTCTTCTCCGGTCATTCCCTTAATAAGAATATTTTCTTCTGTAATAAATCTAGTGACAATTCCCATCAACTGGTTTCTGACTTTTGGATTGAGAAATGCTTCTAAGAGTACTTTCTGATGTTCGGAAATTAGATAGCTTCGTACTTTTTCAAGTTCATTTCTTGGGATTGATGTCCTTTTTTCTGGAGCAGCAGTTATGCTTTTATCCTGAGTAGCCCTTTTAGCATAAGAAATATAGCTAATATCAACAGTATTTTTATGAGCCTCAGAATCATCAAGAGACTCTTTATTTTGGGATTGTTGATGCTCTTCTTTCGACAAAGCGACCAATTCAAATTCTTCTAATGAGGATTCTATTTGAGCATCTCCCTTTGGAACAGTAAAAATGTCTGCTAGTTTTGATTCATTTTGAACTTCTTCCTTTGGTGCAGTGAAAATGTCAATTGTATTTGATTGATTATTGTTTGGTTTATAGGCAAGCATATTTATACGCCTCACTTCCATTTGTTCTGTTAATTCATTTCGTAAAGAATGTTAGGGTCATCGGTTTAAAACAAACCGAATTTCTTCTTTTTACTGTTCTCTCTGTGTCCTTCAAATCCATAATCTGAAGCTAATTCCCTCATATACTCGTTAATAACAGGCGACCCAAACTGTAAATCCATTTCATATAATGAACGGTGCGGATCCATAGGAACTGCTGTTGCACTTGTTTCACTAATTAAGTTATCTAACGCTTCTTTAGAAACCCCTTCGCCTACAAAGTTAAAAATAGTATTCCATCTTTCCATTTCTAGTGAAGTAACTTTCAAGAAGCTTTTCAGTTCCCTATATTCGTTAATCCTAACAATACTATCAGTCAATACATTAAAGATAACGTCCACTTCCAACATGACCGGAAACGTAAACACGTTTTCTAACTGATTAGGTAAATTCAAAATGATTGCATCATATTCTAATGATTTTAGAGTTTCCATGAATAATGGTAAAAACCTATCAGTAACAGCCGGAAATAAATCCGTTTTAAAATTGATTGGTAATGTTAAA
This sequence comes from Pseudobacillus sp. 179-B 2D1 NHS, assembly GCF_045370945.1. Lineage (NCBI taxonomy): Bacteria > Bacillati > Bacillota > Bacilli > Caryophanales > Bacillaceae > Pseudobacillus > Pseudobacillus sp. 179-B 2D1 NHS. Next base: position 80,700 of record NZ_JBIQDP010000017.1, read on the forward strand.
AAATGCAGGTTTCCTGAAATATGATCGAGCACCTTTTGAAAACCCCGACCGCGCATTTCTGCATCAAGTTTACTAGCAATGTAGTTTTCAAGTTCAAAGTTATCTTGTGACAAACAAAGCTGATAAAAATTCTTTACACTTGATGATAATCCCGTTGTTGTTGCAAATGCTGGCGATAAATAGTCTAATTCAACATAGAGCACTTTATAGTTCATTTCAGCTAATTGATGGGCAAACGATTGAGATAATGTACGTTTACCAACGTTCTGTGTCTGTCCCCAAAAAGCAAAGACTTTCTCTGTCCCTTTTACTTGTGCCTGTACTTTTTGTTCTTCCACACGGGTTCTCTTTCCTGGAAAAACAGACTGCTTATTCTCGCTGAATATTGTCTGATCTTTTTTTACATTAGCTGATTGAGTTTTCAGCTGATTCGGACTCTTTTTACCAAATGCAGGTGCCTTTGATGTTAGTGGCATCGGGCCATTAGAAAGACCTGCTCCACGTCCTCTCGGCTTCATTGCACTTGGTACTGTATTATTAAAACGCGATCCTTCTATTGCCTGACCTGCTTTAACCTTTTTAAATTCCTTTAATTTTTGACTAGCAGTCTCACGACCAGTCGGAGCATTTACTAATTCCATAATTTCTTTGAGATGCATATTTCCGTCCATTGAAATGACATAATCATAAACGTGACAATTGAATAGGTAATTCAGCGCTTCTTCTGAAGAAGTGAGATCTGCTAAGTAAATGATCCTAACATTGTTTTCAATAAGGAAGTTTATAACTTCTATGAAGGACTCTTTTTTCTCTTCTCTCTGTCCTTGATAAGTTGAAGGGATATAAGCAGATAGAATAACTACATTTACGCCTTCTTGAAAAGCTTCTACCTCTAATAACTGTTCTAAATATTCAACTTTAGTTACACAATCTAGATGTTTCATTAAGGAGCTATTAATTTTTGGATTACCTGTCGCTAATATTACTTTCATTTTAAGGCGGCTTTGTACTTTTTTCACTGGTGCAAAGCCGCTGTCACCTTCCTTTCAATCTCAACTTTTCTCTTATTAACCTTTTTGTTTTTCAGTTTTTTCTTTTAACTCTTCTTCATATTCCTTCTTAATTGATTCAAGATCTACAGAATCATTTGATTCAGCATTTTCAGCAACCTCTTTTACAATTCCTTTTGGATTTAAAGAAATTTTGCTAACCAAACCGCGAGTTACCGGAACATCATGGATATTCGCGCCTGTTGTTAATTCATCTAGGCTCAAATCCCCTTTTTGTATTGCTTTTTGTACTGATTCATCTGGTTTTGTTAATCCTGATGCAATGGGGACAATAGTACCAATCATTTTGGCTTCCGAAAGAAATTGAAGTGTATCAATATCCACGGCTACTGTCATAACTGCAGGTCTTAACTTTCGTTTGCTCTGTTTTTCTTCTTCTCCTTCTGCCGGTCTAGTGAAGTCATCGTCTGAATATATATCTGATCCTTGAGGATCACGGACAGTTAATACCTTAATTTGTTTTGCGATTCGCCCAAAGAATGGCTTCTTTTCATCTTTGTCGTTGTACATAAACGCTGTATAAAGATCTACAGTATGGCCAGGTAGGATTGCATTGCCATGAGTAGTTGGCACATCGACTTGGAAACTGAATGTTTGTTCATCTGGCTTTAATCCTTGAATTCCTACATCGCCACGTTTTTTAGGCTCTATGATTTTAGATTCGAAGACCATTGAACTTTTAGAAATGCCATAGCCTGGAGCAGTATAATAACCGACTACCTTTTTCCCGTCTTGAACAACCTTTTCTTTTTTTGGTACCGCATCTCCCGGCATGTTAATGTAAGTCACCATGTCTTTTGTTATTTTAGTATCCGCTGGAATATCCTGTTTGGCTACAACAACCCTAGTTGGTTTAATTTGGCTTTTGATAGATATTTGTGTGTAAACATACACAGCTAGTACAGCTGCGATTGCTAATACTAAAGCTAAAATTTTTCTTGTGAAAAAACTATTCATTCTTCTACTACTCCTCCTTTTGGTGGTGTTTCAATACTTTTCGCTTCATAAATAACAATGTTTTTCTCACCTACATCGATTTTTGTATCGTTAGGAAAATTATCTTTATTCCGATTGTTAAGGTAGTGCTTATAGTAACTTTCTGTTTCACTTCTTGCCTCTACCGCTATCAAAGCTGGATCGGCTTGAATTTTTTTGATATACAGTCCTCTGTCTCCCATTTTTCCATCAAAGCTAATATTATTTGCATATGAGCGAACCAGCGCCTCTTCTGCAACATCTGGATCAATTGTAATGCGCTCTTCTACACGAAGCGTTCCACGATTGACACTTTGAGAAATTGCAGTTCGAGAAGCAACGTCGAGTGAATCTCGATTATCATCATCCATTATTCTTATCTGTGAAATGTCTGTTACATAGAACAAACACCAGAAAAAGATAATAGAACCTAAACCAACCCTGATAATACTATCCATTTCTCAAACTCCTTTCTTGTTTTTATACCAAAGGATGGTTTTTTGGGCTTTCACAGATATTGTGATAAGAATTCCGTTTATTTCTAGACCTTTTTTTTAATAACAACAAAAAAGGGAGAAAAATTTCTTCTCCCTTTTCATCATTGCTGCTTCTTAAATTCATCTGCAGATTTTTTAGAGTACTTATCGCTTGGCTCTTTCTTCAGTTCTTTAATTCGACCACTATCTAAATCCACCTTATCTTCATACTCATTTTCATGGGTTTGATAGAAAGGAACTAGCTCTGTAATATCCGACTCTTTTCCCTTCCAGTTAAATCCTGGTCCCTTTTCATCAAGAAACGGTTGAGTTGGATATACATCACGACGAACAAAATCATCAAATGGCGTACCTTTCACTGTAAATGGATACGTATTACAAGTAGAAAGATTATTCTTTCCAGCTTCACTTATTTTGACTGTGAAATAGTAAGTTCCGTCTTTTTCCTTGAAATTTGTATACCACTTTCGGCCACCGTCCAACAAAGTATCTTTTGTATCTCTGCGAGAATCTGATGAATCATAGAACAGATTGCCCGAGTACTTTTCTACAAAGACTTTTGGCAGCTGCCATGTTGAAGTTTCTGTATAGGGGTTCCATTGAACATCTTGGTTTGTTTTCTCCAATTTTTGATTATTTTCAATGAAGTTATTTGGCAAACCTTCGAATACTACATTGCCCTTTTTAGGGCCTCTATACTGTCCATACTCATCTATATACATTGCATAGCTGTCAAAGGAAAAACCGTAACCCGCACGTACTTTAGATGGAAAAGCTGGTGAACTTTTCTCTTTTAAAAACTCATAATAATAAATAGTTGAGCAACCATACTCATCACAAATGACTTCTATCTTAGATACACCACTCAATTTATTATCTCCCGGTTTACAAGCATTTGTAGGTGGGGGATCTCCAATAATCTTATATGGGGCGGTTTTTGTATTATTGGTAAAGTCTACTTCTGGAAACTGTTGTGGAATATTAATGGTTGCTTTTAATGTTCCAGTGGCTGGAGTATTAGAAGACCAATTAAAAATGACAGTTCGTTCTTCGTCCGGTTTAATATTAACTGTTTTTTGATCTATTAGCGTATTGTCTCGATACAATCGTACAATAGCATTAATAGGTTTCGTTGTTGGCTCTTTGCTCCCAACTACTACAGGAGTAAGAATTTGCTCCCCAGGTTGATAGGTTCCACCTTCAACACTCTTAACATACACATCCTCACCCAATCCAATTGAGTAAACCCAGAGCCAACCACCTTTTCCGGTTGCATCTCCTTCATTAATACCAAAAGCTAAATGTTGTTTAGCAATCATTGATTCTGTGGCTACTCCGGTACCTTGTACCATCCACGAACCAGATCCGGTACTACTCGGACCTCTAACACTAGAACGAAGCTTATCAGGGTTGTTATGATCGACTGCCACAGGAGCACGAGAACCGGACGCCGTTAAAAACGTAACCTGTCCTTCTGTGTCACCGTAAAAAATTCGTTTATTCCCATTCTCTTCCCAAATCATAACGTTATTAGAAACATCATTACCTGTTGATATATCGCTATCAACTTTGTTTCCTCCTCGATCTCGTCCTTGCTGAGCTACAAATAGATTAGCCATATCTGATTTACGATAGGCTACTACTTTCCCAGGTCGTCGTACGGGGATATAAATGTTTTGTTCATCCATAGCTAATGAGTTGTTAATGAGTGTAACGTTATCTATTTGTTTTTGGCTAAGAATATTACCGTTCATGTCTAACTTGTAAACATGACCATATTTAGAAGTTGCATATAAACGACCATTAGGCACATCATATATCACGTTTGTCGGGATTCCCGTGGCTGTTTGTTTACGCCATCTTTGTTGGATTTTTAATTTATTATTTGCATCTAGAAAAGCTGAAATACGATAAATTGCAGCCGCATTGCCACTACTTCTGATATTGTATCCAAAAACTAAATCTGTTGGGGATACCCTGCTTAAAGCTCCTGAAACTTCAGCATTATATGCACTAGAAGCTACAAAGGATGCCATTTCATATCCACCTGAGCTTGCTGCCAAGCCATTTATCACATATACTTTCCCATCTTGAGCACCAATGGCCACTAAGTCATCCTGCAATAAAGTTGGTGGTCCCACAATATTTTCTCCAGTTGGTATAGGAAATGCACGCTTGAAGTTGAGATTCCCATCTAACGCAATTACTTTCCCTCCCCCTTTAGGATCTGCTATACCAACATAAAAACGATCAGTAGAGGATGCATATGTAGGGTGCGAATAATTACGTGCATAGTCCCCCAGCTGAACAACCTTTGCCCCTTTTTCAATTAACATTTGTACTATCTCTGAACGGGGCGTATCTCCTTTAAAGAAATTAAAATCAACTGGAATTTTATACATATATGTGCCAGCATCCAAATTAAACAAATTAGTCTTATTTGGAACAGCCGCAACTACATAAAAAAAGTCTCCTACAGCAATTGTTTGAGATACAGACCATCCAAGACTGAATACTCCTTTCAACTCAACAGGCGGCACTAGTGTAGAATCTTTTACATGCCTAGTTCGAGCCGTATCTTTCCCATAAACTGAAAAATCTTCTCCTACTGCTGCTGAAACCGTCTGTTGATTATTAAAGAAAATAACATCAGTTAATAGAAAAAACACCAGTAGGCAGACCAACCATTTTTTTATTCTTTTCTTCATTCTCTCGTTTCCTCACCTTCTTCCTTATTTTTTATCAAATTCAGAAGAATACTCAGGTTCTTCAATGTTAATCTCTGAATCTTCAATGTGTTCGTCTATGTCATCTCTTAAATCTTTGAACCATTTTTGATCTTTATTTCTAGAATCCGCATTAGAATCATCATAGGTAGCCGGTTTTTTATTATCTGGTTTACTTAAGTTCGGTTTTTCATTTGGTTTATTTGGTGATACCGGCTTTTTATCTTTTTCAGAACCAGTCTCACTCTCTACATTTTCTGAACTTGATTCATGAGTGTCGGAATTATTCTCTTTTGGATTTGACGAATCGTTACTCCTTAAATCATCTTCTGTAACTTCGTCGTCATCTGATGGCTGCATTGTATACTGATTATCCGTTTGAGCGCTTTGTTCTTTCCAATCTTCAATAATTTTTTCATACTCTTCCTGACTATAAACCGTTTCCTCCTTTCCTGAATCGATGGTTGTTCGGTTAGTCGTTTGCTTCTGATCTTTAGGAGAGTTTGAAGAATTTGCTGTTAAGGTTAGAACAATCGCAAATAGCAGAATAGCTGATAAGAATGTAATGATGCCATTTCTTATAGCCATTCGGCGACGATCACGTTTTAATCCAGACCGAGCCAATCTGCCTACACATCCTTTCTAGTTGTTAAACGAAGTTTGTTTACTCCATTTTCAGATATGATGATGGTTTCCTTTATTTTTGTGAAGAGTAAATTTTTAATATCATAATATTAATTTTCTTTAGACTAGCTATTTTTTGTGTCCAAATTATTGACTCAAATCCAAGTTATGAGGGTTTATGCTGCCTATAAACAATAAACATTAATAAACATTAATAAACATTAATAAACATTAAAAACAATTAAACTTGTAAAACATTTGGTTTTTAAATGAATAGGTTGCTAAAAGACAATAAAGTTATTTACTCCTAAAACCTCAAACTCGTATAGCCCCGTTCTTTTTTTTGAACGGGGCTAAAAATAAACTTGTTTAATATAAATATTATTCGATTACCGTACTCGATTCTGGAACAGGATTCTACAGAAATCATGTAAAATAATCTCTATAATAATAAAACGTTACGATCGCAGAAACAAGTGTATATAATATAGCTGCATAAAAAGCAAAAGAGGGACTAAATTTTAATTTACCTTCTTTCTCTACCCTTATACCAGTTTGTGATTGAACTTTCATCTCAAGGTTACTACTCATATGTCCACCTGAACTAGTAAATATATATATTAACACTATTCCTATTATCCCTGTCACAAAAGAAAAGTCTATAAATGATACATTAAAGAAGAAATGAAAAGAGTAATTTATACTCAAGAGAATAATTAAAGTAATTGAAAAACTAAGATATCTTCTCAAAATAAAATACCCCTCCAATTAAAAGTCCGTTTTAAAATAATTATTCATAATCACTTCAATAATGTACTATGCAGCAACTATCTTACTCAAGTTCTTTTTAGCTGTAGCAACACTAAAGTCCATGACCTCTAGTTGGTTGTTTATTAAAACAGCAAAAGGGAAAGCCGGTATATTCAGACTTTTCGATAAATCATCTGAAACTACTAAAGGTATTTCCATTTTTCTTAGAATATCCTTATAGAAATCTATTTTTTCTTTAGTAGCTGCCTCTGATATAAATAAAAGATCAACTTTCCCCTTTAGCTTTTCAATATATTTTTCATCCTCAAGGAATTGTTTACAAGCAAGGCAATCTGGACTAATGAAGATCATAAGGGTATCATTAATTTTATTTTCTTCAATGACAATTCTTTTTTTAGTCGTCACTGATTCTTTAATAAATGGACTTATTTTTTTTACTTCATAAGCAATAGAATAAATATCATTACTATGGGGACTTTTAACTTGCTTTAGAAGCCTAGTAATACTCAATAGGATCGAAAGAATACCAATCAAAATAACCGTATTCATAATACTTGTCATTGTAATAAAGAAATTGAAATTATTCATACTCCCACACACCTTTTTTAAAATTGGAAATAGTATTGAACATGTAAATTAATAAGCTTATATTTATTGCATTTACAAACAGGATAAAGCTGATCAAATTTAACTCCAATCTTTCAGCATGTAAATATAAAAATGGTACTATGCCCAAGAAAAATAAGTTTCTAAATACCAATTTTCTAGATATTTCATGATTACCTAAAATCCCACCGCAACTACAACTAATTTTTCTGTCCCTTAGCAAATTAACTATGATGGCAACTGTATAAACCACTAAAAATAAAAAAGATAATAAAAGAGCTAATTTTAGATAGTATCCAAAGAGTAACAATACCGATATTAACAGTTGAAAGAATATATCTATTTTTAAAAAGAAGGGGGTAATTCGTTGAGGGATTATTTTATACATAGCTGTATTTCTTAGATGTGATTTAAAGTTTAATAACTTTTCTACACCTGACGTAAAAAAAATAATTGCTAAGAAAATTTGAAAAAAAGTAGCTAATAGTTGCATACAATCCCCCTCTAGTAATTAATGATTTCCACGTTAACCTTCTTCCTTTTCATTAAAGAAAACTAATTCTTTACCATGCTAAGGATTTTATGAGTCAACTTCATATTATTCATTCTAAGATTTATATATTGTTGCCTTTTTATTTTGATATACAAAAATAAATACTTGCGCTAGAAAAATATGCGCAAGTATTTTAATTTAAATTAATTAATAACTTTGACAAACACAATGTTTACCGTAAACAGGATCAGGATAGCATATTTTCATTTGTCCACAAGGACAGTCTGCCTGACAAGGTATAGCTAATGTTGAAGAACCTTTTGAGAAGAAACTAGCAATTTTATTAATCATAATTTCCGCCTCCTTTCTTAGTATACTTCTATTATAATAGATCGAATAATAATAGTCAATATTATACATAAATGTAATTAAATTACAATTAAATTTATCGTTTCTACCTTGGAAACGCTTTCTTTTTGTTGCTACACGAATAAATTTCTCGAGTTAGTTATATATAACCACTTTTAAAAACCATTTTTTATAAAGCAAATAATATAAATTCTTTTGGATAACACGAACATTAAATTTTTGAATTTAAGACAAAAAACATTGCTGGTTAGATCATAATCCAAAGAAACAGTTAAGTTAAAATTTTAATTCACAGCTGTTATTATTGAATTAGTTTACGTAATAGGATATGAGTAATTTTCCTCTAACAGTTTATTTTGCATTTTGTAAAGTTTATAATACTCTCCCTTTTTCATCATAAGTTCATTATGATTCCCTTTTTCTATTATCTTTCCATTTTTCATAACTACAATTTGATCAGCCAACTTAGTTGCTGTCATTCGATGAGTGACAAAAATAGTTGTTTTATTCTCTGTCATCATTTTAAATTTCTTAAATATATCGTATTCCGATCTAGGATCTAAGGCAGCAGTTGGTTCATCAAGGATAAATAATTCTCCTTTTTTAAATAGAGCTCTCGCTATAGCAACTTTTTGCCATTGACCACCAGACAATTCCTCTCCATCTAAAAATAATTTGCCTAGCCTTGTCTCTGCGCCCTCCTCCAATTTTTTATAAAAATCCTTAACTCCAGAAAGCCTTATCACATCTTGAAATTTTTCTATATCATTCTCTTTTAAAGAATCATTCAATAAAATATTTTCTTTTAAGGTTAAATTGTACTTGGTGAAATTTTGAAATAACACTGTTATATTCTTTAACAATTCTAATTCGTCAATCGTCTTAATCGAAATACCTTCAAATAGTATATCTCCATCCATTATAGGATATAGTCCCATCAAACACTTTATCAAAGTAGATTTTCCTGAACCATTTTCCCCTACTATAGCAATTGTTTCACCAGGATGAATATCCAGTGACACATCAGATAATACTTTTCTATTAGAATAGGGATAAACAAAAGATAGATTAGTTATCTTAATACCTTGGTCTTTAAATTCAGGAAAGGAAACTGTATTAGAATTTCCTTTTATATATGTCTTATCTTCAAAATACAATAGTTCAAAAAGATCTTTTAAGAAGTGCATTTGACTTTGAATTGTCGAAAAATTATTTGATAAATTAAGCAATATAGTTTGTGTTTCTCTAATAGCCTGAAATACTGCTATAAAAGTACTTAGGGCCAATTTTTTAGAAGTCACCATAGTTATTAATAAAAGAACGCCTATTACTAAAGCAAAATTATTAAGAAACTTTAAGAGGAAATAGCTTGTTTCACGTTTTTTTAAATAATTTAACTCCTCTTTTGATTTTTTTAAAAAAAGACTTGCTGATTTTTTAATTATATAGTCTTGAGCATTAAAAATTTTTATTTCTTGTATTGAGTCTCTGTTTGAAAGTAATGAATCTAAATACTGAAATTCTCTGGAAATGGGAGTTTGATATTTCAAAAGAAGAAATTGTTTTAGTCCGAATTTTCTTTCAATAAAGTAGACAGGCATCACTGAAACTAAGCATATTATTGCCAGTAACCAGTGTGTATTTATCAATAAAATAGTGAAAGAAGAAACTGTAATCAAATTTTGAAAGATGTCTAAAAAATTAATAAGAGGATTTAAAAATTGTTGACTTCTCGAATATTTTGTTCTTTCCAAATGATTATAGAAATCTGGATTATCATAATAATATGCAGGGGAATTGGCAGCTTTAGTATTTACTAGTTTATTTATCTCGTATTCCAGCTTTATCTCTATTTTTCCGTCAAGTAAATTGTTAATATTAACAAAACCCGCCTGCAGACTAAAGATTATAATTTGTGAAGCTAAAATGAAGTATAGTTCCTTATGTATTGGGCCTCCATTAAGGAGTAGTTGTTGTACATTTTTAACAAGTTTTTCCAATAACACTACACCGAGTATAGGGATAATTCCCCCTATTATTCTTAAAAAAACGGAATTAATAACCCATCCTTTATCTATTCTCCATACAAATTGAGCCGCTTGATAAAAATAGTTTACGTTATTCATAATTTAACCTCAAAGAAAAATTTTTAGTTAGTGTTTTTACCATTGTCGGTTCCGACATTCCAAATATATGATTAAAAAGGAAATATTTACTGTTAATGAAATATTAAACTTAAAATGTATAATTTGTCAATATATTAAAATAGTTCGCCTCTGTTACTAATCTCTTATTAACCTTGATAAACGAACTTAAAAAAAGAGCATGTTCTGAAAAAAGATTAATCAAAGCATGCTCTTCTTGTGTTAAATTGGATGATTCTTTCATAAAAAAGTTTGATCATTTTTTGTTCTTTCTATAACAAAAGCACTCGATAGTTTAAGTACATCTCTTTACAAGAATAATATTAGTTGGTTTTAGTTGCATAATAAAAAAGGCTACTTAAAAGTAGCCTCACTCTAAGTATTGTTATAGGTTTCAACAAATAAAGGTATTGATTTATCGGCAATCTTCTCTACTTATGATTACAAAGCGACACGACGCATTCCCTGTTATGTTCTTCACATCTTTTCAAGATTACACTTTAGATCTTTTGCTCGTTGCAGCAAGTCATCATACGTCAAAACTTCGCAATTATTAGTTCTTTTCAAATGTGTTCTAAGTTTATCGATGTCCGAGTAATTCCCGAGCTTTTCGCTTCGCCCAATTATAAGTGTGTAAGATCGATTAGGGGAACGATTAATACCAGGAAAATCAGGTTCGACAATATCATGATGGGATTCTATAAATTCTTCCCATTCTGTTAATTGATATACTGCTTGAGTTGTGGTAGCTCGTTGAGGTCCTTCTTTCGTAACTAATTCCTTGTTAGGACGTTCAATCTCGATTAATCGATAGTGTTGCACAGAATAAGAAACAATAAAATCAGGGATGACTTTTGTTTTTCCTGTAGAAGATGATTTTCCTGCTGGATAATTAAATACTGGTTTATTATGAACAGTTCCGTATGGATCGATTAGTACTGGATTGTTGATTAAAAAATTATGAAAGTTCTCCTCAACTTCATCAGCAGAGTGAGTTAATAGTTCTTCAAAACTTTTAATTGCTTCACCAAGTTTATAAATTACATCTCGCCTTAAAAAAGGAAACATGTACCATGAATACTCTCGAGCAAAGTAGTACAACTCATTATCAGTTAGGCGTTTTCCAATTTTCCGAATACGGATATGAGCCTTTTTAACTGTGATCGTATTTTTATACACAAATTGCGAAGGAACGTGCAACCCAGTATATATTTGCCTATCTTCAACGTCCCTGATTCGGGACGTTATAGGTACAAGCTGGATATCTTGGCATAAGTCACCGGAGTCTACTAATACTACTGCCGGTCTTACTCTGACAGGTTTGTCTCCTTCTTCGTATGGTACTTCACATATAACTATTTCTCCTTGCATAAACGTAGTATCCATGAAAATTCCCCTTTAATGATTTTAATAACATACTACTATAAATTGAAACTATCTTGCTCCTTTCTCACTATAAGTTTTACAATGTTCTTGTTAAACTAACCTGCTTCGTTAGTTCAATAAGACTAACTGAAGTGAAGATAGTTCTAATTTTTAAATTAAAATGGTAAAATTTATAAAAACTACCAGATTATTAAAAGTTAATAAGGAGGTTGTTTATTGTTTAAATACTTCTTAACTATTACACTGTTTTTTCTATTGGTTCATTTTATTCTCTCAAATACGGAACAAACTTTTTTTTCTGCTCTCATTACATCAATTTATGAAATTCAATCACCTTTTTCCATTACTTATAGAAACCATGGAAGTAATGCTGATCGCTTGTTATTACCGGAGCTCTTGTCTTTATTTGTTTATTCCTTTTTCATATTTTTTCTTTCCTTTTGTATTGCCCTTCTAACAACTTTTTTATTGCTTAACTTTTACTATTGCGTATCTAATTCCAAGAAAAAGGTAGCAAGAAATTTACTGACTGCAGTTGAATCTATCCCCGATATTATGATTTTCTTAATCATCCAGTTATCAGTTATTTATTTCTACAAGCTAACTGGAGTTACCTTGTTTTCCATAGCTGATTCTGGCAATGGGCGTCCTTACATCTTGCCAGTTATTTGTCTTGCCATTATTCCTACAATTCAGCTTACAAAAATGTCAATCAACTACTTACACGAAGAATCTAAAAAAACATATATTGAATTTGCCTATGCAAAAGGAATAGGTAAAAATGCAATCTTTTACAAACACCTATTCAGAAATATTGTTCCACTTTTATTTTACCATTCCAAACCTGTGTTTTTATTTATGCTTTCCTCAATGTTTGTTATCGAATACATGTTTAATCTAAATGGTTATATGTCCTTTTTGTTTAGAGGAAGAATAACTCCTACCATTCTTTTCATTTGGTTTTCTGTATTATTCACACCTTCTTTTCTTTACTTTTATACAATGTCTATCTTTTTAAGGAGAAGAGGTGTTAATCCGTGATTGGACTATTTCGTTATAAAAGTTTTCTTATAGGCTTCACAGGAATTATCTTATTATTAATTAGTAGTATATATATTCCGTTTACAGGAGATGGGACACACGCCTCTATTCTGAGGAAAGAAGACGGAACGCTGCTATCAGCCCCTTATTCACCGATAGACCTTCCTCCCTTTGGAAGCGACAGGCAGGGTACTAGCATGTTTTATAAAGTCATCGACGGTGCAAAATATACAATATTTCTTATGACTGTAGTAAGCTTTTTTCAAGTGTTTCTTTCTGTTTTTCTTGCGGGAATTTTAATATTATGGGGTGGGTATATAAAAAGAGCTGTCTATGTCATTTTAGATTCCTTTAATTATATGCCAACTGTTATTCTGGCAATTATTTTTATGATGCCAATGATGCTTACAAATCTCGATAAAGTGAGCTTATTTATCATGACCATACAAATTGTATTCATAATTGTGATTATGTCACCATCCCTCATTCTATTAATTGCACAAGAGATAGAACTGATTTTAACAAAGCCTTATGTTGTAATTTCTATTTTAATGGGAGCAGGAAGATGGCATTTATGGAAGGTACATGTTTGGCCATCTTTAAAAGCACCAATGGTAATTTTATTTTTTCAACAATGTGTCCAGACAAGCATGTTATTTATTTATTTAGGATTTTTTAATGTCTTTCTTGGTGGTCGTGTATCTACTGAAGGATTCGAATCAGCAGAGACATATAAATCAATTGTTAATGAATGGAGCAGTTTAATTGCTATTTACCATACAGAATTATTAACAGCTCCGTGGATTATTCTGGCACCAACATCCATGTTTGCTTTTACAATTTTCTCACTAAACTTGATGAAGGAAGGTGTAGTTAGGTATCAGAAGTAACGATTTATAAATGGGTGAAAGACTTTACCCCCCATCAGTTCGGAGAAAGAGGCTTCGACACTGAAAGAGTTAGCAGATATTCGCAAAGAAAGCCTTCGGTTAAAACAGGAAGTAGAAATCTTAAAAAAGGCTATGGCCATATTTCAGTTTATAGAAGGCTGGTATAACCGAAAAAGAATTCATAGCAGCATTGTCTATCAAAAACCTCAAGCCATTGAGGATCAAGTTAGAAGAACAGCTTAAGACTTAACTTTTTTGTGTCCAAATTATTGACTCAAATCCAGTAACCATCTTATAAAAATTATAAATTTAAAATTTCTTCATAAAAAATAGCCCTCATAAAGTGAGAGCTATTTTTATACCGAATCTACATAGTAATCAATAGATTCTATACTGATATTCAAATGAATAAGAGTATTATTTAAATTCAGTTGAGTGTGTTGGATCTTGAATGATTATATCCGAGTTATCAATATGATCCTTGATATCGTCTCTAATATCATCCAACCACGGTTTATCTGTGGAAGGCTTGTCATTAGGTTTTGATGGTTGTGCCGGCGGGGTCATGCCTCCTTTTAATCCCCGTGCAAGAAAGGCCGAAAATTGCCCTCTTGTAACAGTGTTATCTGGACGATAAGTACCATCTGTATAACCTTGTGCCATTCCTTTTGCTGCCATGCGTCTGATCGAATCATACGCAACCATATTCTTGCCCACATCTTTGAAGTACACATTATTTGTTTCGCTTAGTGAAAATGCGCGAGAGAGAAACATAGCCATTTGACCACGTGAAACTGGCTCATTAGGTCGGAATGAATCTTCTGTATATCCTTTAATGATGCCGGCTTTACGAGCTGCTTCTACATGCCGACTCGTTTCAGAAGATGAAATATCCTTGAAGGACGAGCCCTTTTCAGTTTCAAGCTTAAATGCTCGACTAATCATAATAGCGGCTTCTCCCCGAGTCACTCCTCCATTCGGGCGGAAAGTTCCATCGGAATGCCCTTTTATAATATTTCTCTCCGTAAGGTAGTCTATATCTGAATAAAAACGGTGCTTATTTCCTACATCGGTAAAAGAAGCTGCTTGAGCCGCTCCTCCGAATGATAATCCCATCAGCGCGCAAACTCCTACAGTTGCAGTTAGTTTTTTAAATTTTTTCATTTACTGTTCCCCCTCAAGTTAGTTTCAATTACTTTTGATCTACTTCTATTATAATGCCTTATGGAAAATTGTGCTGAGTGAGTTTGCTATTTCCAATGAGACTAACAGTAGTCTTGTAATATTAAGTTTCTAATTGTAGATATTTCGTTCCATTTATGAGGGATCATAAAATTTTCCGGTGAATATTCTTTACTTTGAAAAAATTCTTCCTTTATACATAAAGTTATTACTAATGTTATTGCAACTACACATAGCAAGAATAGTAGATTTTTCTTTTTCATAAATAGAGAGGAGGCATATCCGCCTCCTCTTCGTCC
Organism: Pseudobacillus sp. 179-B 2D1 NHS; assembly: GCF_045370945.1. Lineage (NCBI taxonomy): Bacteria > Bacillati > Bacillota > Bacilli > Caryophanales > Bacillaceae > Pseudobacillus > Pseudobacillus sp. 179-B 2D1 NHS. Next base: position 95,773 of record NZ_JBIQDP010000017.1, read on the forward strand.
ACCTACCTTTCATATTCTAATTGTCTTCCTCTATTCACTATTTAAGTGAGAATAGGAATAATTTCTTGCTAGTTGGCTATCAATCTCTCTGATAGTTAACTTTCCCGCTATCCCTTTTTCTGAAGCCATTAACTTTATGATTGTCCATATATAAAATTCTTCTGTAAATGATCCTATATATTCTTTATTTTGTTTTTGAGCGATAAGGCTTCTAACAAATTCTCTTGTGTATTCTGCACCCAAGTCTGGTCTATCAGCCCAAAAATTGTGAATGTTACGCTTCACTTGCTCGCTAATGTATTCTGCTTTTTTATGGTCGCTAAAAGGAAGCGGTCTCATCCTCTGTGGATCATTGAATACACCATATTTATCACGATAAAATATGCTAAATAAACTTCTTTCCTTGGCAAAGCTATTAATAAAAAACTGATAATGCGGTATTAACTTTTTGGCACATAAAAAGATTGCTTTACGTTTTGATACCGCTTCTAACAGAAAAGAATATTCTCCTTTTTCAATAAGGAACAACTTTGATTTAAGTGCATGTTTTGGTAATACATGCGATGAGGATGATGAAATAGGTTGTTGTTTGTTCATATTCATCAAGAAACTTGTGATGGTTTCTCTTCCCCCTCTCTTATATCATCCTCTTTATCCCCTAAACAATTAGAGTAAAAATAATAACTTCCCCACTCTTTAGGTCTCTTTCCGATATATCCAGTTGTGGCAAATGAAACTGGAAGCCACTGAATCCAATTCATTTTTGCGTATGGGTCTAATACTTGATCCATTTGTTTGACATAAAAATAATCCTTGCTATTTTTTCGCCATATGTGGATCATTGCTGGGTGAGTAGTTGTATGAAACATAATATCTACCGAAGGAGTTTCTTTTTTCTTCTTCATTCTCCATTCTGCAAGTTTTTGATAATCTTCCTGAAGCGAATTGTTCAATTCTTCAATCACTTCAGATTTTTTCCGCATTCGTTTAGCCAAACCATTACGAACTTTATCTGTTTTATGGTGAATTTCATACTCTAAAACATTATTACGGTTTAAAAAGTTCCCCGGCACAATAATTATACTTTCTAAACCAATTTCTTCCGTCAAACGCTTCCCTTCGCGTCGCCATTTATAAGACTTACAATAGATGCATATCGTTGTTATACAAATTGCTAGCATGCTCATGAAAGCGCCTAAATTAGACCATACAGATAATTCTAAGCTTCTAACGACAAAGGCTACTATCTTTAAAAGTATAAAGATAAATAATATGTAAATCGAAAAGAAATACCACCGTTCATAGCGGTGCAATTTTTTGCTATTCAATTTTATTCCCCTCTCTAGCTAACGAACCTATTAGTTATTACTTTTATGATTATTGTGCTTGCTCTACACTGTTATTTAGCTCAACAGATAAACCCGACATCTCTTTCCACTGTTTTAAAAGATTGCTTTGTTCTGTTTTGACCGCCATATAACTGTTTCGCAAATTTTGCTTATCCAGTGTAATTTGTTGATTATTTTTTGCTGCATTCGCTTGTGAAATAGATGATAAAAATAAGTTATGTTGGTTTTGTAAATATGTTAGAACCTTTTGGTGAAATTCAAACATTTCCTTGGATGCATCAGTTCGATCAACTTTTGTTACGATGTCATTACTTGTTCCAATAACTTCCCGAACAATGACTCCAAATTGCTCAGGCGTATATTCATCAATATACAACTTATCCAAATTTGAGCTATATCTATCTAGCAACTTATTGGATTCATTAATTGCATATTCAAATGTTTTATTGTATTCCTCTTGGGGATTCGGTTGAGCGGCCTCTTCTTCTCCTCCGAAGCAACCTGAAAGGACTGGAATGGCGAATGTCAAAATGATCGATATTAAAAGTACCTTTTTTTTCAATATTTTCACTCCTTATACTGGTAGTATTAATCTGCCTAGATACTTGTTATATTAGATTTAAAAATCTATTATGATGTACATTTCTTAACTTGATAGATTTGCATTAAATAACTCCTTTCAAGCTCATCGCGATATAAAATTAAGAGGATCTATAGCTGTTGACTTGGTAACCTGCCATTCACCCTTATGAATTTCAAAATGTAAGTGTGGACCAAATGAGCGCCCAGTATTCCCCATATTGCCAATATGCATCCCTTTTTTCACATAAGAGCCTGCCTTAACTGCTCTAACCTCCATATGGGCGTAGACCGTAGTATAAGTCTCTGTTCCAAAAGTGTGACGGATAAAAACCACATTTCCATAAGAACTTGAATAATAAGACTTCAGCACAACACCATCAGCAGCTGCAACAATAGGAACATCCCCTTTGCGTCCATTTTTTCCGATATCAACACCATAATGGTTACCAAGTGAACGTTTTCCAAATCCGGATGTAATACTCCCTGTGGCCGGCCGCATAAACAAACTGTTACCTTTTGATTCCTCTGCAATTTCAAGAGGATGAGTAGAAAGCTGCTCGCCATTTACCCCATATGGATAGCTTGGTCCAGGTACATTCTTATGAACCTTTCGTCTCAAATCTGCCATTTCTTTATAGAGTTGATAAAGAGCTTCTTGTTTTCCCCGCTCTTCTTCAGCTTCTTTAACGATTTCATCAGCCTTATGCTGAGTCTCCATTATGTTTGCTGCCTCTTTTTCCTCTATTTCATATTCCGCCTCCAACAATTCTTCTGCTTCATTTGTATGGAGTTCACTCATATAATTTTCTTTATCAGATTGAGTTTTTTTTAGTTTGGCTTTTAAGGTGGTGATCTCCCTCTTCAGCTTTTTAATTTTTGAATTAGCATTATCAACAGTCTGACGGTCTTTTTTTATTTGTTCTTGCAAGTTGATATATTTTTGGATAAATGCGCTCTCTTTTTTAGCAATAGATTTAAAGTGTATAAGCCGATGAATAAAATCACTTGTATCTTCTGACTGGATCAATACACTAGTAAGACCGATTTTTTCTCCGTTCTCAAAATAAACTGAGGATATTTCCTCGAATTCTTCCTTTTTACGATCGAGGTATTTTACACTCTCCTCAATTTGATTCTCTAAATTTTCAACTTTAAAGGTTAGTTTAGTAATCTGTTGCTTTCGGTCCTCTAGCATTTGATGGATCGCATTTGCTTTTTTATCATACTCTTGGATGCTTTGCTTTGAATCTATTGATTTCTCCTCAACATTGGTTGTTGACTCTGCAGCAAATCCTATTGGAGATGCTATGGTCAACATTATTGGAACAATTGTTGCAACTACTGTCCATTTTTTTGCAATCACAGCTTTGATAATTCTCCTTTCTAAACGCTTTTTGATATGATGATCGTCGTTCGTTCTCTTGTGAAGAGCTATTTTTTTGTTTTCATAATTTTTTTTGCAAAAAAATAACCCGAACACTATGTCCAGGTTAAAGTCAGCGTATCTGTAATTGAGAACAAGTTGACTGAGAAGATAAGATTGGAAAATCTTCATCATTCAATGTCATAAGTTCCTCTCTTGAGGGGGCTCTATCTAATTTGCTAAGTCGATATGCTTGATATTGAATAGCTTCCTCTAAAACATTACGTGAGAAACGCCCATTTCCGCTCTGTTCATCTCTAGGGTGTACTTTTAAATATTGGTACAACTTATTAAGTGTATCTAGCTGTATTTTGTATCCTTTTTTAATTGCTAGAAGCTCAAGGATTTGTGTCATTTCTAATGGGCTGTAATCTTCAAAATCTAATTTAATAGGGAAACGAGAATTTAAACCTGAATTAGCTTGGAAAAAGTCAGTCATTTCTTTTCGAGATCCCGCTAAAATAATAACCAACTCATCACGATGATCTTCCATCATTTTCACCAACGTATTGATGGCCTCACGCCCAAAGTCATTCTCTCCTCCTGTGCTAAGCGTATAAGCCTCATCAATAAACAATACGCCGCCAAGAGCGGATTCTACAACCTCACGTGTTTTAGAAGCTGTTTGTCCTATATAACCTGCAACAAGATCTTCACGTGTTACTTCAACTAGATGACCCTTTTTTAGAACTCCTAATTCCATTAATAATTTAGCCATTGTTCGAGCGATCATAGTTTTTCCTGTTCCTGGGTTTCCTTGAAAGATCATATGTTGACTGCTTGCAGTTACTTTAAACCCTTGTTCTTTACGTAATTTTTGAATGTTCATCTGAGCTGCTATCATTCGAATCTTTTCCTTTAACTTTTCATTACCAATAATTCCAGCCAAAGTTTTTTCAAGATTAAAGACAGATTCTTGTTGAATATTAAAGTCTCCTGTTGTTAATTCTGATAACCTTTCCTTTGAAAGATAGTCCATTTCCTTACGTAACCGGCTTGACTGCCGACGAATAGCTTTTTCTACCATGTTACGAACCATTCGTCCATTGCCATTATCTGAACGACCTTTAATAGACTTTGTTTCAAGATGGTTCAACAATGCCTTTTCAGTTTCTTTACTGATTGTATATTGTCTTTTTCTGAGTTCTCTTTTTAGAATAGTAAGCAACTCATCTGTAGAATAGTCTGCAAATTTTATTTGAAAAGGAAATCGGGATGCAAGCCCTGAATTAGCACGCATAAATTCCGTCATTTCTTTAGTATAACCAGCTAAAATGATAATAAGATCATCGCGATGATCTTCCATATGTTTTACAATGGTATCAATAGCTTCCTTGCCAAAATCTTGATCTCCTCCACGCGAAAGTGTATATGCCTCATCAATGAAAAGAATGCCTCCAGAAGCTTCTTGAAGTACTTTTTTTGTTTTAGCCGCTGTTTGACCAATATAGCCTTCAACTAAATCTTCACGTGTTACTTCTACAAGATGACCTTTGGAAACAACATTAAGTGTTTTAAATACTTCCGCAATGATTCGAGCGACTGTCGTCTTACCAGTGCCTGGATTTCCTGTAAAAATCATATGAAGCATTGGTTTTGTTTCTGATAGTCCTTGTTCTCGACGCAAACGATTCACTTCAATCAGATCAATCAATTCTTTTACAGATAACTTTACCTCGTCTAGTCCAACAAGTTGGTTTAAACAATTTTGAATCCATTCTAATTTTTCTTGTTGAGACATCTTCTCTCCCCTCTTTTCAGCTTGATTATTTTCGATTCTTTGACGTTCTAATAATACAGATACGTGTTGTTCTACTTCTTTCGCAATTTTCTCCTTCCTTATTCTTTCTTCATATGTCATGGATAGATCAACACCTTCTGGATACAAATACGGATATAACTTTTTTTGTGTTTGAATCCACGCTTTTCGAGAAATTTCTTCCTGAATTTTTTGTTCTTTATTTAGGCGTCCTTCTGTGAATTCTTTCATTTGGCTATCCTCTTTTCTATTTTCACTATTATTTTCATATTTTAGTTCATTATATAGGCGTCCAACTTCTTTTTTTACGTTATATAAGAGAGCGAGCTTGTACAGGCCCCAGCTTTCAAAAAACATGACTTGGAATAAAAAATACCATTGCATGGATAGAAGGATTGTGTGGATCATATTTTGCTCCTCCTTCATTTTTATTAATGGTTATACTCTTATTTTAACAGGGAAATTTTTAATGTGCTTACAGACTTTGCGGCTCAGGTTTTACTAAAAGAATAAATTTTTTCATTTTCCTCTTCGAAAGAATCCATATTCTCCACATCATACTTATGAATCAATTTAAAACTAATATTTTTTATATTAAAAATTTTATTCATAATTAAGGAGGATGCTCTTAGATGAGGATCAATGATTTTACAGTAAGTAGTTTACAGAATACGAATTTAGCACAGGCTCAATTAAAGGCAATTTCAAAATCTATACAGAACTTATCATCAGGAAAGAAAGTGAATTCGGCATCTGATGATCCGGGTAAAATGTTCCGTATTAGTCGAACTGAAGCGGCAGTTAGAGAAAATGCTATAGAGCAAAACAATCTACAAGACGGTATCTCTCTTTTACAAACAGGAGAACAGGCCCTGTCTCATGCGCATGATGTTGCTCAAAAACTTCGTGAATTAGCAGTACAATATCAAAGTGATACTCTATCTATAGATGATCGTAAGTTAATTGAAAAAGAGGCTCTTGCTCTTACAGGGACCATTAGCGGTACCCTTAATAATGCGACGTTTAACACAAACAAGATATTTGGAGGGGATTTTTCTAATCCAAGAGATCCAATGTTACAGATACCAGAGTTTCAAACCATTTCAGTGGTAAGTAAAAAAGAACAGGTGGATATTTTAAGCCGTACTTATGATGCTGAGATATCGATGCCTAATTCGTCTGAAAAACTTAAGGGCTCATTTACATTAGATCATCAACAAGGGAAGAAAGAGCACGAGTTTATTGTCTACTCAAACGGGGTCGAAAATCGAGGGAAAATAAAATTTAGTGATGACGGGAAGACTGCTTCTTACCAATTAAACTTTTTTGGTAACCGTGTGAATGGAACACTTAAATTAAACGAGAAATCCAATGACAAAGATTTAACAGGTGTACAGCGTTATCAAATTGTAGGTGGTGGTGAAGCCAATGTTAGCTTCATATTGAGGTCTGAGGAAAAAAGAATTGAATCTGTGGCTGGGGAATCCTTTGATATTACTTTGTTAAATTTACAGGAAGAGTCTCTTGATAAGCTACTTAATATAGATTATCTAGATAAACATGTGTTAGATCAGTTGAGTTCAATGCGTGCAGATTTGGGTATTAAACAAAAAACTTTAGAAAACCGTTTGTCCTATAGCTCAACAAAAGAGACACAGCTTACAAGTGACTTTTCACGATTAGTAGATACTGATATGGCAAAGGAAACTATGTCTTTAATTAAGAACCAAGTTCAGTCACAAATAACTCTATCGATTTTTAAAGAAATGGGTAATAATCATAGAAATTACATGGCTGGTTTGCTACAGTCTTTTTAATATATATGGCTATTCTTGGTGAGCTGAATTAATATAGTTGTTCTAATTTATCCAATTGAACTTGCACTTTTATGCTGCGAAATTCAACTTCATAAAATAATGTCGTGTAAAGCATTGAATTTGCGATTTAATGAATGGAGTGAGAGTATGTCAGAAACAAAAAAACTTAGAGAAGAATGGAGTGTCATGGCTATAGGGGCATCTCTAAAAGAAGGGACAGTATTTGAGTTCAAGAAAAAGTCCAATCCAAACGTAGCAGTTACTATTTATCGTGCTTTAACAGAAGAAGAGGCTTGGAAGGTTTTAGCTGAGACTGTGAAAGTCACAGTCTAATATTGGATAAATTTTTTCTCATTTTGATAGTTAAATAGCTTAGTTATTCTTTCTAAACAACTTATTGATTTTTTGGATCACTTATAAATACATACCATTTGTATAGCGATAATAAAGTTATCGAATTTTGTTTAAAAAAGATAAGAGCCTTACTACATTCTATATGGAGCAAGGCTCTTTAAAGTTGTTTACTACTTATTGAACTAACGCACCCTTTAGCTTAAGTACAATTATTCACAAGGTACCCTATTTATAAAAGAGTTCAGAAAAGCAGTCCTGACAAATAAAATCTTCCTCAGAATCTGGATCCTCACATACTTTACAAACCAAATGATCATAAAGTTCTTTTGCCTTTTCAATAGGTATATCTTCATCAGTATTAACCATGACCACTTTTTGATAAACCTTTGATTTATCCATAATGGATATCTCCAATCATAATAAATAAAGATAGACCATAAGCATTAGCATAAAATACCTACCTATAATATTAGGAGAATCGGATAATATTGTAAACAATTTTGAAAATTACCATTAATCACAAATACTGTAATGTACTTATACTAACCTGTCCAGTTAGTATAAGAAGGCTTTATAAACAAATATATTAATTTTTAAATGATTTTACTGTAAATTAAACAACTTTATTATCACTGTACACCATTTGGGGAAAAAGCAGTTTTTTCTAATTAAATTTAGATAAAGTTACTTGTTATTTAGTAAAAAGTTATCCACATTCGATAGTTTCATGTTTTTATTGTTTAATATTGTTTAATATTGTTTTTTATGTTTCTTGTTTATTACTTTGGCTATCCCTTGTCCTTCAAGGGCTCAGAGAGATAATTGTCTACTTAAACGGGGTAGAAAGTCTATCTAAACGGGGTGAAATAGCTACCTTAACGGGGTCAAGGGTCTACCTAAACAGGGTGGAATGTCTACCTAAACGGGGCATAAAGTCTACCTAAACAGGGTTGGCTTTAAAAAAAGACTTTCAATGTCTACTTAAACGGGGTCTATCAGTGACTACTATTCTATTGTCTACCTAAATGGGGTCTGGTAGAAGACTTTCCGCTTTATTGTCTACTTAAACGGGGTTTATAAGTAGCTTCTCTGTTCTATTGTCTACCTAAACGGGGTTATGAGTAGTTACTCTGTTCCATTGTCTACCTAAACGGGGTTATGAGTAGTTACTCTGTTCTATTGTCTACCTAAACGGGGTTATGAGTAGTTACTCTGTTCTATTGTCTACCTAAACGGGGTTTATGAGTAGTTTCTTTGTTCCATTGTCTATCTAAACGGGGTTTATAAGTAGTTTCTTTGTTCCATTGTCTATCTAAACGGGGTTTATAAGCAGATACTCTGTTCCATTGTCTACTTAAACAGGGTTTATAAGCAGATACTCTGTTCCATTGTCTACTTAAACAGGGTTTATCAGTGTTTCCTCAGTTCTATTGTCTACCTAAACAGGGTTTATTAGTGGTTCCCCAGTTCTATTGTCTATCTAAACGGGGTTATTCAGTCCCTTCCTCTGACCTATTGTCTATCTAAACGGGATCACTAAGTAAATCCTTTGTTCTGTTGTCTACCTAAATAGGGTTTATAAGTGATTTTTCCACTGTATTGTCTACCTAAATGGGGTATATCCTCTCAATAGCTATTTCCTACTTGATAGAGATTGTTCTCTACATTTAAAAGAAGTTTTTCACTTTATTTATAAAAAAAATTTTGACCCTCTTTAGGTAGACATTATATTTATAAACCTCTTTAAGATTAGGTCTGTTCACCCCGTTTAGGTAGACATTAAGAAATTACTAGGATTGAAGTTTTTACCTCACTAGAATTCTCAGAAAGGTTATATTATATTTATTCATGTAAGCAATCCTTCATGAACGATTATTAACTTTTTTCCGAACTACTTTAACTTGTGGAAAGGTGGCATATTTTATGGATCATCCACGAGATGAACAATTATCACTTGAAATAGAGGATGCGGATATACGTCCGTACTATTGGATCAATCAATCCAATGAGCTAATCAATGCACGACAAGACCTTTCGATAAATGAGCGCAGAATAGTTTATGCCTTGGTAAGTTTAGTTCAACCTGATGACAAGGATTTTAAAATGTACTCGCTACCTATTAAGGAGCTTGCTAATCTTATTGGAGTTTCAGAAAAAAGTTTTTACGAACGTGTTGAAAAAGCAGTGGATGGTTTGCAAAGCAAAATGTTTGTAATTGAGACGTATGACTCTACTAAAGGTCAAGTAATCGTTAATAAAATTAACTGGATTCAACAGGCAACTTATTTAAAAGGAGAAGGTATCGTACGAATTAAGTTATCTGACGCGCTAGCTGATTATTTGGTTAATTTAAAGACCTATACAAAATATCAATTGTTTAATGTACTCCAGTTCAAGTCAGAATATTCCTGGAGAATATATGAATTACTAAAAGAACGGCAGCCTTGGGGTAAACGTATAATTAAGGTTAATGAACTTCGACGGTTGCTTAATATAGCGGATGACAAGCTAACATTAATGAAAAACTTTAGAAATGTGGTACTTGATAAAGCTAAAAATGAAATTAATGCAAAAACGGATATTCATTTTGAGTATGATGTTCATAAACGTAAAGGCCGCAAAATTGAAAGTTTTATCTTCTATATACATAGAAACGAATCGAATATTGACAAGTATTTAACTGAGGAAGCTGTTGACTATGATGTTAAAACACTGTTGAATAGACTAATTGCCAATGGAGTTAAGAGAAAGAAGGCGGAGGAATTTATTAGCAAGTACCATCCGCGTTATATTGAAGAAAACATTCTATATGTCATGCGAAGCACAGGGGACTCGATCGCTAACCTTGCTGGCTATATAGTTAAAGCAGTTGAAAATAATTATGCCGAATCAATATATGAAGCCAATAAAAAAGAGCAATCACTCTATAGCATTGTTCAAAAAGATTATAGCAACCGCTTAAATATAAAAGCGAAAGAAGATGTTAAAGCTTTAGAAGCCATTAACAGTTACTATATGACTGTAATCCAAAAAGAAAAGCCTAGCAGTTTAGAATTAGTTAGAGAAATCGGCAAAGAACGTGAAAAAGTACTTTTCAAAAAACTCAACGATATACAATTGGAGCGACAGAATATGAATTATCCCCCTCTTACTTTAGATGATATAGAGGAATCTCCAATAAAGCCTTTTTTTGAACAATGGCAAAAAATGAATGAACTCCCATATTAAATGTATAGTGATAATAAAGTTATTGAATTTTGGTTAAAAAAGATAAGAGCCTTACTACATTCTATATGCAGCAAGGCTCTTTATAATTGTTTACCTCTTAATAAAATAACGTTACCGTTAGTCAAATAGGATTATTGTATTCGTTAGAAAAAGAGAGGCAGTATGCTGTTTCTCAAAATAGTTATTCACCTAATATTAATTGCTTACCGTTTTTATCATATGACGTAAAAGATATGGCTACAGGGTTTTTAATAGAAGGAGGCAGCAAATTTACCACCGTAAAGTAGTCACCTTCAGGCACATCTACACGATAACTGTAATCTTCTGTTTGTAAATCCACTTCTATCATAGATATCTTCTCATTCTGATTCACGCCAGAAAGTGCTATATAAATTCCATCATCCGTCGCAATATCTTCATATCGTACCTCACTCGTTCCAGAACTCAACGACACAATCTTTAATCGATTGTTTATACCTTTTTCTAACACCGCTATAGCTGGGGATTCATCCAGTTTGTAAGAAGCAACATATGTATCTGTTTCCCCTAGCTGTTTAAATGATTTAACCTCTATGGTATCTGGCGTATCAGAGCTGTTTTCCCAATCCTCTAAATGCTTTTTAATATCCTCCTCACCCATCTTTATCGGGTACTGTGCGTACAAACTAATAACCCCTATACCAATAATAATTACAGTTAATACAACGCTATACAGCAACTTCTTTTTACTTGCTATATAAATCTCCCCTTTAATAGTTTTCTCTCTTGAAATTTACCCTTTTGATTTCATAAAAGTGGAAGTATTTATTTAGCTGACCTTCTCCCTTTATTTATTTATTTATCCATCATCTAATAGACCTTATTTGGATAATTAGCGCACCTGTAGAAGTTAGTCATTTGTATCCTTTTTCTCGTACTTATATTGTTTAAAAATCTATAAATAAGGACGCTTTTTTTATCGCTACAACAATTTTTTCTTCTGTTCTTGGAATTCATCTTCGGTAAGGATTCCTTGTTGTCTTAAATTTGCTAAGCGTTCTAATTGTGTTATAAAGTCTGATTCAGAAGTATTTTGAACTGGCTTTATTTCCGGTTGTGTAGCTTCTAACATTTTGTTGTTAATGTATTCAACAGCTTTTCTCAAGTACTCATCATTTTTGCCAGCTTCATAAAAGCTCACTTTTTTACTTTTTCCATATGAATCAATTTCTATTATGCCTTGTCCAAGCCAATTGACCTTATAATCAACTGCTGTAATATGTTCATAGTGAAATTGTTCCACATGTGTTCCAAAGAGTTTTAAACTAACAACTATTCGTTTGTTTGTAATAAAAACCATTCCATTTCTATTTCTTCCTTCAATAGAGCCGCTGCTAACAAAAATGATATCTTCATCTTCTTTGATTAATTTTGAAAATTCTTCAATTGCTAATACGTGTGTTTTCAAATAAGTTTTAGCCAGTTTTGGTGTATAACTCTTTTGTAAAATACGACTCTCAATATTCTTATCCATAAGGAACCCCTCCTTTCCCCATATTGTACCAAAATTGGAACTTATAGTTGAGGGGAATTCCCCTTTAGTGTAATTACAGAGTATAGATAATTCGGGTACATCTTTTTTATAAACTGTCCAACTTTCTTCAAAACAGTACGGCTTTTTTATAAACCGTACAACTTTACTTCAAATTTACACTTGTTCAGTTTTTGTATTATACTTCTGAGGCATTCCTTTCCAATGAGTCTGTATAGGAGAGAAGGGTCCGTTTAAATCCACTAATGCCTTTAGAATTTACATATCGGAATGGTATTCCCTTCTTAGACGCCGTTTGAATAGCTTTTCTATACAGATGATGCCCAGCAACTTCTTTAAAAAAGAATACAACATCTGATCGGGAAACTGCCCCTTCTACTAAACTAATATCTTTTTCTGATACAAATTCAAGGTTGCCATTGAACTTTTCTACAATCTCTTGAAAGTGTCGAACCCGATCTCCCCCGATTAATGCAATGGTCTTTCCTTCAAGGTCTCCCCTATCTTCTCCGTCAGGGATCATAGAAAATTGGCTGTTCTCAGTATTTATTTGCAACTCTTGAATTGTTTTATTTAGCTTTTGAATAATTGATTCATAATGCATCCGTTCTTCTTCAAGCTGTTTGTGAAGCGCGTCAATCTCTTTCAGTGAGTCTTCATATAATTCGTAATACTGCCCTTCAAGCTGTTTGTTTTCCATTTTAGCTGTATGAATTTCCCTCTTTAACTTCTGTGTTTCTTTCTCCTGTTTTGATACCTGTTTTTTTAATCTCTCATGCTCCTTCTTAAGTGAACGAGTCTGTGCAGATTGAACAACATAATTGGGAGAAAAAAGATTTTCATAATCCACTTCTCTGTAAAAATCAAACAGATCCACAATGGTCTCAATGTAATCATCTGGTGCTGTTTCTTTAACGATTTCCACCAGTTCTTCATTTTTTATTACTTTATCTGCGATAATCCATACAGTATAAAATCCTAATTCATTAATCATTTTTTCAATAACCATTGGCCACTCATCTTTTTTAGCTTCCTTTAGAGGTGCGGCTACATCTACTGTATGGAAAAGAACAAAATCTTCGACATTACTACGAATATGAGGCTTATAGTAATTACGAAGCAAGCGGAAGAACACACCCGGACTCCCCTTCTTTTCATCCTTCGGTGTAATTTTAACCTGCAGTGTCTCCATAAGCATAGATCTTCTTTTGGGATATAACCGTGGATCAAACTCCCTGATCATTCTTCTAACAATGAATAGCGGGAGAATATCTATTGGCTTATGAGGGAGATCAGATATAGCTTCCTCTATTTTTATTATGAATGGATGCCAGAGTTGCTTGTATTTTTCATCATCTTCATCAATGTTATCTATCTTTTCACTAATCTGCTTTAATACAGCAATTAAATTTTCTTCCACCCTCGTCATCTTGTCTAATTGATTCATACTCTCTTCTATCCTTTCCGTTTTAAAATAATTACTTTAGTTGTTGTAGGTTCAATATTTGTATTATCAGTGTATATTAACCTTATACTGCTTGTCTGAGAGAGTTTGTTTGAAAACTACTTATCAATTTTTTCAACTTCAGATATGATATCCCACAAACTATTAGTAATGCGATATTGATAGGCCTTAAATTCTTCATCATACGTTTTATATAGTTCTAAATTCAATTTCACTCGCTTTTTATCCTTATAGATTAGAAATACTTTGGCAGTAGCATCAATGTCTGTTTCTTTTACATTGATCAATTCAACATCTTTGAGCTTATTGTTTCGACTGATTTTATTCATTATAGAGTTTAAAACCTGCTCTTCATCCGTATTTGACTTTTCTTTTTTATAAAGATCTTTAAAGAGTTGGTCTGGCAAAAAATTAGGTCTAAAAAGCTCCTTTTTTTTGAATATAACGGTTGCAAATGTATACTGAATCGTTTTAGCGGGAGAGTCAATTTTTGGTATATCCGTCATGTATTCTCGATTTGCAGCTCCTAGCCCTTCCAATCTCGTTCCTGGTTCCCGTCCCTCTCTAATTTCTAACCACTTAACAGTAGGAGATGGTTCTTTTTCTATTCTTTCCATTAGTTCAACAAGTTCTTTTCCAGACTGTTGTAGATGTAAAGACTCTCCTTTAACAAAAAAATCTGTCTTTTTCACAAAAATAAATGATGCAACCATGCCAAGAACAATAAAACACATTACTATTTTATCCCTTAGTGACATACCTTCCTCGCTCCTATATTTCAAGATTTTTCTATACAACGATTTAATAAAGAAAAATAGATCGCCCCTTCAATGAACGGAAGGGGCGATGATATTAGTCTCTACTTTAAAACTCTAATAACTCGTCCGTTAAATTTGTTCTTCCAATACCCTTTTGACATATCAGCATACGCCACTCCTGTAGAAGTTTGTGAACCTAAAAACTTGCCATTACCTGCGTAAATGCCTACATGCCCATCTGTTTTATCGGTATCAAAGAACACAAGATCTCCTGGTTGCATTTGACTTGCTGGTATCTTCTTTTGAAGTTTCTTTAAAGTATCCGTACTTACAGAATTACGAGGTCCTAGATTTATTCCTACTTGCGAGAAAGCGTAATGGACAAAGCCAGAACAATCGAATAACCCTTTGGCCACTGTTGCATCTGTTCTTCCTCCACCCCATTTGTAAGGGCGACCAAGCCACTTTTCTCCGGCTTTTAAAACATCAGCAGCTTTTCCTGTTGCATTTCCACTACCAAGTTCGCTACTTTCTCCACCTTCATCGGTTCCACAAGAAGCATAAGGGCTAGAATCATCAAGAATTTGCTCTCCCTTTTCCCATGCTTTCAGGAACGGATATGGATTAATCGCCTTACCATTTTTGTAGATACCAAAATGCAAGTGAGGATCAAACTTTCCTGTCGTACCTTGTGGACCATAGCCAGTTGCACCAACATATCCAATCAACTGTCCTCGTTTTACTTTTACTCCCTTACTGATACCGGGAGCGTATTTTAGCATGTGAGCGTAATATAGGTTGTATCCATCAGGTGATTTAATATTAAGCCGCCAACCGCCTAGTTTATTCCAACCATGTTTTTCAACAACTCCATCAGTTGCTGAATAGATTTTCACGCCGCTTTTAGCCATAATATCGTTACCTTCATGTCTCCTATTACCACCATACGTTCTATCGTTCCCCCATGAATCACCAAATTTATCATATTGACCTTTTGGTAGAGGGAATGTTCCATTATTAACTCCGTATGGACCATTATCTGTATTAGAAGAAGAAGCTACTCCTGCTAACTGCTCCCACTTAGCCTTGGAGGTACTCCAAGTTGCTACTGTCTTTTTAGCGTCCTTTACGCCGCTTCCTCGTTTTAAGATAGCTACTTGAATGCTTTTTACACCGAAGGCCTTCACCTGACCTGGTGCTATTGCTATATCAATCTTTTTATTTTTAATTGCTCCTCCGGTATCCTCCGCAACATACACACCATTATATTTAGGCATATTAGGCACTTTAATTGCTACAATAGAGCCGAGAGGAATAAGTTTTGGATCAACTGCAATGGTTCTACCATTAACCACTTTTGTACCACTAGCTGTTGTTGATCCACCATTTATACCACCAAGTGCAGGCGCATAAGCTGTTGCCTTCCATCCAGACTGGTAGTTTGCACTCGAATTCGCATAAGCCCTTGAAACAAAGCTAAATGAGTTCATCAATGAACCTTTTTTAGATGCTGATGCAGTGGTAGTAGTAGCTGGATTAGGAGCTGTGCTAGCTTCTGCCCTAAATTTGGCTGCGTAACTCATAACATCATTGACATACTTATCAGAATGATTGTATCTACGAATTGCTTTTTTGGGGTTGCCTGGCATACCGGATGCCTTTAAATAGTTAGCCGTTGCATGAATGGCGTCTTCAATTTGCATAGGATCTGCTTTACCATCACCATTTGCATCAACGCCATATCCTCCATACTTAGCAATCATTGAAGGGTTTAATAACGTATTCTTCGGTATATTACTACCCCTTCCTTTTGTTCCTGTACAACCACTATAATTCCATCCAAGCCAAGTACAAGGCATGAAGTAGAGTAAGCACCCGGCGCCTTGGCATATTTCTATGCTAGGTTTCCAAATACTCCTCCCCGAACCGTACGTACACCTCTCGATGTATACGGCTCTCCACTTATCAGTCCAGTTTACCGTTGTGTAAATCCACATGGCATTTTTTACAGAGTGCCATAGTTTTACGGTTTCGTTCAATCATACGCTTTTCCCATAGTTTTTTTCCTTCGAGGTCTTTTAATTTCTTCACGTGATGAATTTCCAACTCTACATTTGTAGCGTGGCACCATTCACATTGTCCTGCTAGAAGGCGTTTGATTAACCCCGTACGGTTGTAAATGATATTTCTTGTTTTAGAAATAACATCAACCTCGGAATCTTTCGATGGGAGTAACTGTTTTTTTGAATCCATCTTTATAGAAATATGCAAATTTACTGCCGGAGGCAGTTTCATATCTAATTGCAAATTGACCATTTATACTGTATTTTCTACGGATTTTCCTTACGCTTGATTTATATTTATTAGCGAACGTTTTATACATGCTGTACTCCATAATAAATTTAAAGCTGTCTAATTTATAAACATTGTTCGCTAGTTTGTAGTAATTATATAAACCTCTAATTTCTGCGTTGTAAATGGTTAATATTTCAAGGTCATCATTTTGCAGTAAATGCGCCCGATGCATGGATTTCCATTGCTTTGTTTTTTCATCTATTTTTAACGCCTTATATTCGATTAACTTGTTCCGCCATACTTCGTGCGGTAATAGAAGTTCACAACTCATTGTGCGTGTTCTTTGCTTATGTCCGCTAGCTGTATATTTGGCTGTCTTATTGTCATGACTGATCTTAATGTCATATCCAAGAAATCTTGCTCTTTTACTTGAATGTGTAATGAGCGTCTTTTCCTGTGATAATTCGATTTTGAGTTCTTTATCAAGGAACTCGCTGATGTCATGTTTTATTTGTTGACAGTCTTTTTTACTTCCAATTACCCCGATGATAAAATCATCGGCATATCGCACGTATTGAATTCGTTTATAGTTATCATCCATTGGGTCTTTATAAGGTAATTCCATCATGTGATTCTTTAACTCGTCCAGATGTTGTAATGCCTGTTCCCTTTCAGATTCGTTCATTTCATGCCATTTTTCTTTATACCGTGCATTCGCTCGGTATAGTCTTGACTCACGAGTGCGATACTCTTTAAGGCGTTTTCTCTCTTTACCTTCATCAAATTTTTCTTTGTATGACTCGATAAAGGTATCGAGTTCATGCAAGTATATGTTTGATAAGATAGGACTGATAATTCCACCTTGTGGAGTACCACTGTATGTCTTATGGTATTGCCAATCTTCTAGGAAACCTGCTTTAAGGAACTTCCAAATAAGATTGATGAATTTTTCATCATCTATTTTACGTTTTAGTATTCCTATTAGCTTGTGATGATCTATGTTATCAAAGAAACCTTTGATATCACCTTCTATAAACCACTTGGCCCCCGTGAACCTGTCTTTTACTTGCATTAGAGCAGTATGACAGCTTCTTTCTGGTCGGAAACCATGTGAGCGGTCTGAGAAGTTTTTCTCATACATCGCTTCAAGTAGCGTTCTGACAACCTCTTGAACGAGTTTATCTTCAAAAGACGGTACACCTAGCGGTCTTTTACTACCATTTTTCTTTGGAATATATACCCTTTTGGACGGTTTTGGTTGATAACTAAAATCTT
>NZ_JBIQDP010000018.1:0-107649 GCF_045370945.1 Pseudobacillus sp. 179-B 2D1 NHS
AATGGCTTTAAAACTACCGAAAAATCAAAAGGGGTTCGGAATAAGACTATTCCGAACCCCTTTTGTCGACAAACTGACAAGAGGATGACCAAATAGGTCATCCTCTTGTTTTGCTCAGGCTTTATCAAAAATAATTTTATCTGGAATAGAGAACAGTTATCCGGAAGTTAATTGCTTTTTTCGAAAAAACACGCCAGCCCCTGGGCCGGCGTGCATATCGGCAGTTAAATCAATAAATTAAATAGGAATGGATCATTGTTAATTTCAATATACGGGAAACCTTTTTGCTGCATGCGTTCAATGAGCGGCAAATAATCTACTTTTGATTTCAGTTCGATACCTACGAGAACCGGTCCTTCATCACGATTCGTGCGCTTTGTATATTCAAAGCGTGTAATGTCATCATGCTCACCAAGAACTTCGTGCATAAATTCACGTAAGGCGCCAGCACGCTGTGGGAAGTTAACGATAAAGTAGTGCTTCATGCCTTCATAAATAAGCGACCGCTCTTTAATTTCCTGCATGCGATCAATATCATTGTTGCCTCCACTAATGACACAAACGACATTTTTCCCTTTGATTTCCTCTTTATAAAAATCAAGAGCGGCAATAGACAAGGCTCCAGCTGGCTCAGCGATGATCGCATTTTCATTGTATAAGTTCAAAATCGTCGTGCATACTTTCCCTTCCGGTACAACAACGATATCATCAATCACTTCACGGCACACTTCCATCGTTAAGTGACCTACTTGCTTTACTGCTGCCCCGTCAACGAATGGATCAATTGATTCCAAAGCAATTACTTTATCCTGGGCTAGCGAGGTTTTCATCCCTGCGGCCCCCTCCGGCTCAACACCGATCATGCGAGTGTGAGGGCTAATGCTTTTCATATAAGAACCAACGCCTGCTGCGAGACCGCCTCCTCCAATGGAGCAAAAAACATAATCAATCGGCTGAGGAGCTTCATTCATAATTTCTACTCCTACCGTTCCTTGTCCAGCAATCGTTGGATAAGCATCAAATGGATGAACGAAGACCATCCCCTCTTTCGTGCAATATTCCATGGCTGCTTCGTATGAATCATCAAATGTATCGCCAGTTAAAATGACTTCAACATTTTGGCCACCGAACCGCTTAACTTGGGAGATCTTTTGTCTTGGCGTTGTGGACGGCATGAAGATGACGCCTTTAATATTTAACTGGTTGCAAGAGAAAGCAACTCCTTGCGCATGATTACCAGCGCTCGCACAGACGACTCCTTTCGCTCGTTCTTCCGGTGGAAGATGGTAAATGAAATTGTACGCACCGCGCAATTTAAATGAACGAACGACCTGTAGGTCTTCTCTCTTTAAGAAAATATTACACCCGTAACGGGCAGAGAGTAATTCATTTTTTTGCAACGGCGTCTTGATCACGACGTCTTTTAATGTTTGATTTGCCACTACGATGTCTTCTACTTTTATTTTTGTTAAGGCTTTACTCACATTTTTCCCCTTCTTTAATTGAATTTTAAGAATTATTTTAACATACCTATTCAGAACATGGATAAAAAATCCCGATATTTCTTTAAATTTTCTCATTTCAGTCATTTTAACATAGATTTCTCTTTTGGCTTTCAATAGGAATTTTTTATCTGTCCCTTTTTATTTAGCTCCAGATAGAGAGTTATAAAAAACTCCTTTGGCTTTCACATTTTTGCATATTTAAAAATGAATATTTTTAAATATGCTACCCTTCCAATTATTATTCAATATTAGTAAATTTTTGAATAAAAACGTTTTCATACCCTTTTGTTTATGCTATATTCAGAAGGGAGGTTTGAATCTTTTGTATATTTGAATAATAATAAAGGGGGTTGCATTTTTAATCACTTATGTATAAAATTTAAAAATAATTAATATTTATACAAACATATACATAGAAAGGAACATGTATTGAATGGAAATTACTACTTCTAGAAGCTCTTTATCTAGTATTTTACGTTTTGTTATTCCTTCCTTAATAGGAGTTTTCTTTTTTATGACGCCTGTGCCGATTGATGGAGAGCTGACTATTCCTATTGCTATTTTATCTAATTCTTTGCAGTCAGCTATGGGCAATGTCATCCCAACGATTATGACGTATTTGGTCGTATTAGCGGCTGTGGGTACTATTTTTGTCAAGACTACGCGCCCGGCGTTTGTCCGCCGTTCTCCGTTTCTAGCTTCATTGTTTGATGTGGCGCCAGTTTGGGCTCTCGTACGTATCATCGGTGCCATATTTGCTGTGATGACCCTTTATAAGCTTGGACCTGAATGGGTGCATTCCGAAAATACAGGCGGCATGCTTTTGTATTCACTCCTGCCGATTCTATTTTCTACCTTCTTATTCGCTGGCTTGTTATTGCCACTGTTACTCAATTTTGGACTGCTGGAGTTCTTTGGCTACTCTCTAACCAAAGTGATGCGCCCTCTCTTCAAGCTTCCCGGCCGCTCATCGGTTGACTGTCTGGCTTCCTGGCTTGGTGACGGGACCATTGGTGTCCTCTTAACAAGCAAGCAATATGAAGAAGGGTTTTATACAAAGAAAGAAGCCGCTATTATTGGCACGACGTTTTCTGTCGTATCGGTTACATTCTGTTTAGTCGTGATTAACCAAGTCGGATTAGCCCGCTATTTCCTTCCTTTTTACGGAACCGTTATTTTGGCAGGGATCGCTTGTGCTTTAATCTTACCGCGCATCCCTCCTCTTTCTAAGAAGATGGATACGTTTGTAAATGACGAAGTGAGAAAACATGATGATGAAAGTATTCCGGAGGGCTATACACCATTTAGTTATGGTTTTGAACAGGCGGTTGCTCAAGCTGAAAGAAACAAACCGTCAGCTGTCGTGAAAGATGGGATGCAAAATGTAATCGATATGTGGCTCGGGGTCGCCCCAATCGTAATGGCGATCGGTACGATTGCTTTAATTATTGCTGAAACCACTCCATTCTTCCAATGGCTTGGCCTGCCATTCATTCCATTATTAGAATTATTGCAAGTGCCGTTTGCTCAAGAAGCCTCGGAAACGATTGTTGTTGGGTTTGCCGATATGTTCTTGCCGTCTATTATCGGATCAGGCATTGAAAGTGAGTTAACCCGCTTTGTGATTGCCAGTCTTTCTGTTTCCCAGCTTATCTATATGTCTGAAGTCGGCGGCCTTCTTCTTGGAACGAAAATCCCGGTTTCTATTAAAGACTTAATTTTTATTTTCTTATTAAGAACGCTTATCTCCCTGCCAATTGTCGCGGGTATGGCACATTTATTATTTTAATGAAACACTTTTGCACATGCTTTCGTATGAAAGTGTGTGTTTTTTATTTCACATTGGCGGTTTCTTTATTCTAGTAAATATTTGTATAATGTGAATAGCAGCTTTAAAGAGCGGAAGGAAGTGTAAAGTTGAGTGGTCAATAAAACATGGTTTCAAACAGGAATTGCACTTGTGCTGGTCCTGATTATTATTTTGTTGTTCAGACAAATAAATGATATTTTCAATCCACTAGTCATTGTTATGAAAACCGTATTTTTACCTCTTGTTCTTGCCGGGGTCCTGTTTTATTTAACGCGCCCTGTCGTTAACTGGCTGGAAGGAAAGAAACTGCCAAGATGGGCTTCGATATTGAGCGTATTCCTCCTGTTGATTATCACTTTTTGGGTGTTATTTGCGCTGATTGGCCCAATTGTGAATGAGCAAGGGGCAAGACTGGCAAAAAATACGCCGCAGATGGTTCAAGTTGCAGAAGATGCCATCAATTATTTAATGAATGAGAAAGAACGTCTTCCTCAATTTGCGATTCAATCCCTTGAAGACGCAGAAGGAAAAGTGGAAGATTGGGCAATGGCTTTTGGTACTTGGTTAATTAACTTTTTGCAAGGATTACTGCAAACGGTGTTCTTAACCGTACTCGTTCCATTTTTCCTATTTTATATGCTAAAGGATAGAGAAAGATTTGCGCCTTTTCTAGCTAACTTTTTTTCAGGTCACCGCCGGCAATGGATCCTCCGGACGTTAAAAGATTTAGATGAAACCTTACAATCCTACATCCAAGGTCAGCTGCTCGTTAGCTTTCTTGTCGGCACCATGTTATTAATCGGCTACTTAATCATCGGCCTGGATTATTCATTAATTTTGGCGCTGATCGGCATGGCAACTAATGTGATTCCTTTCCTTGGGCCTTATCTTGCAGTAACACCGGCATTGCTAGTCGCTTGGATTCAAGATCCACAAATGATTATCTGGGTCGCCCTCGTTATGCTGATTGCCCAGCAAATTGAATCAAACTTGATTTCCCCAAATGTCATGGGAAAAGCGCTCGACATCCATCCGCTTACAGTTATTACCTTAATTTTAGCTGCTGGTAATATTGCGGGTATTTGGGGGGTTATATTGGCCATCCCTACATATGGAATTCTGAAAACGATCGCTGTGAATCTTTATGCAGCACGCCGGGAAATTAAAGATGTAGCTACGAAAGATATATAAAATTTGCAACACCAGTGTCTTCATCGTCAGATAGGCGCGATGAAGACCTCCTATCTTTATAGGAAGCCTTCATATCTGCTTTCTCTTCTCCTGTTCAATGCATTCAAAGCAACAAGCAGAGCCATCATCTTTTATTACACCATTAAAGAATCCGTCTAGACAGTAAAGGACTTTTCCACACCTTTTACATATGCTTACCTTCTCTTTCATTCTAACGACCTCCTTACTTTTTATATTAGAGATCTATTTTCATGTTCCTGTCATTATTTTCACATCGATAGCTTTTTATTTTCTGTATAATAAAAAACACTTGAATATCCTTGTTGTAAATGAAGAAAGCTAAAGAAAACCATCTAAGAAGGAGATTGCAGCTTGTGACAAAGCGAAATAGATTAATCATAGCCTCCCTGCTTGTTTCTCTTATCATTCTTATCGGTTATGGGACCTTCACAGTCCATTCTAAGATAAATACTCCTCCTCCCAATGTGACAGTTTTTGTACATGGGTATAAAGGAACGGCTGTCTCTTTCCGCTCTATGCTGAATCGCTTTGAAAACGAACAACAGTGGGGCAAAAAAGCAATCGTTTGCCGTGTAACAGCTGACAGCCAAGTACTCTGTGATGAAACAGGCCGTTTCTCCTCAAGCAGTCGGCTGTTCGTTCAACTGATCTTCGACAACAATCGGGCAAGCTTTGAAAATACAGCCTATTGGTTGTCCAAAGCCCTGCATACCTTACGTGAAAAATATAAATTTGAAGAAGTAAACATCGTGGGCCACTCAATGGGGGGCATCGTTTCTGTTAAATTTCTTGAGGAATATGCCAAAAAAACCGGCTACCCATTCATTAGCAAATTAGTCGTAATCGGTAGTCCGTTTTCAGGATTAAAAGATAGAAGTTATTTAAATCGAAACTCAGGGCCGGCAGCAATGGACTTAATGCCACAATCGGCAGCTCTGGAAAAACTGTTTAAACAAAAAGAAAATTTCCCCTCCGATGTACAAGTGATGGCCATTGCTAGTTCAGGAGATCAGCTTGTTTCTGTGGATAGTGCCCTTAGCTTAAATAAAATTGTACCAGCTTCAAACTTTCATCACGCCGTTATAACAGACCCTAGCCTTAATCATAGCGGCCTGCATGAAAGTAAAAGAGTAGACCAGCTGATCGGCCGTTTTCTGTGGGCAGAGTAATCAACAAACAGATGTCCCTTACGCTTCTAGCGTCAGGGACATCTGTTGAATATTATATAGCAGTATCTTTATAGCTTTGATCTAATTTCTTCGCATATATTAGTCAAAATGTGATGGCTCTCCATTTCAGGATAGCAAGCCTGCAGCTTTTCTCTGCACTTTTTACTTTCAGCTAAATAGGCCGTACCTTTATTCATAAGCATCCGGTAACGCCCAGCAATCTCTTGAATTTCAGCCGCATACCTTTCATCCGTGCCCTCTGCCACAATCTCTTCATACAAATCAATGATGCTATCAGTTGCTTTCTCTGGAAAATACTCATGCGGGGCTGTGCTGTCAAAAATAGCAAAACTGAGTTCACGTACAATTACCATATCGATACTGGCGGGATCGAAGCCGCAATGATACATTTCTACGTCATATCCTCTCTGTTCAGCGGCGGAAGCGATCTTTTTTAACATCGTTGACTTGCCCGTTCCAGCACGGCCTTTAATAAAATATCTTTTAGCAAGGCCCTCTGTTAAGTTATCAATAAAGTCCACCGCTCCTTTTGGTGTAGCAGCTCCTAAAAAGCGGTGTCTAATGAGGCCGCCTCCATTGTCAGAAAGACTTGGAATCAAGCGGGCAATCCATTCATCTGCTAACTCATTGGCTCTTTTTTTATTCAGCTGTTGAATATAAATGTCTTCCCACTCATCATGGACAGCCAAGGCTTTGCGGAAACAAGCATAAGCATTTTGCCGGGCGATTTCTTCCTGCTCTGCTAATCCCATTATTTCTCGTTCCTTATCTGCCGGCACAGATGCCTGCTCTGGAATTCTCACCTCATGTACATGCGGGCCGGAAATAGATGGCGCCAACTGCTTCATTAAAATAGCTGTTTGTTTTTTCGTTGCAATGATTCCCTCCACTTGGTCAGGATCTCCCGGACAATGCAACAATTCCATAGTTATTCCTTCCGCCATCAGCTGATCGGCTAGCTGCTTAAAACAAGCCGCTCTCTCTGCCGGTGTGCCTCCGTCCACGAGGAAGACTTGCCTTAGCCCTTGTAGATTTGAATCAAGAAGGTTGTGCAGTCCTTTTGCCGTATTTCCCCTCGCAAAATAACGAATCACATTCCTGCTCATTTTTGCACCTCTTTGTATCAGTTTTAAGAATGGTCCTCTCTCACTATATGCAAGGGCATTTGTCTATGTGACATATAGAGCAGGCTGCCAACGGAGAAACAGCTGTTAGTTGCTACTTAGGTTGGTTTATTTTATGATTTCATGTTCTGTCACTGCATTTGTAATCGTGATTAAATCGCCTGTTTTTAATTCCATTTGCCTGCCGATCTTGCCAGCGCTAACAATAACATTTTCCCGGGAAATAGTGCGCCGATCCAAAAAAGTAGGGTATAGTTTTTTCATGCCAATCGGTGAACAACCACCTCTTATGTAGCCCGTATATTTTTGAATGTCTTTTACAGGGATCATATCCAACTTTTTAGCCCCCGCTGCTTTAGCGGCTTTTTTCAAATCAAGCTCTTCAGCAACCGGTATGACAAATACGTATATTTCTTTATCCGTTCCAATTGTAACGAGTGTTTTAAATACGCTGTCTTCGCTTTTGCCGATCTTTTCCGCGGCGGATAGACCATCAATTTTTCCGTCGGCAGGATCGTAAGCATACGTCTCATATGTTAGTCCAGCTTTATCAAGTATGCGCATCGCATTCGTTTTACCCTTCACTTCTTTCAGCTTCCTTTCCTCTTAAAAATAAGCCTGTTATGATAATTAGTATAAACGATTAAAGAGATGAGGTGTAACCTGTGGATCATGTGACTGTCACATCTATTATGAATGTAATGAAAGAGTTTCTACCGCCGCATACATCTATTGCAGTAGCCGATTCAGAAAAGTTTATCTACTACGAGCCAAGCAAGCTGATTGATTTGCGCATTCGTCCCGGAGAGCCCTATAAAGAAGGCAGCGGAGCAGCAAAAGCCATTGCCAACAGACATGAAATTTCGGAATACATTAATAGCGATGTATATGGAATACCTTACTATGCCATATCTATCCCATTATTTAACGGCGCACAAGTCACAGGAGCCGTTACAACTATCTTTCCAGCAAAGCCTTCTCCGATTGCAGCAAAGTTTTTTACAATTAAAGCTGAAGACCGCTGGTATCCGGTTTCTTATGAAAAGATTGTTTATCTTGAGGCGGAAAACCGAAAAACAAAAGTACAAGCGATCGGCGGAGAAGGCTATCATAAAATGAGCTTAACAGAGCTTGAGTTTATGCTGCCAAACGATTTATTTATCCGTGTGCATCGTTCATATATTGTCAACGTTAGTTTCATAGAAGAAATTCAGCCGGACTCCCACTCCACTTTTTTGCTCGTTATGAAAGATCGGACAAAGATTCCTGTTAGCCAAACATACTCCAGTTCCTTCCGAAAAGCATTGAATTATTAACTTCTGCTTCATGTACGTTTTTTTCTGCTTTGTCGCTTTTTAAAGGCTTTTCATGCAAAAACGAATGAGTAGACGCAGGAAGGTTGCTAGAATTATAAAAAGTGGCAAAGGGGGAATTTTAATGAACTCACGTATCACTAAACAGCTGCGCAGTGAAGAACTGCGAAAGAAAATTGTTTCAGCAGACGAAGCAGCCTCATGGATTAAAGATGGCATGACTCTTGGTTTAAGCGGATTTACACGAGCCGGCGATGCAAAAGCAGTGCCGATGGCATTAGTTGACCGAGCCAAAGATGAAAACTTCAAAGTGGATGTATATACTGGTGCCTCTCTTGGGTCAGATATTGATAAAATGATGGCAGAAGCAGGCATTATACATAAACGGCTACCTTTCCAAGCGGATGCTTCTATGCGAAAGAAAATCAATCAAAGAGAGCTGCTCTTTACCGATCAGCATTTATCACACGTGGCTGAAATGGTGCGTTCTGAGGTCTTGAATCCAATCGATTTTGCCATTATTGAAGCGGTTGCCATTACGGAAGAAGGCAATATTATTCCTTCTACTTCTGTAGGAAACTCATCTATTTTCTTGGAAAAAGCAAAGAACATTATTATCGAATTAAATCTTGCGCAGCCTGCTGCACTTGAGGGAATGCATGATATTTATGAAGTGGGTGAACAAGGAAAGCGTTTACCAATTTCTTTAACGTCTGTTGAGGGGCGCATAGGTACATCCAGCCTGAAAGTGAGCATGAATAAAATTAGAGGGATTGTTTTAACAAATATGCTAGATTCTCCTTCAACGATTGTGCCGCCAGATGAAGAAACGGCCATTATAGCCGATCATTTAATCGGTTTTTTGCGTGAAGAAATTAAAGCGGGACGACTTACTAACCAATTGGCTCCGTTGCAATCAGGAATTGGCTCTGTTGCCAACGCTGTGCTGCACGGATTAATTGATTCTGAGTTTGAAAATCTAAAAATCTATTCAGAGGTGTTACAGGACGCGGTGTTTGATTTGCTGGACAGCGGGAAAGCCCGCTTTGCCTCAGGCTGTTCAATTACTCTGTCGCAGGAAAAGATGAAAACTATTTTTCCAAAGCTTGACCAATATAAAGAGCAGCTTGTGCTGCGGCCGCAGGAAATCTCCAATCATCCTGAGATTATTCGCCGGCTAGGACTTATTTCCATTAATACAGCATTAGAAGCAGATATATATGGAAACGTGAATTCCACCCATGTTTGCGGCACAAAAATGATGAACGGAATTGGCGGTTCAGGAGACTTCGCCCGCAACAGCCGGCTGGCAATCTTTGTAACAAAGTCTATCGCAAAAAATGGAGATATTTCAAGTGTTGTTCCTTTCGTCTCCCACGTAGACCACACGGAGCATGATGTGGATGTTCTAGTAACGGAGCAAGGGTATGCGGATCTGCGCGGACTCTCCCCCGTGGAGCGTGCTCGTCTCATTATCCAGAACTGCATGCACCCAGCTTATAAAGAACAGATGACAGCTTATTTTGAAGAGGCTTTAACATATGGAGGCCAAACCCCTCATGTGTTGAATAAAGCTTTCTCCTGGCATCTGAATTATATGGAAAAGGGCACCATGCTGCAGCCTGAAGCTGCTTCCGCTAAAAAATAACCTTGTTTAGAATTCCTATTTTGTAACGTCTGCAAGATGGGCTTCAGCCTAGATGAAAAGCCACCCCATTCTTTTCATCTTAACAAGCGCTTTCGCTGAGACCATCTGGCGTTAATGATAAAAGCACTATTCTATCTTTTATGTAAGCTCTTAAAAAGCTGCCTGGCTGACAACCAGGCAGCTTTTTAGCTCTTCTGCTGCTTCTTGCATCCTTCTCTTGCAGGAGGAGAGAGACTAACAATGATATCCCCTTCTTCTCCTTTCGGACTATTGTCTTTTACATAAAATAATACTTTTCCATCCGGCTTTAATATAAGTAGCAAAATAGTCTCTCTTGCCCTCTCCTTCACATATTGCTCATAGCTATACCGGGCTGTCAGCTCGGTTTTCCGGAAAATATAATGTTGTTTCAGCTTTTTATTCAACTCTCCCCAGGTAGCCTCTTCGGAAAATAGAATGCTTCCTCCAATCGCGTGGCTATAGTCTCCTGAAGCAAGCTGGCGATCTGTATCAGCGCTCAATTGAAATAAATTGTTTCTTCCCATTTCTGACACAAAGGTGTTACAAACCAAGGCATTGTATGCATCATCATCCGTGGCAGCTATCATGTATTCATAGGGAGTACGGTCCATTTCGTATTCGGCCTGTTCTGACAAAATTTCACCGTGATAAAAAGAAAGGCCCGCCGCTCTTGCTTTTTGCAGTCTCCTCCATGACTCATCAACGATTAACACAGGCACATTTGCCTCATTCAATGCCACAGCCAGCCCGACTGTAAAATCGTTGCTGCCAACAACTAATACTCCTGGTTGAGAATCAACAGCCAGCTTCCACCTTTTTGCCAACCAGCTAATTGAAAACCCATGGGCACACACAGTGGCAAACACTAGGGCGAGCGTGAGAGAAGTTACAATACGAGCATCTTCGTAACCGGCTCTAAGAAGTGAATCGGCAAAATAGCCCGATACTGTCAAGGCAACAATTCCCCGTGGAGCAATCCAGCCCACAAGCCCTCTTTCTTTCGCTGTCAAATCCGTTCCAATAGTGGATATCCAAATGGATAAAGGGCGAACGACAAAGAGCATGAGAGCGACAAACAGTAAAATATGCCAGTCAAAAATTTGCACCAGGACATCCAGTGACAAAGAAGCTGTCAGCATAATGAAGATGGAGGAAATAAGTAAAATCGATACGTTTTCCTTAAAATGCCTCATATCTTTTATAGAAGATATTGGCATGTTAGCCATTGTCATTCCCATAGCTGTAACAGCGAGCAAGCCTGTTTCATGCATGAGTTCATCCGATATGGTAAAGCATGCAATGACCAATACGAATACAAATGGAGCTTTTAAAAATTCGGGTATCGCTCCTTTTTCTACCATTAACCCAATACCTTTGCCGAGTGTCCAGCCGAGCAGCACGGCGAATAATGAAGCAGCAAAAAAGATAAATAATGCCGTGAGGTGAAACTCGCTGTGCGTAAAGACTTTAATAATTTCAAAAGCAAACACTGCTAGCAGCGCACCAAGCGGGTCTACAATAATACCTTCCCATTTTAATATCGCCGCTGTCCGCTGTTTTAACTTTGCCTGGCGCAATAGCGGCAAGATGACAGTCGGTCCCGTAACAACGAATAAACCACCAATGACGAGAGCAGCAGCCCATGACAAGCCTGCAACATAGCGAGCAGCAAGTGAGCCAAAAATCCAGGCAAGCAATGCTCCCAGGGTGATAATCCGGATAATTGGCTGTTTAAGACCTTTGATTTCTTGAAGATTCAAATTTAAACTGCCTTCATATAAAATAATAGCTACCGCTATGGAAACAACGGGTTTAAATAGCTGATCAAAATCTTCTTCTGGATTGATTAGACCAAGCACAGGCCCGGCGATCAGT
Organism: Pseudobacillus sp. 179-B 2D1 NHS; assembly: GCF_045370945.1. Lineage (NCBI taxonomy): Bacteria > Bacillati > Bacillota > Bacilli > Caryophanales > Bacillaceae > Pseudobacillus > Pseudobacillus sp. 179-B 2D1 NHS. The sequence continues at coordinate 11,699 of NZ_JBIQDP010000018.1, forward strand.
CCTGCTACTGACATAATGACAATGGCCGGAAGCCGAAAACGCCAGGAAATCCATTGAGAAATGATCCCCAACAATCCAATCATCATAAGATGAAATAGCATCGAATCAAGCATAGTGACCTCTTTTCTTTGAGAAATACCGAAATGTCAACCATGTATTCCCTGATTCCGATGTTTATAAACTTCCTCTGTAAAGGCGACAGCCGAGAAATAAAAGCTTTCCCTTTACAATTAATTGTTTCCTAACGCCAACAAGCCTGATCTCCTTTTTTATGGAGATCAGGCTTGTCTATTCATTCACTGTCATAGAACGTGGTGCATCTTTTTTTGCTGCGGAAACTGAATCGGCTTCCTTCGGCTTGATATCGGAAGGATTCAGTCCATGACCAAGCGTCCCATAAGTGTCTCCTCCGACAGGATCTACAAGCTCCACTTGATTACTGTACAGCCGCGGTGTTTTATAAAGAGCAGCAAGCGCCTGAATCATCGGCATTTCATGGTATCTTTCCGGCCAGCGTTTTTTAAGCTCCGCTTTGACGAGCGGATAATATTTTGAACTCATTCCCGGATATAAATGATGTTCTGTATGATATGAAAAATTAAAGTGCAGCACATCTACCCACTTGGGTACTGTTACTGTCAAACTGTTAGCAAGCGGATCATTAACAGGGACGAGCGGATTTAAGCGGTGATTCGTTGCAATATAGGCCATGACAATAAAATTGGCAATCAAGAGTGGAAGCAGAAAAGCAAATGTCCACTTTAACGGCCCGATTAACAGCAACAGCCCGATCCATGTAAGCCAAGGAAACAGCAGCTGCATCCAAACTGACAAGCGCTTTTCTCGGTTAAATTCTTTTACAAAGCGCTTAAACATTCTTAAAGAATGCATCGTAAAAGTTATCGCTAAAAAGGCCATCCCTAAAAACCCTCGCAGTGACAGCGGAAGCCGATAAAAAGGTTTTAATATTTTAGCTTTTGAAAACTGTTCAATCGTTGGCCAGGCATCCGGATCTTTCTCCTCATCCTGCGTATGGCGATGATGTGTCATATTGTGCCACTTCACCCATAACTTCGGCCCGGTGCTTAGCGGAAAGAAAGCAATCCCTCCTGTTAATTCGCGAAGCCAGGCTTTTCTTACGACCGTTCCGTGCAGAATCTCATGTCCCAGAAATCCCATAGCTGCAAAAGAAGTACCTAATATCACAGAAATAGCTAAGCTTAGCCATATGTTAAAATCGGTTAAACTAATCGTCAAAATCCCCGATACGACAATAACCAGATAGGCTAGTCCTCCCCAAAGACGCCCGGGAACAGGGCTGAATGCTTTTTTAGGCAGATGCGGTGCTACACGAGCAGCATACCAACCGAATGATTGAAGCTCTTTCAATGTGCTATCCCTCTTTTCAAATGTATCTTATCTATAAACTATCGACTGACTGACACCTTCTCAACTAGGGCCAATCGTATCACTTTATTTTCACACTTGTCAATAAATTTATTACTTGGTACTAAAAACAAGTTATATTCCTTGGTGATAACATTTATAGTAATTATTGTACAGAGCAGAATCTATTGATTTAAAATGAGGATAAACACTTTAGCCGGAAAGGAAGAAAATTTATGAAAAAATTCTCTCTTTACCGCATGTTTATTATTATAACAATGGCAGTTAAGTTCTTTTTGCAAGTAACTTTCTTTCACAAAAGATACCGAAAACGCTGGACAAGTAGAACCAATCAGAAATGGGAAGCGCTGCTGAAGCGCCAGGCAGCCGAATATCGGGAAACGGCTCTGCGTTTAGAAGGGCTATTAATTAAGCTTGGGCAGTTTTTAAGCACGCGAGCGGATATTATGCCAGCAGCTTTTATCGAAGAGTTAGAAGACTTAATTGATCGGGTACCTAGTGTTCCCTGGTCAGCAGCGAAGGCTTTAATGGAAAAAGAATGGAATAAATCCTATACTTCCATGCTCCAGCAAATCAATGAGGAGCCTGTCGCTTCCGCTTCTATCGGGCAAGTGTATAAGGCCCTTCTGCCGAACGGGACTACGGTTGCCGTCAAAGTTCAGCGGCCGGGAATTGACCGGATTATCTCAACTGACTTTAGAGCTGTCCGCATCGTCATGTGGCTGGCGGAGGTTTTTACCCCCTTCGGCAAGCAAACGGACTTGCCAGCCTTATATCAGGAAATGGAAGCAACGATCAGCCAAGAGCTCGATTTTCTAAAAGAATCGCAAAATGGGTTGTACTTTAAAAAACGCTATGAATTATTTGATAAGATAAGTGTTCCTTTTTATTATGAAGAATATTCAACGAAAAAAGTACTTGTGATGGAATGGATAGAGGGTGCGCGGATAACCGATTTAAAGTTCCTTGAACAAAATGGGATCGACCGCCGGAACTTAGCCGCCCGGCTTGTAGAAATATTTCTAGAACAGCTTCTTCAAGAAGGAAAGTTTCATGCTGATCCTCATCCAGGCAATATTTTAGTCAGAAAAGATGGAACGATCATTTTGATTGACTTTGGAATGATCGGCGAAATTCAACGGAATGACGCTGCTTACATGCGCCAGCTTGTAGAAGGAATTATCCTTGAGGATTATGATCAAGTTGTCTCCGCCCTAGAAAGCTTGCGCTTCCTGCTTCCTGGAGCAGACAAAGAATTATTGAAAAATATTATTCAGACACTCGTAGGTCATTATACAAAACATACGTTTTCGCTAACAGACGACTTTTTAATGAAACAGCTGTTAGCTGATATTGAAAAAATAGTAAAGGATCAACCTATCCAAATGCCAAGCGAGTTTGCTTTTTTTGGCCGTGCTGTTTCTACGTTCGTCGGCATCTTATATATCCTTGACCCTGACGTCGACCTACTGGAGGTCAGCAAGCCGCTTATTTTTAAATGGCTACAGGAAAACCCTGAGCCTGGTCCTGTTTCTGACCGGACGGCCATCAACTTGCTTATGCAATCTGTTCGCCCTTTGTTGTCCATTCCACGGCAAATTCAGCAAACGCTGGATGAGCCGAGAAAATATCGGGAATGGAAACAGCGTCATGAGCATAATCGGCTTGAGCATGATTTTTTATTATCTAAAAAACGCGATGCCTTATTTTTTATCCTGCTCAGTTTCATTCTAACGGCTGTAACCAGCTTTTTTCAGCAGGAGTTATGGCTCTACGGAAGCGGCCTCCTCCTCGTCATTAGCTTTCTCTACTATATAATGAGCGTACGTGCCCATCGGAAGCTGCTGCGGCGAGGAAAAAAGTGACTTATCCTCATTTTACAATATACAGTCACTAGTCATTGTTGAATAAAAAAGTCCAGAAGAGAGTCTTCTGGACTTTTTCGTTATTATTTTAGCATTTCAAATACTTGCTCAACGTCCTTGTCGCCTCGACCGGAAATATTTACAATAATAATTTGATCTTTTTCCATATGTGGAGCGAGTTTAATTGCTTGAGCAACAGCGTGGGCACTTTCCAAAGCAGGAATAATCCCCTCTGTACGCGACAGCTTCTGGAATGCCTCCAATACTTCCTTGTTCGTCACGGTATAATACTCTGCACGCCCGGTTTCTTTCATATAGCTATGTTCCGGGCCGACTCCCGGGTAATCTAACCCAGCAGCAATTGAATAAGTAGGCAGTGGATTTCCCTGCTCATCCATTAGAACAAGACATTTGAAACCATGTAGTTCAGCTGGCTTCCCTTTCGTAAGCGTAGCTGCCTGCTCTGGCTCAGCACCAATGAGACGGACAGATGGCTCATCAATATAATGGGCAAAAGCGCCAATGGCATTGCTGCCGCCGCCAACACAAGCGATGACAGCATCCGGCAAACGGCCTTCTTTTTCGAGAATCTGTTTCTTCGACTCTTCGCTAATCACACCGTGGAAATGCTTCACCATGGTTGGGTACGGGTGAGGTCCTACGGCGGAGCCAAGCAAGTAAAAGGTCGTTTTATAGTTTGCTACATAATCACCTAACGCCGCATCAACGGCATCCTTCAAGCGTCCCTGCCCGCTTTTCACAGCTACAACTTGGGCTCCAAGAAGCTCCATTCGAAAGACATTCAGTGCCTGGCGCCGGGTATCTTCTGCCCCCATATAGATCACGCATTCCATACCGAACATAGCACAAACGGTAGCGGTGGCTACCCCATGCTGTCCAGCACCAGTTTCGGCAATAATCCGCTTGGCTCCCATCTTTTTCGCCAGCAAAATCTGGCCCATTACATTATTAATTTTGTGAGAGCCTGTATGGTTTAAATCTTCCCGCTTTAAATAAATTTTCGCACCGCCGAGCTGCTCAGTTAACTGGCTGGCATAGGTTAACGGGTTTTCTCGACCAACGTATTCTTTTAAATAATATTTATATTCATTCATAAATTCAGGTTCATCTTTGTATGCCTCAAACTGCTCAGCTAAATATTCTAAAGCTTCCTTTAATTCTGGCGGAACGAAGCTGCCGCCAAACTGTCCAAAATAGCCTTTTTCTGTCTCAACTCTACTCATCTCTCTCTTCTCCTCTCCTTAATAAAACTATTCTGAAAATTATCTATTACTATACCAATCCTGCGTTTATCAGTCAATTCACCTTTTCTTTTATTTTCACTATTTTATTAAAATGAGCCATTTTTTGCCGATATATAAATAGCAAGAAAATTCATTTTCCTCGCTGCCTCTTAGTCTCTTACTCTCAAATTTAGTATATAGGGGATGAAATATATAGATGAAACGACAACTGTTTAAATGTCTCGCTGTTCCTGCACTTATTTTATCGCTTGCCTCTCACCCGCTTGCTGCTCAGCCCCAGACAGCTGACCAGAAAAAAGAAGAAGTCATTGTAGTCTATAAAAATGCGACTGGAAAGAAGAAGGCATTGCTCAACAGTGTAGAAGTCGACCATCAATTCAAGTATGCCCCCGCTGTATCGGTTACTATGGAGCAAGGAGACATCAATCAACTGAAGAAAGACCGTAATATTGCTTATATTGAAAAAAACGTAGTCTTTAAATTAAAGGGAACAAAAAAGAAGGTACTCACAAAAAAGCAAGTAGATAATGCTAAAACAAGTGCTTTTATCTCCAGTGAAGAATCCCAATGGAGCTACCAAGCAGTAAAAGCTAATGAAGCTGCCCAAAAAGGCATGACTGGAAAAGGTGTGAAAGTAGCCGTTATTGATTCTGGTATCTCCCCTCACCCTGAGTTAACCATTGCCGGTGGAACTTCTACCGTTGACTACACATCCTCCTGGGCTGATGACAATGGACACGGCACTCACGTAGCCGGTATCATCGGAGCTCATCGGAATAGAACCGGCATCATCGGCATAGCACCAGACGCCAATCTCTTTGCCGTCAAAGCAATGGATCAACAAGGAGAAGGGACACTCCAAGATATTCTTGAAGGAATCGACTGGTCGATCGCTAACGGGATGGATATTATTAATCTAAGTCTTGGAACTGAAGCTGATTCTCGAATGATGCATGACATGATTAATAAAGCCTATGAAAAGGGCATCGTGCTTGTTGGAGCAGCAGGGAATGACGGGTTAGCAGCTGGGACTGGCAACACTGTTGACTATCCCGCTAAGTATGACAGCGTTATAGCAGTAGCAGCCGTTGATCGCTATTTAAAAAGAGGAAGTTTCTCTTCTACCGGGAATGAAGTGGAAGTGTCAGCGCCGGGAGTTGATGTTCTTAGCACATATACAGATGGACGTTATGCCTACATGAGCGGGACGTCTCAAGCCACTCCTCATATTGCCGGTCTACTTGCTCTCTTGAAACAGCAACATCCCGCTCTTTCAGGAAGTACTCTGCGAAATGAATTACTAAAACAAACGACAGACCTTGGTACACCCGGAAGAGATCCTTGGCATGGGTACGGATTAGCTACTTATGGAGAAACAAGTCCGTCTTCTGTTCAAGAACCTGCTGTAGATAACAGATTGCTATCCGCTTTTGAAGAAGCAGCAAATAAAATCGTCCAGGCCAACACCACTAAAAAGCTATGGGACTATGACTCTGCTCGTCATGCTATTAGCAAACTTCCAGATCAACAAGAAAAAGCAGAACTGCAGCTTGGGCTGAACAACATTCGCCAACAACTTGGCTTAATAGAGTTTTCTTCTCTCCTAAATCTTAAGCCAACCCACACATTGACGATTCGCTTCAGCCAAAGCATCGATTCAAAAACTGTTAATTCTTCGAGCGTTTTCGTGCGAAATGAAGGAGAATTTGTGGATGGCCTTGCTTTATCAACAAGCTCCGACGGAAAAACAGTGACAGTCAAAGCTCCGCCAGCCGGCTATACATCCGGACAAACTTATTTTCTCTATATAGATACGACGATTGCGTCACCAACAGGAAAAGCTCTAAAGGCTCCTGTTATCGTTAGATTTACTATTTCCTAAGATAAAAAACTGTTCTTCGCTAAGATTTCTTTACTTTTCATCATTTTAAGGACGAAAGTTTTAGATGAAAGAGAATTCGAAGGACAGTTTTTTGATTTATTGTGAAAAATTGTCTATATTTTAAGAACAAACAGTTTTGCAAATCGCAAAAAAGGGTATAGGTCATAGGAGTTTATATCTATATAGGAGAAAACCATCATGTCTCTTCGCAAAAAAATAATCTTATTTTTTACTGCTGCTGTTGTCATAGGCCTATCCATTTTATATTTTTCTGCTCATTTTTTTATATTAACTCACTTCAAAGCTCTTGAAGACGCTCAGGCAAAGGAAAACATGCAACGCATTTTGCATGCGCTTACAACCTTTGAGGAGCACCTTGTCTCCCGCTCCTTAGATTATTCGGCATGGGATGATACATATCAATATGCCTTGAAACCGAACAAAAAGTATGAGAAGAACAACCTATTGAACCAAACCTTTTTTACCAATGAGTTTAATGTGCTTCTTATCCTAAATAACGAGCAAAAGATTCTATTTAAAAAGGCCGTAAGGTTAGAAGAAGAAAGAGAAGCGGTTGTTTCTAAATCTCTTTTAGAAAAATTAGCAACTGATCCTCTCCTTTCTCGCATTTCAAAGCAAGATTCTTTTTCAGGTATTATTCGTCTGCAAGAAGGACCGATGCTGCTAGTCTCTCAACCTATTTTAAAAAGCGACTTAACCGGTCCACGCGCTGGTACAATGATTGTCGGACACTATTTGGATAAGCAGCTGGTTGATGAACTTCGTGATGATACTCTTTTACCGGTGGAACTGGCTGACTTAAAACGGACAGTGCTTCCAAAGGAAGTAGAATCAGATGATAGCTCGACTATTATCTGGATGGATACGCAAAAAACAGACGAATATAGTGCCTATGCTGCCCTTCCGGATTTACATGGTAACCCCGCAGCTATACTGCACATTAAAGCCGACCGGCATCTCTACAATCAAGGCCGGAAAAGCGTTTTCTACTTGTTGCTTTTAATTGTAGCAGCTGCTTTGTTATTGCTAAAAGGCGCCCTTTCCTTTATTAACCGCATGGTGTTTCACCGTCTTAACCGCTTGATGAAAAATATGATTGCCATTCAACAACACAATGATTTATCTGCCCGTATACGTGTAAGAGGAAAAGATGAAATTTCTTTGCTAGAGCTTGAATTTAACACAATGGTGGATTCTCTTGAAAATTATCGTCGTCATATTATGAATCTTGCCTATAAGGATAGCTTGACTCATTTGCCAAATCGCACGTTTTTCTACAGCGAAGTTTCCATACTGCTGGATAATTTAAAGGGCATGAAACGGATGGGCGCCATGTTATTTATCGATCTTGATGGATTTAAGGACGTAAATGACAGCTACGGACACGACCAAGGTGACTTACTGCTGCAAAAGACAGCTGTACGAATAAAAGGAGTGATCCGTGAGCAAGATATCGTATCCCGTCTCGGCGGAGATGAATTTATTGTTTTTCTATTCGATTTAAGAAGTAAAGAGGAAGCAGCTTGTATCGCCAACCGAATTTGCCAGCTCGTTGCTCAGCCTGTTCACTTAAATGAAGGACAAGCAGTAGTATCGGCCAGTATCGGCATTAGCTTATTTCCACAGGACGGCCAGCATCCCGATGAATTAATAACAAAGGCAGACCAGGCAATGTACGAGGCAAAGCGGAAAGGTAAAAATCAGCTGCATGTCTTTAAGAAAAAAGCCCACCATTTATAGGTGGGCTTTTTCTTATTGAAAAACAATCGTTTTGTTTTCGTGGACTATTACTCGATCTTCCAAGTGCCATTTTACTGCTCTCGCCAGAACACGGCGTTCAATAGAACGGCCAATCTTCTTCAAATCGGCTATATGATCCCGGTGATTGACCCGCTCGATATCCTGCTCAATGATGGGACCTTCATCAAGATCATTTGTCACATAATGCGAGGTTGCACCGATTAACTTTACTCCCCTGCCGTAAGCGCGCTCATAAGGACGGGCGCCGATAAAGGCCGGAAGGAACGAATGATGGATATTAATGATTTGATTCGGAAATTCGCTGACAAAACCCGAAGTTAAAATTTGCATATAGCGTGCAAGAACAATCAAATCAATATTGTTCTCTTTTAACAAAGCGATTTGCTCTTGTTCCACCTGCTTCCGGATGTCTTTGTTAGCCGGGATGTAGTAGAACGGGATACCTAAAGACTCAACCATGTCTCTGGCCGCCTCATGATTGCTGACAACGAGGGCAATATCCGTTGGCAAGTCTCCACTTTGCCACTCCCATAATAGCTCAAGCAAACAATGCGGCTCTTTTGAAACAAAGATCGCTGTCCGCTTTCTATCTTTTGTATAAGTGAACCGGTATTCCATAGCGAATGTATCTGCCAACCCTTTGAAATCCGCTTCCATAGCTGTTCGCTTCTCTGTTAAACCAGGGCAGTCAAACTCAATGCGAATAAAGAATGTCCCGCCTTCCGGATCGCTGGAATACTGGCTGGATTCAATAATGTTCGCCTGAAAGTCTGATAAAAACTTAGAGATGGCTGCGACAATGCCTGGCCGATCCGGACATTTAACGAGCAATCTGCCCCGGTCCTTTCGTCCTTTTTCTTCTATTAAAGGGGTTGATGTTACGTTTGTTTCCATAAATAAAGCCCTGCCTTCTTCTGATCATTAATTATCCATTATACTGTAAAAAAAAATAAATGAAAATAGTTTTCTTCCGCTACTGTATTGGCATCTCTCTCCAGTTACATTATAGTCAAGTTAGGAATACAGCTCAGGAGGAGATGATAAATCATCCATAACTGAATAGTTTGCTTTTAATAAAAATACAAATACGATGAGGAGGATGAAGCTCAATGACAGCAAAATGGCTAGATATCTCTCAGCCGCTTAACAGCCGAATTGCCCACTGGCCTGGCGATGTTCCTTTTTCTTATGATGTCTCTTTCACAAAGGAGCAAACGGGCTCTGTTACTATCGGCAAAATAACGACCAGTCTTCACACCGGCACACATGTTGACGCACCATTTCACTTTGACTCCAGTGCTCCGACGATTCTTGACCTTGACTTATCTATCTTTATTGGCAAAGCCCGAGTAATTGATGTATCTCACCTAAAAAAAGTTGGAGCAGAACAAATGAAAGCTTTCCCTTTAGAGGGAGCGGAACGGCTGCTTCTAAAAACCACACCTGTAAGCAGCCTTGAAATATTCCCTGAAAAAGTCCTTTCGCTCGATCCAGATCTTGGTCCCCTTTTAAAAAACTACAACATTCGTTTGATTGGCGTGGACGTTCCATCTGTTGATGCACTAGATAGTAAGGAGATGGCTGTCCATCATTCTTTCAGCCAGCATAATATTCATATCCTTGAAAATATTGTGCTCGATCACATAGCACCTGACGATTATGAATTAATCGCTTTACCTTTACCCATTGAGGGTGCAGATGGCAGCCCTGTCCGTGCCGTTTTACGCCCTCTTGCAAATCGAGCAGAGAGGAAGGGGAAATATGACAATCAATAAAGACGATCCCTTGCAAGAATCATCCATTCATACTGATTTCACAAACAATATGACTTACGGCGAGTATTTAGACCTCAACCGACTGCTCTCCAGCCAAAGACGGCTATCCGGCCACCATGATGAAATGTTATTTATTATTATTCACCAGGTTAGCGAGCTATGGATGAAGCTTATTATTCATGAAATACAAGGAGCCATTGTTTGCATCCAAAAGAATGAGCTGCAGCCGGCATTCAAAATGCTGGCGCGCGTCTCTAAGATCCAAACTCAAATTATTCAGGCATGGGATGTTTTATCTACGCTTACTCCCTCTGAATACATGGAATTTCGCGACAAACTTGGGCAGGCTTCAGGTTTCCAGTCATACCAATACAGACAGATTGAATTTCTGCTTGGCTACAAAACATCCCACATTTTAACCATTTACAAAAAAAACCCTGAACTTCATGCCCTTCTAGAAAAAACTTATCACGCACCGAGTATTTATGATGCGGCTATTGAAGCCTTGGCCCGAGCTGGCTTTCCAATTGACGTTGACTTGCTTCAGCGCGATTATTCCATCACTTACACAGGCCATCCAACAGTGGAAGCAGCATGGTTAAGCGTATATAATGATGTGAACGCTTATTGGGACTTATATCAGCTGGCTGAAAAGTTAATTGATATAGAAGACTGGCTTCAGCAGTGGCGGTTTCGCCACATGAAAACTGTTGAGCGGATTATCGGATTTAAGATGGGCACAGGCGGCTCATCAGGTGTACAATATTTAAAAAAAGTGCTTGATCACCGCTTCTTTCCGGAATTGTGGGACTTGCGCACAAAGCTTTAGTGTTTTAGCAGACAGATAGAAAAGGTGAGTGTTTATGGAAAAAAAAGAACAATGGTCTTCTCGTCTCGGCTTTATTTTATCCTCCGCCGGTGCGGCAATAGGCCTTGGAGCCATCTGGAAGTTCCCTTATGTGACCGGTCAAAGCGGCGGCGGAGCTTTCCTGTTATTGTTTATTGTATTTACCTTATTAATCGGATTACCGATGTTGATTTCTGAATTTATCATTGGACGCGGTTCTGGCCGAGAAGCTGTCAGTGCTTATAAGAAACTGGCCCCAAATAGCTTTTGGACCATTATTGGCAAATTAGGTGTAGTCGGCTGTTTTCTCCTTCTTTCGTTTTATAGCGTAGTAGGCGGCTGGGTGCTCATCTATACCGTGATGGCGCTTGGCGGGCAAGTCATTAAAAGCGGAGCAGATTATAGCAACCTCTTCGGACACGTTACCGGTTCTCCATCCATTACCATCGCCGGTCTTGCTGTCTTTCTTGTTATTAATGTTGTCGTGGTTGCTTCCGGTGTGCAAAACGGAATCGAAAAAGCAAACAAGTATATGATGCCGCTCTTATTTTTGTTTTTTGTTGTGCTCGTCATCCGGGCATTAACTCTTGACGGAGCAATGGAAGGTATCCGCTTTTTCTTGCAGCCTGACTTTTCAAAAATAACGGCAGAAGCTGTGCTTTATGCCCTCGGGCAATCGTTCTTTTCTCTTGCTGTTGGGTTTTCATGCATGGTCACGTACAGCTCCTATTTAAATAAAAGCGTCAGCCTCCCGACTTCAGCCGGTTCAGTTGCCATAATGAACATTTTTGTCTCTGTCCTTGCCGGCCTGGCGATCTTCCCGGTCGTTTTCGCTTTTGGCTTTGAACCGGCAGAAGGGCCGGGACTGCTGTTTATCGTTCTCCCTTCCGTGTTCTCGCACATGCCATTTGGCAGCTTGTTTTTATTTATTTTCTTAACACTGTTTTTATTCGCTACCTTAACCTCTTCCTTCAGTCTGTTGGAAATTATCGTAGCTGCTTTTCTTAAAAACGGTGCTTCCAGAAGAAAAATAGCGGCTATTGCAGGCACAATCGTCTTTTTTGCAGGCATTCCGGCAGCACTTTCCTTCAGTCTGCTGGCAGATGTTCAACTTTTCGGCAAAACCGTTTTTGATACGACAGATTACCTTGTGAGCAACATTCTTCTACCGCTTGGCAATTTATTAATCGCCTTGTTTATTGCTTGGCGGATGAATCGTGAACTTGTAAAAGAAGAATTTATGCTTAGCCGCCGGTTGAGCCCTGGGATCTACTCCACTTGGTACTTATTAATGAGATGGCTCGTGCCGTTAACTATTATTATTGTGTTTATTAATACGCTTGGTTTTCTAGGTTAATGGTTCGTGTCTTTGAGCCTTCCCCATGTGGAAGGCCCTCTTTTTAATCTCATTTCGGCATTGATTACATATCTTAATGGCATTGACGATATTATTTAGCGTACCGTAAGATATAGATATATCGTTTAATTATTCATAAAATTCTTTATACAGGTGGGAGAGATGGAAATGAATATAACAAAAGAGATACCTAATTCTGGTATGAAAATAGCAAAATCCTATGTAGATAGCGTATATCAAACAGTTCAAGAGCGAAACGCCGGAGAAAAAGAATTTCACCAGGCTGTAAAGGAAATTTTCGACTCACTCATCCCTGTATTTGCCAAATACCCTCAATATATGCATAACAGCATCCTCGAAAGAATTGTTGAGCCTGAACGCATGATCACCTTCCGTGTTCCTTGGGTGGATGATCAAGGAAAAGTTCAAGTGAATCGCGGATTTCGCGTTCAATATAACAGTGCCCTCGGTCCCTATAAAGGCGGCCTTCGTTTTCACCCTTCTGTCAATGCAAGCATTATTAAATTCCTAGGTTTTGAACAAATTTTTAAAAATTCATTAACAGGCCAGCCTATTGGCGGCGGCAAAGGCGGATCTGACTTTGACCCGAAAGATAAATCGGATGGCGAAGTCATGCGCTTTACTCAGAGCTTCATGACTGAGCTTTCTCGCCATATCGGTCCGGATACAGATGTACCGGCAGGTGATATCGGTGTGGGGGCCCGAGAAATCGGCTTTATGTTCGGACAATATAAGCGGCTGCAGAATGCTTACCACGCAGGTGTTCTTACTGGAAAGGGCGTCAGCTATGGAGGAAGCCTGGCCAGAACGGAAGCAACAGGATACGGGACCGTCTACTTCGTGGAAGAAATGCTCAAAGATAATGGCCTGAGCTTTAACGGCAGTACAGTTGTCGTCTCCGGCTCAGGAAATGTCTCTATCTATGCGATCGAGAAGGCAACCCAACTCGGCGCAAAAGTCGTTGCCTGCAGTGACTCCAACGGTTATATTTACGACAAAAATGGAATTAATCTTGATACCGTCAAACGTTTAAAAGAACAGGAAAGAAAACGAATCAGTGAATATACAGACGAACACCCGGAAGCTGTATATGTAGAAGGCTGTTCAAACATTTGGAATATTGCTTGCGATATCGCTCTCCCATGTGCCACACAAAATGAAATCGACGAAGAAGCAGCCCAAACACTCGTTGAAAACGGGGTAAAAGCCGTCGGTGAAGGAGCGAACATGCCATCTACACTAGAAGCGATCGATGTCTTCTTGGAAGCGAAAGTTCTCTTTGCTCCTGCCAAAGCGGCTAATGCAGGTGGTGTCGCGGTATCAGCTTTAGAAATGGCCCAAAATAGCTCGCGTATGCCGTGGACATTCGAGGATGTAGATCAGAAGCTTCATACGATTATGAAAAACATTTATTCTAGCAGTGTCGAGGCTGCTGCTGAATTCGGCTATGAAGGAAACCTGGTGATCGGTGCCAACATCGCTGGATTTATGAAAGTTGCCAACGCTATGCTCGATCAAGGTGTTGTATAAGAGAAAGAGTGACCCCAAAGAGCCAGGCATCTCCTGTCCGACGGAGATATCTGGCTCTTTGCTTTGAGGGAAACCCTTTTCACAGCTTCTCAAACGTAATATGATAAGGAAGTTGTATATTCTCTAAGAAAGGCTGGAAAATTCGTTGAAACGTTTTCTGAAAAGCTATCGATTTACTTTTTTATTGCTCACAGCTATTCTTCTTGGCGGAGTTGCCGGTGTTCTGTTCGGCCCAAAAGCAGCAGTAGTCAAACCGCTAGGAGATTTGTTTTTAAACCTGATGTTCATGATCATTATCCCGCTCGTCTTTTTTAGCATCTCTTCAGCTATTGCCAGCATGGACGGAATGAAGCGGCTGGGAAAAATCATGGCCAGCATTGTGGTTGTCTTCCTGTTCACAGCGGCTACTGCAGCTGTGATCGGCTTGGCGGGCGCTTTTTTATTTAATCCACTTGAGGGAACAGACCTGACGGCGATTAAAAATATTATGGCTGAGTTTGATCCTGCAGAAGCAGAAACAGACAATGTGTCATTTGCTGCTCAGCTAGTAAATACATTTACTGTTAATGATTTTTCCTTGCTTTTGTCGAAAAGCAACATGCTGCAACTGATTGTCTTTTCCATTTTGTTCGGGCTGGCTACTGCTATGACAAAAGAAAAGGGAAAACCAGTAGCTGACTTTCTGGCATCTGGCACAGCTGTTATGATGAAAGTCGTTTCTATTATTATGTATTATGCGCCTATTGGGCTTGGTTGTTATTTCGCCGCTGTTATTGGCGAACTCGGACCACAAATTCTTAGTGGCTATGCCCGGACATTTGCTCTTTACCTTGGCCTGACAGCCCTTTACTACTTTGTTTTCTTTACACTGTATGCCTTTATTGCTGGTGGAAAAGATGGGGTAAAAATCTTCTGGAAACATGCTGCAGCCCCTTCTATTACAGCCATTGCGACCTGTTCAAGCGCGGCAAGCATTCCTGTGAACTTAACTGCTGCTAAAAAAATGGGGGTGCCAAAAGATATTGCAGAAACGGTTATTCCGCTTGGCGCTAATACGCATAAAGACGGATCTGTTTTTGGTGGTGTGTTAAAGGTCGTCTTTTTGTTTGCTCTTTTTAACAAGGATATGACAAGCCTGACGAGCATCTTAGCTATTCTCGGTGTTTCATTTCTCGTTGGTGCGGTTATGGGTGCGATTCCCGGCGGCGGCATGATTGGAGAAATGCTAATTCTAAGTGTATTCGGATTTCCACCGGAGGCACTGCCAATTATCGCTGTGATCAGTACGATTATTGATGCGCCTGCTACTCTATTAAACTCCACCGGGAATACGGTCTGCGCCATGCTTGTCACTCGTCTGGTGGAGGGGAGAAATTGGCTGCAACGCCAGCTGGCCATAGGCTCTTAACAACGGGAGTGCCTCGCTTTGCGGCACTCTCTCTTTATTATCCTCTGTTTCTTTTATAGCCCAGGAGAAAAACATATTGTCCAAATGGAGGTGACACATGTGGAATTGCTAATGATTGTATTGCCAGCCTTCATGATCTTCTTTGCCGGCTTTCTCGGCCAAAAAATAATCGGGTTTGATATCCGATCCATTTCCAAAGCCGCTCTTTATATTATGTCCCCTTTTCTTGCCTTCCGGACTTTCTATACGAACGAGCTGACGATGGAGTATTTCTATATTATCTTATTTTGCCTTTTGCTTTGTCTTGCCCTTGTTTTGATGATTGGGCTTACAGGTTACTGGATGAAAGCATCAAAACCACAGTTGTCTGCAATGATGCTCGGCGGCGCTTTCATGAACAGTGGAAATTACGGCGCTCCTGTCATACTCTTTGCCTTCGGAGCAGCTGGCTTTGACTATGCTGTTATTATGATGGTCTTTCAGTCGCTTCTCATGAATACAGTCGGGCTCTTTTTTGCGTCGCTCGGCGGGAAGGACGAGTCTTCTCTCATCCAATCTCTTAAAAGCGTAGTACGCATGCCAGTCATTCATGGGGCATTGGCCGGTGTTACTCTACAAATTTTATCTATACATATTCCAAAAGCGTTCATGGAAGCGATCAGTCTCGTGGCCGATGCTTCCATCCCAACAGTTATGCTCGTCCTCGGTATGCAGCTGGCCGTTATTGCCCGCAAGCGTGTCGCCTATCGCTATGTCTCTGCGGTTACCTTTATTCGAATGTTTGCATCACCAGTGCTCGCAGTTGCTATCCTTGCTTTCATACCTGTCAATGAACTGCTAAAAAATGTGCTCATCTTACAGGCAGCAATGCCTGCTGCAGCCAATACGACGATGTTTGCCATTCAATTCGGAACGGAGCCCGACCTCGTATCTTTCACCACACTGGTCACTACTTTACTAAGCATTGGAACGATTCCTGTGGTGCTTTTTTATCTAGGAGCTTAAATGATGAAAGACAGCCCCAAACGGATTACATTCGGGGCTGTCCTTTTTATTAATACCCGCCGCAAACTTTAAAAGCAGGCACTCGTTTTTGTTTATTTCAAAGCAGCAGTAGGGGTTTTTTCCCAAACCACTTCGCCATCCATTACTGTAACTTCCACTTCTGTTTGCAGAATTTCTTCCGCTGACACTTCAAATAAGTTGCGATCCAATACAACTAAGTCAGCAAGTTTGCCTTCTTCAATCGTACCTAATTCATCTTCCCGGAAGACACTATAGGCAGAACCCGCAGTATAAGCCTTCAAAGCCTCGGCAAGCGTAACTCGCTCCTGCTCGTTCCAAGTATCATCCAGCGTGAAATCCTTCCTTGTCACTGCATGGTAAATTTCAATCATCGGTTCAAGCGGAACAATTGGATAATCACTGCTATAAGATACAACGGCTCCAGATCTTAATAGAGTGGCATTCGGGTAAATATACGTTTGCTTCTCTTCACCGACACGTGTTGTATGGCTTTCCCTTGGCATCAAAGCCATATGATACGGCTGAATAGAAGGCATGACACCCAGCTCTTTAAAGCGTGGAATGTCCTCTGGCGCAATGACCTCGATATGCTCAAGCGCATGGCGAGCATCCCGTTTCCCATTCACTTGTTGGGCTGTTTCATATAAGTCCAATCCCAACCGGACAGCTCCATCACCAATGGTATGGAAACGAATTTGGAACCCTTCCTTGTCTGCCTCTACTACCCACTTTTCCAGTTGCTCTTTTGTATAGGCGATTTCTCCTCTGGTTTCTGGTTTGTCAACATATGGATCAAGCATATAAGCTGTATAACCGGTCACTACCCCGTCAATAAATTGCTTCAGCCCCGCAGTCCGAAGCTTATCTGAAGAGTAATCTTCCCTGAATTTCTTTGCTTGTTCTATTTGGCCATTCAATGGCGGATAAAGATGGAAGCGGCATGTTAATTGTCCGTTATCTTCAAACTCCTTAAACACAGAATAAGCTTCTAGCTTTTCATGGGCACGGCTCGCATACAGGTCATTGACAGATGTTACACCAAGCTTTGCTGCATGCTGCAAAAACTGGCTCACCATATCGTGCAGCTGCTCCTTCGGAAAATCATAAGCAAAGTCCGCAGCCAAAGCGATGGCAGTTTCAATTAAAATGCCTGTTGGTTCTCCTTGATCACCTTTGTAAATAACTCCATATTCCGGATTAGGTGTCTCACTTGTAATATTGGCAATTTCAAGCGCCTTTGAGTTTACCCAGCCATAATGTCCTTCCGCATGTAATAGCATAACAGGACGGTCTGGCAGTTCCTGATCCAGGATATAACGGTCGGGGAACTCTTTCTTGTCCCATGCCGTATGATCCCAACCTGTGCCGATCACCCACTGTCCATCTGGTTTCCCTTCAGCATATTCTCTTACTTTAACCGCTGCCTCTTCAGCTGATTTGACATCTGTTAAAGACACACAATAATGGCTGAAGAGACTGCCGAGCATAATATGCAAGTGAGCATCGTGGAATCCAGGCATTACAAGCTTATTGCCGGCATCTATTACTTTCGTCTCCTCACTTTTCAGCGCTTCGATCTTTTCTGGCGTGTCGACTCCCATAATCTTGTTGTCTTTAACAGCAATGGCTAGGGCCTCCGGTTCGTCCTTTAATCCTGTAAAAACTGCCTTGCTTTTTATAATTACATCCGCTTTCAACATTTTTCATTCTCCTTTGCTATTTATATACTAAGCTGATAAATCCATTATAGGCGGTTTTTGTCTAAACCCTTTTGTTAAAACCACCATATAGATAAGACCAAGAGCAAACCAAATGCTCCCTAGTACCTTTGAATGGATATCTAAATTAATAAGAAGCCATAAATCAAGCAAGGCTCCAACTGCTGGAATAATTAAATAAAGCAGCGTTCCTTTTAGAGAACGTTCCTTTTTCCGAACAAAGTAATACGTAATAACGGCGATATTTACACTTGTAAATGCAAGAAAAGCGCCAAAGTTAATGAATGAAGCAACGAGTGATAAGCTTAAGAACAATGCAAGCAAGGAAATAGCGCTAATTAATAGGATGTTGTTCACAGGGGTGTTATATTTTTGATGCAAGGTTCCAAAGAACTTATTAGGGAGCTGTCCATCACGACCCATAGCATAAAGCACACGCGAAGCACTTGCCTGAGAAGACATCGCAGAACCAAATGCCGTAACGGCATAGACAGCTAGAAAAGCAGAAGCGAGGGCTTTGCCACCGACAAACTTAATGATTTCATGAGCTGCAGAGTCCGGATCAACAAATGAGTTGTAATTTGGCCAGACATTTTGGGCAAAGTATGAAACGGTAATAAAGATAGCTCCTCCTACTAGCGTGATAATGAAAACTGCCCGTGGGATATTTTTTTGCGGATTCACAGTTTCCTCTGCAAACGCTGTAGCTGAATCAAAGCCAAGGAAAGAAAAACATAGAAGGGCAGCACCCGAAATAATAAATGAAAGCGGCTCTTCCGAATTATAAAACGGTTTCAAAGAAAAGAGAGTGCCAGTGCCCGCCCCTCCTGCAATTTCTTTAATGGATAGCCCAATAAAAAGAAGGATAAATGCAATGGAGAAAATCGTGATAAAAGCATTGGCCTTTGTTGCCAGCTTCACACCTCTCACATTAATAACGGTCACTAATAACAACATGCTAAGTATCCAAACATAGTTTGGCACAGATGGAAAAGCAGCAGAAAAAAAGATGCCAAATAACAGATAATTAACCATAGGAATGAAAAGATAATCCATTAAAATAGCCCAGCCAACAAGAAAGCCCACATACGGGTTTATCGCCTTTTGTGTATAGGCATAAGCAGAGCCGGCAGACGGGATAGATTTAGACATCTGTCCATAACTGTATGCAGTAAACAGCATGACAATCAAGGCCAATAAATAGGCTCCTGGCACCATTCCGTGCGATAATTGGGCCGCAATTCCATACGTGCTGAAAACTGTGGCAAGTGCCATGAACGAAAAACCGAAGAGAACAACGTGGATAAGCCCTAGCGACCTGTTCATTTCTTTTGTCTGTGACATAACAAACCCCCTTAACCCTTTTTATAATTATTGCAAATATTGTGCCAATTAGAAATAATAAAAAAACGAGCCGGTCTATCCTTTTTCGACACACTTTTTATTCGAATATGCATATTTTATGCCTATATGAATAAAAAACCTGATTGCTTAGTCCAAAAAAGCCGTTCACTTATAGTGAACGGCTTTTTAGAGTCTATATTTGCTATTCTATTACACGCTTAAGCAATTCTCCGTAGCTATCCGGGCGTCGGTCTCTATGAAACTGCAATACATTGCGGGCGTGGGTAATCTCTGCAAGATCAATTTCAGCCATAATGATCTCATCTTCTTTTGTTTCAGCTTCCTTAATAATGGTTCCCCATGGATTGCTAATAAAGCTCCGTCCATAAAATGTCATATGGCCTTCATTGCTGTCCTCGCGACCGACACGGTTTACCGCAGCAATAAACATATTATTATGGATCCCGTGAGCACGGATCGCATCTACCCATGTTTGCGATGTATCTAAATCGGGATTGTCAGGTTCTGAACCAATGGCTGAAGGATAAAATACTACATCTGCTCCTTTTAAAGCCAAGATACGGGATGGTTCCGGGAACCATTCATCCCAACAAATTAACACGCCAATCGTTCCATACTTCGTTTTGAAGACTGGATAGCCGGTGTCTCCTTCAGTAAAATAATATTTTTCAATATACTGAGGGCCTTCAGGAATATGATGCTTGCGGTACTTTCCTAAATATTCTCCATCCTCGTATACAACTACCGTATTAAAATATAAACCATCGCGCACATATTCATACAATGAAACGATAATGACTACGCCAAGCTCCTGCGACAACCTTTGCATCCGGTCACAAGTCGGTCCTGGAATTGGTTCAGCCCACTCATATTTATTAACATCAATCGTCTGCGGAAAGTATTGACCGCCAAAAAGCTCCTCTGTACAAATAATTTGCGCTCCTCTATTTGCCGCTTCCCGTATTAACCCTTCAGCTGTTTCTACATTTTTTTCGCGGTCTTCTACGCACTTATGCTGGATTAATGCAATGTTCATTTTTCCTCTTCCCATTAGTCTCTCCCTTTCTATGTATGGTACCTATCTAATGTTTAAAGACCAGTAGAAGATTGTTTGCTCTCTACGATCATTTAACTGATAAATGCAAATATTATGCCAATAAAAAAGTAAGTCTGGAAAACAAACAAAAAAGGCCTACGGATATCTTCCATTAGCCCTTTTCGTTCTTCCCTATTCTTTATCACTCTTTTTTTCTATGAGGCTGCATCGACGTCATCGATCGCCATTTCTGGAGGGGCCTCACGAAACAGCTTCGTTAAAAACAGTAAGTAGATAAATCCAATCAAGGCCCATGCACCTCCAAGGATCAATGCATGTTTGTCCAAATTGATAAGCAGCCAAGCATCAAACGCGGCTCCAATTAATGGGAGGACCAAATAGGAAAAGACATGTTTCCCCGATCGCAGTCCTTTCTTAAAATAGTAATGACCAATAACGGATAGGTTCACAAAAATAAATGTAACAAAGGCACCAAAGTTAATAAATGAAGTGGAGGTAGCTATGTCCATTTTTAATGCCAGCAAAGCAATGATTGCTATTGTAAACAGATTAAGAACAGGTGTGCTGAAGCGTGGATGAATAAAGCCAAATATTTTCTTGGGCAACACGTTGTCACGTCCCATCGCGAATAACAGGCGGGCCGCACTCGCTTGAGCAGATAAACCAGAAGCAAATTGTGCGGTAATCATTCCCGCAAGAAAAATAGCACTAAACAAGTTGCCCCCAACCAAAGCAGCAATCTCAAATCCGGCTGAATCAATATTTTGGAATTTAGTAAAATCCGGATAGACAAGATAAATAAAGTAAGAAGTAATAACGAAAATGCCTCCGCCAATCAAAGCGACAAGAAAGATCGCTCGCGGAATGGTTTTCTTAGGGTCGATGGTTTCTTCCGATAAAGTAGTCACCGCGTCAAAGCCAAGAAATGAATAACAAGCGACAGAGGCACCCGCCAAGACTAGAGAAAAAGACATGTCACTATGAATAAAGGCACTTGCGGAAAAAAGCGTTCCCATTCCCTCTCCACTCATTAAACTTACTGTGGAAAAAATGATAAATAAAAGAATAACGAGAAATTGAAACACCATCATGAGAAAATTCACTCGGGAAGTCGTCCGAATACCAATGAGATTGATAAGAGTAGTTATTACTATAAATGATAAGACCCATATCCACACGGGCACAGTTGGAAAAGCAGCTTGCAAGTATACGCTTCCAATTAACCATATCACCATGGGAAGAAATAAATAATCGAGTAAAACTGCCCATCCTACAAGAAAACCTAAATTCGGATGAATCGATTTACGCGTATATGTGTAGGCGGAGCCGGATACAGGGTAGGCCTTCACCATCTTTCCATAACTATATGCCGTAAATAGCATGGCTATTAATGCGACAAGATAGGCTGTTGGTACCAGCCCACTTGTTGCTTCAGCCAGCACGCCATAAATGCCAAATGAAATCATCGGTGTCATATAAGCTAATCCAAATAAAACAAGCGGTGCTAATGTCAGTGTTCTTTTTAAAGAGTTTCTACCATTTTCCATCAATTTCACCCTTTCCCCTCATCCTTCTCTTTGCCTCCCCGCTTTGTGTAGAGAGGCAAAGTAGACTGATTAAATCAAATGAGTTAAACGTTTTTTAACAAGCGAATGCAAATTACTCGTATAAGCCAGCTTAGGATCCCGCTCTTCATCCATTTGAATATCAATGGTGCGGATTCCCTCTTCTGAGTCAAGCTTGAACAATATTTCCCCTTCGTTATTGACAGCCATGCTATGGCCAAAAAAGTCAAGCTCTCCTTCTTTTCCTGTTCGGTTGCAAATAACAACCGGCACCTCGTTCTCCATCGCTCTGCTTTGCATATACACATGCTGATGCTTTTCATAAGGGACCATATTAGCAGTGTTCACTAAAATAATGTCCGCCCCATTTAAGCGAAGAAGCCTGGATACCTCGGGAAATTCCAGATCGTAGCAAATCATCGCCCCTACTTTTCCGAATTTCGTTTGGAATACAGGCCATCCTTCGCCACGTGTAAAGTAATTTGTTTCTGCATGAAATAAATGGGTCTTGCGATAAACACCAACAATTAGTCCATTTTCGTCAATTAATGCGCTTGAGATATAATAACGCCCCTCTTCTTCTTCAGGAAAGGATATAAGGGCATGAATCTGCAGACTTTTGCAATATAGCGCAATGGTTTTTAATGAGTCTCCTTCTCTTGTTTCCGCCATAAGCGGTAACCTTTCGCCTATGGAATAGCCGGTAAGCGCTAACTCTGGAAAAACAACAATCTCTGCTGCCTGCCGCTTCGCTTCCTTTAAAAAACGAATGATTTTTTTAATATTCTCTTGTTTATCTCCGAGAACTGGAGAGAACTGTGCTACTGCAACCTTCATGACTGATACTCCCTTCTAGTTCTAATGACGGTGGTTCTCCTTATTGCAAGTTCTGTACCAAAATAAAAAGGCCGATTTATTAGTATTTTCTGATATAATTATTGATAAATTAATGATTTTTTTCATTGTTTTTTTATTTCCAACCGCATATTCCATCGTTTAAAACTTGGATTTAATCAAAATAATGATTTTTTTCCTCATAATGATAAAAATCATCAGCAAGGAGTGAAAGGAAATTGACTTCACTAGAAGACTATTCAGTAAATACATCAGCTGGTCCATTAATAGCAAAATCAGAAAAAATGAGAAAGATCATTAACGTCATTCACCGCATTGCTAATGTCGATTCAACGGTTCTTTTGCTTGGCGAGTCCGGAGTCGGCAAAACCATGCTGGCAAAATACGTTCATCAGCAAAGCATGCGACACGAACAACCTTTTATTTCTATTAATTGCAGTACGCTTCCTGAAAACTTAATAGAATCTGAACTATTTGGCTACGAACCGGGATCATTTACGGGTGGAAAAAGAGAAGGAAAAACAGGACTCATTGAATCAGCTGAAGGCGGTACGCTATTTTTAGATGAAATAGCTGAACTTCCTTTTGCGGCACAATCAAAGTTACTGGAGGTTATTCAAGAGAATAAATACCGGAAAATCGGAAGTATTCATGAGAAAGCAGCTAATATCCGGATTATCGCAGCAACGAACAAAAATTTAAAAGAGCTCGTGCAAAAGAAAGGGTTTCGGGAAGATCTCTATTACCGTTTATACGTAGTTCCCTTAATGGTCCCCCCTCTTCGTGAGCGCCATGACGAAATTCCGTACCTCTCTCAATATTTTGTGCAGAAATTCAACCAAAAATATCATCGGCAGTTCAATCTGTCGTCCCTGCTGATGGAGAAGTTTCAATCCTACAACTGGCCCGGCAACATTCGTGAATTAGAAAATACAATTGAACAAATCGTTGTCACCCAATCCGATCAAACAGGCGAAAGCTGGCTTCTAACAGACGCTTTAACCGATACTGTCTTTTTGTCTAAAGAACATATCCTTCCGCTGAAACAAGCGAAACAACAATTTGAAAAAGAGTTAATTTTGCGTGTGTACCATTTATATAAAAGCACTTATAAAGCAGCAGAAGTGCTACAAGTCGATCAATCAACGATTGCTAAAAAACTAAAGAAATATCGAGAAGAAGAGAAAAAAGGAGTAAAACCATGATTAAAATCGCTATTGCACAGTTGCGCTGCGAATTAAAAAAGAAAGAAGCAAATTTAAACCGAATTTTACAAACAATCGAGGAAGCAAAGGAAAAGCAGGCAGACTATGTACTTTTTCCGGAGTTATATTTAAGCGGGTATGCACTAGATGAAGACTTATATTCTTTGGCAGAGCCAGAGAATGGAGAAAGTATCCGACGCATTCAGCTGCAGGCTAAATCCAGCAATGTTGGCGCTATCGTAGGCTTTCCAGAACTAGATAACAGCCTCTTGTATAATTCAGCTTTATTAATTGGGAAAAATGGCAACATGCTTGGGAAATATCGAAAGGTTCATTTATATCATCAAGAAAAACAATGGTTTACAGCCGGAGATTCCTTTCCTGTATTCTCCCTTCCGGAAGGAGATGTCGGCCTTATGATTACCTATGATATGGAATTTCCGGAGGCTTCTCGGATATTAGCTTTAAAAAACGCTCAGCTTCTACTCGTACTTGCAGCTAATATGCTTCCTTATCAGCATTATCAGGACGCCTTTTTACGTGCCCGTGCCCTAGAAAATCATATCTATATAGGAGCGGCTAACATGGTTGGTTTAGACAGTGAGAATATCTTTTTTGGTGAAAGCCAAGTTGTTCACCCTAGCGGCAAGACCATATACAAAGGACGAAACAATGAAGAACTGCCTGTTCTTCCCATCAATTTAAAGGAAATCAACCGCGAGCAGGGGCTGCTCAATTATTTGCAAAACCGTCGTCCAGATGTGTATCAATCTGAACAACTAGAGGCCAATAAAAATTGAAACAGCAAAAAAGCCTTCCTAATGATTAGGAAGGCTTTTCCCCTTTAAGTATATTCACCGCGCTTACAGCTTTTCCCCTGTTCTTTGGCAGCTGTTTTTCCATTCTCCTTTTTCGCTGGCTTCTCTTTCCTGCTGTTCTCTGAAGTTTCTCTGCTTGCTGATCGGCTGGGATGGCTTTTTTTCAGCTTAGAAAAAGGCACTGGCGCTGGCAGCTGCGATAATATACTTGTCGGAATTAGTCGGCTTCCAGGCGCATACACTTCGATGAAGCTGTTTGCCATCTCCAAATAACCGCCTGGTGCCGGATGCACATCTGCCGGGTTAGGAATAAGCGAACGGGCATTTGTTCCGAACCGCCCAGAAACCGGTACGAAATAAGCACCTGCTCTTTTTGCTTCCTGCTCAATAATTTCATTTAAAAGCGTCAGCTGGCTTGCAACGGATGGCTTCTGTTCTTCTTTCACATGAGGGAACGGAAAATAATAACCCATGACATAAATATCCGCCTGCCGATTCATTTTTCGTATCTTTTCAAATATTTTTACATAGTTTTTTCGTACCCCGTTAAGTGCAAAAGCCACTGGGATAGGCTGGTAGCTTAACATCCTCCGGGTAGAGTCGTTTTGAATAAGCGGCAGCATATCGTTTGCTCCCGCAGAAATGGTGATCAAATCGGCTGTTTTGATCAAGGCCTGTGCTTCTTTCTTTTCCAACTGCTCCAATACTTGTCCGGTTGAATACCCGGGAAAAGCCAATTGCTTTGAAAAGCTAGATAACTGTCCCGTTTGCTGCAGAGACAGGGCAATTAAGTCTGTATAGCTGGCACCGATTTCTTTATGAGGTGTTTGCCCTGCAGCGAGCGAATCACCAAGCGCCACATACCGAACTCCGTCTGCTTCCCCATTAAGTGGAAATAAGGAGGCGACCAGTAGAAAAACAGTGACTACACTTAGAAAAAACCGTTTCTTCATAAAGACCTGCCTTTCCATTTTATTAAAGTGCATTATTTAACTTGGCTGTTTCTCATGTAATTTAAAAAAGCATCAGCATCCAGCGGCCGGCTGATAAAGTACCCTTGAGCGGTGTCACAATCGGCTGATTCTAAAATTTTCATTTGCTTTTCATTTTCTACCCCTTCAGCGACGATCATTAGCCCTAAATTTCGAGCAAGACTAATCATCGCTTTAGCGATGGCCTTATCAGCTTCTTCTTCCTCAATGTTTTGAATAAATGACCGATCGATTTTCAAGGCATTCATCGGAAACTGTTTTAAATAGCTAAATGAAGAAAAGCCCGTTCCAAAATCATCAATTGAAATAGACACTCCAAGCTGCTGCAATCGAAGAAGAATCACTGCCGCTTCCTTTGGCTTTTCCATTACTGTACTTTCGGTTAATTCTAATTCAAGGGCAGCCGGCTCCAAGCCTGTTTCCTCTAAAATCTGGGCCGTAAGCTCGGCAAAGTCCTGCTTTTGGAATTGCACGGCCGACACATTAACACTCACTTTTAAATGAGTATACCCCATCTCATGCCATTCCTTGCATTGACGACAAGCCTCCCGCAGTACCCACTCTCCTAAAGGAACAATCAATCCCGTTTCCTCAGCCAGTCCAATAAATTCTCCCGGATAAATTAACCCTTGTTCACTATTCCAGCGAACCAACGCCTCCACACCGTATAACTCTTTTGTCCTAATGGATATTTTGGGCTGATAGTGAAGAAGAAATTCTCCCTTTTCCAACCCTTGAGAAAGCAGAATTTCTTTTTCTAAACGCTGATTGGCAGACTCTTTCATCGAAACAGCAAAAAATTGATAGCCATTTTTTCCACTATTTTTCAAAACATTCACGGCGAGGTCGGCATGAACCAAAAGCGAATATAAGCTTTCGCCATCACGCGGGTAAACGCTGACACCAATGCTTGCCGATATAGGTACTTTTTTTTCTAAAACAACGAACGGCTGGCGAAATAGCTCCAACAGTTTTTCGCATAGCTCCGAAATCTCACTTATACAATTTGCGCGGGAAACGAGAAGCGCAAACTCGTCCCCGCTAATACGCGCGGCTAAGATATTTTCTGTTTCAAGTGTTCGCAAACGGCGGGCTGTTTCTTGAAGAAGCAGGTCACCCGCCTCATACCCAAGGCTATCATTAATCTTTTTAAAATAATCTAAATCGAAAACAAGCAGCGCCGATAACCCTTCCTGATCAGTCATTAAATAACCGTCACCATAATGCTCGATATAGCGACGGTTTGGCAAACCAGTTAGCGGATCATAAAACGCCAGCTTTGCCAGTTTTTCTTCTGCTTCTATTCGTTCACTAATATCAAAAGAAAAGCCGAGCAAATATTCTTCGCCATCCTCTTCGCCTTGAATAATGGTTGTACCCGCAAGCATATGGGTCGGCTTTCCATCAAAGTCTACAATTGCCTCTTTCATTCTCAATTGTTTAGACTCCCATATTTCAAGGTCGTTGCAGCGTATTTCCTCAGCGACAGAAGGGGAGAAAAAGTCGAACGAGGTCTTGCCAATCAGCTCGTGGAGTTCTTTGCCATTTTTCTCACAGGCCAGTTTATTAGCAAAGAGCGTCCGCCCGTGCCGATCTTCCAAAAAGATATGAACCGGCAAAGCATCTAATATACTGATGTTTAACGGAGACATAGCACGGATCAAACCAGCAAACGCTTCCGCCTGGTGGAAGGCGTTCTTTTTCTCTTCAGCGCTACCCTGTTTGGATGGATTCATGAGCGTTTCTCCCCTTGTTATAAAATAGGTAATTTTTTGTCGAAATATTACATTTTTCTTTCATTTTACCAGAGGCGATACAAAAAGTAATTACTAAAGTCACGAAATTTAAGAAATAGCGGCGTTTTGGGTATGTTATAATGAAGGCTTATTCTACCTTTAAACTTTGGAGGCACTATGCTGAATTTCAATGAAAAATTGTCGATTATTGAATCTTTTCCTCAACTTCAACGGAAAAATGTCTCTCTCGGCAGGGTCAATTTTCAATTTGCCGACAGTGTGTCAGAAAAAAAGAACATCGTCTACCATCTTCACCCGAATGGAAATGGTTTTGTATATGCGGGAGAATTGGCTGGTTATCCCACAGATGCCAAAGGGATGGTAAATATCCGTGAATTTTCTGCTGAGGAATTAAAGCAGATTATCCATGAATCCATTCAATCCCTTTCTCCAAGAACAGTTGAAGAAGAAGCCGTCGCAGGAGATGCCTATGAAGAAACATGGGTTAATAGAGACGGCCAGACTCTTCTTCTAGTGGAGGAAGAAGATATGTGGAATGTGTATGCCGGTTTGAATTTAGACGGCACCTTTAACTCTTACGGAGAAGCCATTCAATACTTAGATGAAGAAGGTTTCCATCTCTTGTCTTAATAAAAACCCAGGCCTCCCTGCATAAAGCAGCAGAAAGGCCTGGGTTTTTATGAAACTTTATTTCGTTTTTTGTTGAAAGCATTCGTGTAGCCGACCAGTAATAGAACCCGGCCGTCCATTCCCGATCTCACGTCCATCAGCAACAGTCACGGCAAGAACTTCTGACGTCGTACTCGTTAAAAAGACTTCGTCCGCCTGATAAAGCTCTTCAGGTGTAAAATCTTTTTCCACAAACGGAACTCTTAATTCCTCCGCCGCTTCTTTAACCGCGAGGCGAGTAATCCCAGCCAAAATCCGGTTGGA
Source organism: Pseudobacillus sp. 179-B 2D1 NHS (assembly GCF_045370945.1). Lineage (NCBI taxonomy): Bacteria > Bacillati > Bacillota > Bacilli > Caryophanales > Bacillaceae > Pseudobacillus > Pseudobacillus sp. 179-B 2D1 NHS. Next base: position 40,129 of record NZ_JBIQDP010000018.1, read on the forward strand.
AAGAGGGGTTGTTTGTATCTTTCCGTCTTTTACAATAAATACGTTTGTACTCGATCCTTCTGTAATCCGGCCATCCCGCACGAGTACTGCTTCAAAGCAGCCCTGCTCAAAAGCCTCCTGCTTCGCTAAAATATTTGGCAATAAATTTAATGATTTAATATAGCAATTTTGCCAGCGCTCGTCAGGCAGCACCGCTACTTTAACTCCTTCTCTGCGCATGCTCTCCGATAGCTCTCGAGCCGGCTTCACCGTCATCGAAATAGAGGCTGGACACTTTGGAAACAAATGATTTCTGGGCGCTATCCCCCTCGTTGCCTGTATATAAAGATCCGCTTGAGCCAAGCCGCTTTTTTCTACTAATTGCAGGATCAGTGCTTCCAGCTCATCTGGTTCTTTTCCAATCTCCAGCTTAATGGCCTTAGCACTCATATATAGGCGGTCAAGATGTTCTTTCATCATAAACGGTTTGCCTTGATAGAAACGAATAACTTCATATACCCCGTCGCCAAATTGATGGCCTCGTTCATCAATCGGAATTACCGGATCGTCTACGCCGACAATTTTTCCATTAAAATATGCCAATGCCATCATCGGCACCTCCTTTTTTACAAACAAGAAAAGTGGTCCTTTCACTGAAATGTATGCCTTTTTTAGCAATACATTCATTGAAAAGCTCTCCTTTTTATTATACATAAAAACAAACATACCTAAGTAAAGAAAGACCCTGTGGCTTTCAGTGATTTTTATGAGAAACCTGTACGTTTGTTTCAAGAACAAACGGGTAGGATAAGGGAAAAGAAAAGAGGGGGAAATGACATTGATGAAAAACCGTGAAATACTTTTTTTAAAACGCCCCGATGGCGAACCAACAACCGAACACTTGTCTGTTCAGGAAACCTCTGTTCCGGAATTATCAGAGGGAGAAGCACTCGTCCGGCTACTATATGTATCAGTCGATCCGTATATGCGCGGTCGGATGAATGAAGGAAAATCTTATGTAGAGCCCTTTCAGTTAAACCAGCCTATCGAGGGAGGAGCAATAGCTGAAGTAATAGAGTCTCAATCTGACCAGCTGCAGGAAGGAGACATTGTAACTGGTTCCCTCCCATGGAGAGAATACACAACCATTCCCGCTGAATCTGTTCGTAAAATAGATCCAGCACTTGGACCGATAACAACTTCTCTGCATATTCTCGGCATGACCGGCCTTACTGCCTATTTTGGGTTAATGGATATTGGCCGGCCACAAGAAGGAGAAACAGTGGTTGTTTCTGGTGCAGCGGGTGCTGTCGGTTCTACTGTTGTCCAAATCGCTACTATTGTCGGCGCCAGGGTGGTAGGGATTGCGGGCTCCGATGAAAAAGTTCAATTGTTGAGACAGCTAGGGGCTGATGCCGTTATTAATTATCAAACAGAGGATGTGAATACGGCACTTATGGAAGCCTGTCCAGATGGTGTGGATGTGTATTTCGATAATGTCGGCGGTGACATCTCTGACGCCGTATATCCGCTCCTGAACAAATTCGCCCGGATCATCCAATGCGGAGCCATCTCTTCCTATAATAAAAGAGAGGATCACGGCCCTCGCATTCAGCATTACTTAATTAAGTCCAGCGCCTTGATTAAAGGCTTTACTGTTGGGGATTATCGTGAACGCTATCCGGAAGGCTTTCAACACCTATCCAAGTGGCTTCAAGAAGGCAAACTTACTTATGAAGAAACCATTACAGAAGGATTTGAAAATATTCCGCAAGCATTTTTCGGTTTATTTACAGGCGAAAATATCGGCAAGCAGCTTGTAAAAGTAAATGAGCCCTCCCATAAAGAGTAAACAGTTAGCCTGCAAGCAAGACTCTGCGGCTCGTAAATGATCGGCTATGATCAGTAAAATTTCTATCTGATCAGTAATTTATTTATTCCCTGCAACTCTATACGTTTAAAAAGCCGGCGTAAAAACCGGCTTTTCTAATGAACAAATCATTTTTTATAATTTTCAATTTATTGTAATTATTCTCCGGAATTTTATTGTAAAATAAAAGAACAAGCAATTATTTTAAGCGGAGGTGTCCGAATGATCCCGAAAGTTGTCGAAATTGAGGAGATCAAAGTAATTGGCTTGCAAAAAACATGTCAGACTACTGACCTAGAAACGGAGAAAGCAATACTTTGGAAACAGTTCAAGCAATTTGCTAGTGATATTTTAGATCAAACAAACGGTGAATTAATGGAGATTTGTCGCCAAAAACAAGGAAGCCTAGTGACACACTGTGTTGCCCTGGAAGTAAACAACGTTGATATTGTGCCCGCAGGCATGATTAGTTTTAATATTCCTCCCCAAAGCTATATTTATATGAAGCACAATGGATACACTCACACATTATGGAAATCTCTTAATGAAATAAAACAGTGGGCCAAGGAGCATCACTGCCGCCTGGATCCAAATCAATTCATGATTCATGTAAAAATTTCTGAAGAACCTCCTGTACACGAGCTATATGTAAAGCTTGAAGACAAAAAGAGGGAATCTACCGAAATTGTTGTTTAAGCCATAAAAGCCCCGTACCTTTTGCTGGTAACGGGGCTTTATATTAACCGAGAGCCACATCCAATATCATCATGACCGTAAACCCTGCCATTAAGCCCAGCGTTGCCCAATCTTTGCTGCCGGCTGATTGTGATTGCGGAATCAACTGTTCGACAACAACAAAGATCATGGCACCCGCTGCAAATGCAAGGGCATAAGGCATAATGGGCTGTACAGCGAGCACAGCAGCGGCTCCAATTACAGCAGCAACCGGCTCTACAATGGCAGACAACTGGCCATAATTAAATGCCCGCAGTCGCGACATCCCTTCTCCCCTTAATGGAACGGAGAGCGCAGCGCCTTCCGGCATATTTTGGATGCCAATGCCGATAGCGAGCCCGAGAGCCCCTATTACAGAGGCTTCTCCGAGACCAATGGCTGCGGCCCCAAATGCCACACCAATAGCCAGCCCTTCAGGAATATTATGGAGCGTAATGGCAAGGAAGAGCAGCATTGATTTAGGCAAACCAGTCTTCGGTCCTTCTGCTTCATTTTCTGACAAACCAGAATCCAGGTGAGGAACAACAAAGTCTAGCAGCCTGATAAAAAGGCCGCCAAGCAGAAAGCCAATTGCAGGCGGAAGCCACGGGATCTGCCCGTTTTGTTCACTGAATACGATGGAAGGAGCTAAAAGAGACCAGAAAGAAGCAGCAATCATGACACCAGCAGCAAAACCAAGCATCGTATTCATTACATTTTGATTAATGTGGCGAAAGAAAAAAACAATGGATGCCCCTAACATCGTTAATCCCCATGTTAATAAACCGCCAAGCAATGCTTGAACAGCCGGATTCAAATTGATGAACCAGTCCATTACCATCCGAATCTTTCCTTTCTGACAAGCCGTTATATTCTATAATATGGTGAAAGTGAAATATTATCTAGCTTATTTTTCCCTAGGCAAACTTTTATTCTCAATCCCAATTCTTATTAAAGCATTTAGCAGCTGCCTGATTTATTTTATTATTTATTAAATAAATGGGTGTCTTAAATTTTTTTGTTACACTAATGGAAAACAGATAGGACGGAGGATTTAAATGATCAGTCAATTGGATAGTCCGTTCATAAAAAAAGTTCAATTTAAGACGGAGAGTATCCCTTCTTTCGATGAATATCCTTTTCATCTGCCTTTTATCCAATCAGCAGGAATTGAATTTCATCCCCGGGTTACTTACATTATTGGAGAAAATGGAATGGGCAAATCTACTTTGCTAGAAGCAATAGCGGTTGCTTCTGGTTTTAATCCGGAAGGAGGTACGTTTAACTTTAACTTCTCCACCCATGATTCCCACTCTGAACTTGGGAACTATATAAAGCTTATCAAAGGTATAAAACGTCCCAAAGACGGCTTCTTCTTAAGAGCGGAAACTTTTTATAATGTGGCAACAAACATTGAAGAGTTGGATAGCGAGCCAGGCGGAGGCCGAATCATTGATTCTTTTGGGGGGAAATCGCTTCATCGGCAATCACATGGTGAATCTTTTTTTGCGGTATTTAATCATCGCTTCAGAGGAAATGGCCTTTATATTTTGGATGAGCCTGAGGCAGCTCTTTCACCATTAAGGCAGCTTTCCATGCTTTCGAGGATGCATGACTTAATGATGGCAAACTCTCAATTTATTATTGCTACGCATTCCCCGTTGTTGATGGCGTATCCTGATTCTAAAATACTAGAGGTGACTGAAGACGGGCTATGTGAGAAACCACTCGAAGAAACGAGCCATTATGTTATGATGAAACAATTTTTCGATGATAAAGAGCGACTGCTTCATCATTTGCTTCATACAAATTAGCATAGCTTTCACCTCTTGCCGCAGCCATATAAGCGCCTTAGCACTAATAAACTTTTAAAGAGAAAACGGAGGAGGGTTGAAATTGACTATTTCTCTCATTATTTTGGTGGTCCTATTTGCTATAGGGATGATTTTTTCAATGAATTCCAATCGAAAATGGAAACTGGTGCGGACTGTACATGGCCATGAAAGCTATTATATGGTAGTCGGGAAGCTGAAGAGTAATGGCGTTTCCTATAAAACTAAAACTCCGATTAACTTCGGACACAGAAGTTTTAGCGATAACACTCAATATGATATTTATGTAAAAAAAGAGGAGGAACATAAAGCTATTACAGCCTTGCGGGAGCAGCAATAATACCATTCACAAAAAAGGCCGGCAGAGAGCTTTTTCTTCTCTGCCGGCCTTTTTTATTTACTTCGTTACCATTTTCAATGGAGCTGGCATGGTTTTTTCTACTTTCTTCCCTTTCATTGTATCTCCGGCCGCCTGCACAGCGAGCTGGCCGATGAGTTCCGGCTGCTGTGCAACTGTCCCTGCTAGCTGACCAGCCTTTACAGATTTAATAGCATCGTCATTGCCGTCAAACCCAATAACAAGAATGTCCTTGCCGGAGCTTGCAATGGCTTCAATCGCTCCAAGTGCCATTTCATCGTTATGGGCAAAAACTGCCTGAATATCTGGATGACCCTGCAAAATGTTTTCCATGACATTCAATCCTTTGGTCCGGTCAAAATCGGCTGATTGCTTGGCAACAACTTTTAGCTTTTTATCTGCTGTTAAATGGAAGCCTTTTCCTCGCTCACGTGTAGCGGATGCTCCTGGAACTCCTTCGAGCTCAGCTACCTTCGCTCCTTCTCCAAGCTTCTCAACGATAAAATCCCCGGCCATCTGTCCGCCTTTTACGTTGTCTGAAGCGACAAGGGTCACGGTGTCTCCTTTGTCAGCCGAACGATCAAGCGTGATCACTGGAATACCGATGGCGTTCGCTGATTGCACCGCTGTAGAAATAGCGGATGAATCAGTCGGATTGATGAGCAACACATCAACACCTTGCTGAATTAAATCTTCCACATCATTCACTTGTTTTGCGGAATCGTTCTGTGCATCTACAATGATTGTTTCCATATGGTTCTTCTTCGCTTCTTTGACCACTCCGTCTTTTAAAGAAACGAAGAACGGATTGTTTAACGTCGATACAGATAAACCAATTTTTATATCTTCAAGCTTGTCTTTTTTCGCCGGCTTGGCCCACTGAGGTGGTTCAAGCGAGCAGCCTCCGAGCATAAATAACGAAAATGACAGCAAAATGATCCATAATTTTTTCAAGCCAATCCCCTCCTACGCTGCTTTTTTACGGTCAATTAATACAGCAATCACGATGACAATTCCTTTAACGACCATTTGGAAGAAGGAAGAGACACCCAACAAATTGAGACCGTTGTTCAATGTGCCAATGATTAAAGCGCCGATGAGCGTGCCGATGATAAGACCTCGGCCGCCTGAAAGGCTCGTTCCGCCAAGCACAACAGCGGCAATGGCGTCTAGTTCATAAGAAGTTCCCGCTGTCGGCTGGGCCGAATTAAGCCGTGAGGTTAGGATAGCACCGGCCAATGCAGCGAGCAGACCTGCTAAGGAGTAAATCATAATTTTCACTCTTGATACTTTAATACCTGAAATCCAGGCAGCTTTTTCATTGCCGCCAATCGCATAAGTCTGACGGCCAAACGGAGTTTTGTGCAAAATTACCCATAGGATCACAAAGGAAAGCAACATCGTAACAGCTGGTACAGGAATACCTAGAAAATAACCGCGGCCAAACAATTGGAATAAGTAATTGTCTCCAAGACCGGTGATCGGGTTTCCGTCAGTATAGACGAGCGTTAACCCCCGATAGATCGTCATGGTTGCCAGTGTAGCGATAAAAGGCGCCATTTTTCCTTTTGTAATTAAGAGGCCATTAATTGCTCCCATAATTGCGCCAAGCAGACAGCCAATGAAAATGGCAAGTATCGGATCGATGCCTGAAACAATCATGCCAGCCATTAGCGCACTAGACAGCGCCAAGATAGAACCGACCGATAAATCGATTCCGCCTGTTAAAATAACAAACGTCATGCCATAGGCAATCAGCGCATTGATCGCCACTTGCCGAAGCAAATTCAAAATATTTAAAGGCGCCAAGAAGCTGGGATTTAAAATAGAAACGATCAAAATTAAAATAATTAATCCAAGCAGCGGTCCAAGCTTCTGTGTCAGATCGTTCAGTGGTTTTACACCTGTTTTATTCATCATTACTGCCCTCCTGCAGCGAACGTCATGATTTTCTCCTGCGTCGCTTCTTCTTTCGTTAATTCCCCGCTAATTTTTCCTTCATGGAAAACAAGAATACGGTCGCTCATCCCAAGTACTTCAGGCAATTCAGAAGACACCATAACAATGGCTACGCCCCGGTCAGTCAGTTCATTCATCAGCGAATAAATCTCCCGCTTGGCACCAACATCCACACCTCTTGTCGGTTCGTCTAAAATCAACACTTTTGGGCCAATGCCAATCCATTTAGCGAGCACCACTTTTTGCTGGTTACCACCCGATAGATTTTTAGCACTTGTTTCTGCCGACTCCGTTTTGATGGTTAATCGTTTAATCAACATCTCTACAAATTCCCGTTCATTTTTCCGGTCGATGATTCCTTTTGGAGCAAAGCTCTTAACACTTGGCAGGGAAATGTTCTCACGGATAGGGAAATCAAGAATGAGTCCCTCGTCTTTCCGGTCCTCGGTAATAAAGCCGATTCCTTTCCTAACGGCTTCATTTGGCGAGTGAATAACCGCTTTTTGCCCCTTTATATATAGCTCGCCTCTGTCTATTTGATCTAACCCAAAAATTGCCCGCATCACTTCTGTTCGTCCGGCGCCCATCAAGCCGGAAACACCAATAATCTCCCCTGCTTTCACAGAGAAACTGATATTCTCAAATGCCCCTTTTCTCGTAAAGCCTTTTACTTCTAATACTGTTTCACCAGGAGAAGGCTTTCGTGCAGGAAAGCGGTCTTCGAGTTCACGGCCTACCATTTTTTTAACAACCTCGTCAAAGTTAGTTTCCTTTATCATCTTGGTGTCAACTGTTTTGCCGTCACGCATCACGGTAATTCGGTCACAGATCGTAAAAATTTCTTCCATGCGGTGAGAAATGTAAACGATGGAAACACCTTGCTTGCTCAGTGCGCGGATAACGTCGAACAACTTGGAAATCTCCCTTTCTGTTAGAGCAGCCGTCGGTTCATCCATAATAATAACTTCCGCATTTGTCATGAGTGCCTTGGCAATTTCAATCATTTGTTGCTGTCCGACTGAGCAAAGTCCTGCTTCCTTTTCGAGAGGAATAGTAACCGCCAGCTTCTCAAACTGTGCGCTTGCCATCTCTTTCATTTCTTTCATTTTCAGCAAACCGAAAGCATTTTTCCGTTCGCGACCAATAAAGAGATTTTCCAATACGGACATATCCGGCCAAATATTTAACTCCTGATGAATAAAAGCAATGCCGCCTTCTTCTGCTTCTTTCGGGCTGGAGAAAGAACGGTCTTGCCCGTTAATGGTAATCGTTCCTTCGTTCTGCTGATGAAGGCCTGTCAGGATATTCATTAGCGTTGATTTTCCTGCCCCGTTTTCTCCCATAAGCGCATGGACTTCACCGGGAAGCAGCTCAAAGTCCACGCCGGTAAGCACCTGATTCGCGCCAAATCTTTTATGGATATTTCTCATTTCAATTTGCATGACATTCACCTCTTTCTAGAAGAATACTCCGGCATGTAAAATGCAGTTCGCGTATGGGGAAGCTTCTCCTGTTCGAATGACTGCTTTTGCCTGCTTTGTTAATGTCTTGAACGCCTCATGTGTAACCCATTCCATAGCTGTATCTGAAAAGGTTTCCTTCATATAATCAAAAATTGGTCCGTTTGCTGTCTTTACTTCTTCAGCCATTGTTACTTTCTCCACTACCATATCTGCGGCAACAGCTGCCAGCGTCTGCTCAAAGCTCGGCACACCAACGGTTAAAGCCAAATCGATTTTCGGAATATTATCTGGAACAGGAAGACCAGCGTCAGCTATTACAATAAAATCGGTATGGCCCAAATCAGCAAGCACTTTAGCAATATGGCTGTTTAAGATGCCTTGCTTTTTCATTCCATTTTATCCTCCACTTCTTTTCTCAATGGCATGCCGCCTTGCGCGCCAAACTTCATGACGGATAATGAAGCCGCCCGATTAGCAAAACGAAGGCTTTCTTCGATTGTTTTTCCTTCTGCTAAAGCTACGGCTAGCGCGGCATTGAAAGTATCCCCTGCACCTGTCGTATCAACTACTTCTACAGCATAAGAAGGAATGAGCACTTCACTTTTGCCATTAAAATAACGGACGCCCCGCTTCCCCTCCGTAATAAATAATTTTTCGGGATATTTTGTTAATGCTTCTCCCGCACTGATCCCCGCAAATAATAATGCTGCTTCATGTTCATTCGGGGTAATGTAGGCCGCTTTCTCGATTACATTTTCACTGATCGGACGGGCTGGGGCTGGGTTCAACAGCAGCGGCACACCAAGCTCATGACATAAATCCGCTACATATTCTACCGTTTCTTCGGGAATCTCCTGCTGGATTAAAACAATATCTGCCTGCTCAATAGCCCGCTTGGCATGTTTTACATAGGCGGGTGTCACAGCATCGTTCGCTCCTTTTACGACAACAATGCTGTTGTCTCCTTCTGCTAAAATAATGTGGGCTGTTCCGCTTTCCATTTCGGTAACCGGTTCCACATAGTTGATTCGCACCTGATTATCAGCAAAGTTTTTAAGTATTTCCTTTCCATAATGATCATTTCCGACACAGCCGACCATATATACTTCTGCGCCAAGCCGGGCGGCAGCTACCGCCTGATTTGCCCCTTTGCCACCAGGAACGGTCTTAAATGACTCTCCAAGTACCGTTTCTCCTGCTTCTGGCCGTTTGGCCGATGTAACGACTAAATCCATGGATGAACTGCCAATTACTGCAACTTTAACCATCCCTCTTCACCTTCCTCGTTGTATTTCTTTCTACAAATGTAACTGGCAGTTGAATGTTCTGCTCGGTCACCTGCTCTTTTTTGATTAACTTTAACAAAAGTTGGGCTGCTTGTTTTCCCATTTCATATACCGGTTGTCGTATTGTTGATAAGGCGGGGAAAAGCAGTCTGCTCATTGGAATATCATCAAAACCAATAATTTGGACCTCATCCGGAATCGACTTGCCAATTCGTAAAGCTTCATGAAGCACGGCCGCAGCCGTCATATCATTGCTTGCAAGAATTCCATCCGTTCCAGGATAATGGCTAAAAAGCTCCTTTGCTCTCTGCTCTGCTTCTTCATATGTTAAGGAGGCCATCTGTATCACATGAAAATCTACATTTGCACCTGCCAGCACCTCAACAGCGCCAAGGAAACGGTCCTGCACCGGGGAAATGTTCCCTGGTCCTTTTAATAGGGTAATGTTATGGCTGCCACGGCTGATCAACTCACGAGCAGCAATTCTGCCGCCTTCCCTGCCATCTGCATATACCGTATAATTTCCCCCGTGTGTCCGGTCAAGCAATACAGTTGGAATGACGTGCGGCTCATCCTTGTGCAAACCGGATGTCTGCGTGGCGGAAATCATGCCAACTACCTGATTTTGCAAAAATGTATCTATATAGGCCTGCTCTTTTTCCGGATTTTCATCACTGTTGCCAAATAAGAGGCGAAATCCCTGCTTTTGCAGCTCATCCTCCACTCCTCTTGCCAGTTCTGGGAAAAAAGGATTCGTAATATCAGGGAGAAGGAGGCCGACAAGCTTTGATTTTCTCTTGAAAAGTGACCTGGCTACTTCATTCGGGCTGTAATTTAACTTTTTTATCGCTTGCTGAACTTTTTTTAAGGTATCCTCATGCACATACCCTTTGCCGTTTAGCACACGGGACACGGTTGCTACTGAAACCCCTGCTTCCGAGGCAACATCTCTTATCGTAGCCATTTTTTTCGTCCTTTCTATGTGTAACCGTTTACACAAATTGTATCATAATTTTTCTCCTGCTTCAATTTAAAATATAACTATTTAGCCTATATTCTTTTTCACTACTTTCAATACTATTTAGCCGAGGCACGAAAGTTCACCTGCTGCAATCCTGTTGCTCTAGACTCACTCAAATTCTACCTGTTATGCTTATATTACAAGAGACAAGTAAGTTTGCGGAGGCTTAAAATGGATACTTACAAGGATTTAAAACAAGGAGAGAAAGGTGCCTGGCTCAGTATTATTGCTTACATTTTCCTTTCTATCCTAAAACTTTCTGTTGGATATATCGGCCATTCAAAAGCTTTGCAAGCGGATGGTTTAAATAATACTACGGATGTCATCGCTTCTATTGCTATTTTAATCGGTTTGAAAATTGCCCGTAAGCCGCCTGATGCCGATCATCAGTATGGGCATTTTCGCGCTGAAACCATCGCTTCGCTCATTGCTGCTTTTATTATGATCAGTGTTGGTTTTCAGGTTCTGCTTGAAGCAGGTCGCTCTTTCTTTCTGGTCGAGGAGAAATCACCTGACATGTTGACTGCATGGACTGCCCTGTTTAGCGCAGGCATCATGTATGCCGTTTATCGTTACAATCTTCGTTTGGCAAAAAAAATTAGCAGCCAATCTATTATGGCAGCCGCTCAAGACAATCGCTCGGATGCACTAGTAAGTATAGGCGCCTTCGTCGGTATCGCTGGAACCAAATTTGGATTAAACTGGCTTGATACATTTACAGCTTTTATTGTCGGGCTTTTAATTATAAAAACAGCATGGGAGATTTTTAAACAATCGACACATGCGTTAACCGATGGCTTCGACCAAGCACTTGTGGAGGAGATACGGGACACGATTGCCCTCGTTTCTGGTGTACAGCAGGTACGCAGCGTAAAGGCCAGGATGCATGGCAATTCTACTCTTGTCGATGTAACCGTTACAGTCAATCCACAACTCAATGTAGTTGACAGCCATTTAATTACTGAACAAATCGAAGAAATTCTGCTAGAAAAATACAATGTTCAATATGCGATCGTTCATACTGAACCGGATACTTCCTCTTAAACGCATGACCCTGCTCATAGTGAATGTTGGTTTGCCCTCTAGCCGCTTCGCTTTTCACTCTAATCAACCTGCAAAAAATTAATACGGTCCTTTAACAAGGATAACTGCATAACAAATCGCTATCTCTAAAAAATAAGAAAAGAAGGGTCAATTCTGACCCTTCTTTTCTTATTTTGAACCGGCTACCCAGTTCATTCCCCAATTATAAGCCCGATCCATTTGCTTGTGTCCCGGGAAATATTCAACTAGCCTTTTAACGCTAAACGTTTCATTTTGGACATTTTCAATCATGGCGATCGCACACATAATCTGACCGTTGCGATGCTCATCAAGCTTTACAACAATTTCCTCTCCATGAGAGTAGGTTAACCTAACGACTCCATCTGCCTCTGACCAGTTAGCTGCCCCTTCATAAATGAAGGCATATACGAGTACTCGATTAATGTCAGCGAGGCGGGAACCATTGATTCGTAGGTTTTCTCCTCCGGCAGAAGCCCCTGTCCTATCATCGTGATCAAGCTGGATATAAGGCCGATTATTTAATGAGCCAAAGGCATTTCCCAGTGCCTGGACGCACCCTTTCTCCCCTGAATTTAATTCAAACAAACAGCCAAGGTCTAAATCAAAGTTTTTTGTACCTCCGCCAAACAGGGATGATAAAAACCCACCGCCTTTAGCTGCTTTTGAGCTTTGATTCCAATTTAAATTAACTAAGACTTCCCCAATGTCACTGCCTTTTTTAGACAGATTAATGGACTGCCCTTTTTTCTTTAATTCAATCATCTACGTTCACCTCTATCTCCCGTAATTTTTCTTGCTTTCCTGCAGTTGGGCAATTCGCTTCATGCCGTCTTCTCTGGCTCGTTTATTTTCTTCTTCAATGGCTATTGTTTCATCCAGCCCTTTGACAATCGTATTCCAGCTTTCCTCAATCGTTTCAATTTTGATGCTTGGGCCGCCGGCAAGCCGGGCAATGTCTGCACTTTGGTTAGCAATGTTTTGGGAATTGCGCAGCAGCATTTCATTCGTCCGTTTGTCCAGCTCACTCATTGAATCGGCAACCAGCTTCTGTCGCTTGGCAGCCACTGCTTGGATAATGCCATTTTTAAAGATCGGGATGGTGGTGATGAATGCCGAGTTAATCTTACCGATCAGCTTGGTGTTTCCTCGTTGCAAAAGGCGGATTTGTGGAGCTGTTTGTAAGGCAACCATTCTTGCCATCTCTAAATCATAGACACGCTCTTCAAGCGCCTGAATAGCATTATTTAACGTGCTGAGCTCCATCTGTGCCAGCTGGTCGCCGCTGGATACTCGCTGTTCAAGCCCAGGAACCATCTTTTTCAGTTCCTCAATCTTCATTTGTCCCGCAACTACATACTTTTCCAATGCCATGTAATATTGATAGTTCTGTTCATACATTTGATCCATGTTGTTAGTAGAGCGGATCATTTCATCTTTGTATTTAGAAATCTCAATGTGAATTTTTTCAATTTCTTTGCCGAGTGTCTGATATTTACCGAAGATTTTTTCAATCATTTTTTCTCCGCGGTTAAACAGCTTGCCTAAAAAACCTTTTGGCTCTTCAAAATCGTTTTTATCAAACTTGTCCATCGTTTTTCCGAGCTGTTTCAATAATGCACCAGAATCGGTCACACTGGAGGAACGCATGGAAGCCAAAATCCGGTCTGAAAAAGCTGAAATTTCCTCAGCTGGTTCTTTTCCAAATTCCAATAGAGCCGTTTGGTTTCTTGGATCAATCGTCCGGACAAGATTTTGCACTTCCGGTTCATTGCGAAGCTGCAGACGCATCTCCTCGGCTTTATTTTCATTTTCTGCCAATAATTCAATTTCATTTTTTGTGATTTCTGGCATGGTTTTCCTCCCCTTCCACTAAAAAATTTGTTTTAAAATCCGGCTAAAAATGGAATGATCTTTTTTCCCGTTATTAAATGGCAAGTCAAATACCATGTCTTCAAGCAAATGATGATCAAAATACTGTTTATCAATAAACCTTTCCAAATCATTGTGACCGGGTGGATTATACAAAATAATGTCCAGCCCGAACTCACTGAGCATCAAGAGTAAAGCTGCATCTGCCCGCGATAGATCACCATTTTTTTCGTTGTTGTACAAAATGATTTTTGGTATGTCCTGCGAATAGTCAAATGTTTGCAGCAAATTTAGGATCTCTTGCGGAATAGTGATTGATTGTGTAAACAAATAAAGCTGAACATCCTCTTCCGCCTCTCCTGAAAACGGCTTAAGTTTTGGATGGGCACACATCCGAGAAATAGCAGCAGCGATTCCCATTTGCAAGCCATCATGTAGCTGACCGTATTGCCACCAATTGCTTTCGATCATTTTTTTAGGATCGAGCAGGCCCTCTTTATTCAATGCATGGCGATAGTGAAACTGATTATTCGCTTTTCCTTCCTGCTTATAAGGAAAGTTCCTAATGGTTAAAGCATTTGAACAGCTTGTCAGCCTGCTCATATTTTCCCAATATTCTTTTCTGTTCTTAGATACGCCGGAAATTTTGGCAAATAAGTTAGGGATTTTCACTTCTTCTGCATCAGCCGAGAAGCCTGGTCGGATAAATGCTTTTTCTTTTGCCAGCAAGAAAACCTCATCGTATGTGGTCTTCAAGATAACAGATACCGGAAGGTGGTTGCGAAATTGCCACGGTTTATAGAAAGCTGATCCCTCATGGTTCAGTACTTGTTCAATTTCCTTTGAAGCACGATAAGCGACCGTTCCCTGGCGCTTCGGCTCTTCCTCAGGAAAAGGCTGCATTTTCATTGTAGAAGGATAGTCTGCCCGTACCGTCCACTTGTTCTCTGGATCGACTTCCCGAAAGTCGTCTTTTCCTTCAGGATGTAGAATAACAACATCCATGCCCAAAAGAATTAAATAGTATAAGAAATATACTTGGCTCTTACTCATGTCACCATACCAAATCACATGTGGCACGTCTTGTTCAATCGGTGTCTCTTTCACCCATGGATCTAAATGATTCCAAATCCATTTCACTATATCTAGAAACACTCGTCTAAATTCTGGATGGCTAAAGGATCCAGCATGATTCGCTTGAAAGAGAGAGAAAACATCGATCAGTGCTGAACGAACAAGCCGGTTAAAATCCGGGTCTTTCTTATACTTTGGCAGCAATTCAGCGCCTTCAAGGAAAGCGACAAACCGGTTAACAGAAAGGCCGGGTTCATGTTGAATCACATGATAAATCTTTTGGATCGATTGAAAGCGGTCATTGGGCATCGTCTTATCGAGTGTTTCCGATAGAACGCATACGTGAGGCTGCTGGCTAAGTAAATAAAGTGAAAGCAAATATTCGGTTTCATCAAAGCCGGCACCTAGTATCCGTGCTGCTACCCGACTATATTGCACGTCCTCTTCTGTTTGATAGTAGTCAGACCGATCAGTAATCGGTTTAGCTAATTCGTTTGCCCAGTTTGTGTAATCGACCTGCATTGTAATAGGTTTTCTTTTCATCTCCATCCCTCCTTTCAGTGAATAAAATAAAGGAATGCAAGCGATACTTAATAGGATTTAGAAACGGCTTCCAGCCTCTTTGCCAGCGCCGCCTCTAATATTTCTTCTGCCGCCAAAATGCCAGATGCCTTCGTCAGTCCTAAATGCCCGTGCTTGGCTGCTGCCTCACCATGGCGCGGAATCAACCCGCAGCCGGATTTCTCAATTAAACATAGATCCAGATAAGAATCTCCCGCCGTAAAGACTTGTTTCTTTCCCTCTTTCTCAGAAAGGTATTGAACAGCATCCCATTTGTTGACAAAGCTAGGGATAAAATATACTTTTCTTCCTTGAAGAGAAAAGATCCAGCCACATTCAGCTGCCCACTCCGCATACTCATTCATCACTTCTGCTGGAGCAAGCTCCGGTTTAATAATTAAATAAATGAAAAAGTGATCTACTACCCGGATAGATTCCAGCCAGACGGAATCTGCCGTTTGGCTAATTTTCTTTTTTACTTCCTCTAAAGGCGTAGAGTTTTGATTAATTTTCGCTTCCATATAGCCCTGCCAATCACGGTCCACTTGCCCATTTTCAAGAATCACGCCGCCATTGCATGTCACTGCATATTTCGGTCGGATTTCTTCCTGAAATAGCGAAATCCGCTTGTATTGGTCCACGGTTCGCGTTGTCACCGGAAGAAACATCATCTGTTCTGACAGCTCCCGCAAAAGGTCGATCGCCTTTTCAGTCATAAATGAAATTTCTTTGCCCTTATATATTTCAACATTGCGGATAGGCATGTCTGGCTTAGTTGCGTCAAAAAACCTGTTTGAGTAAATCAGGGTCCGATCTAAATCACTCGCAAAAATCACTTGTTCTCCTCCATTGGCTTAATTAATCCACAGCATGTATAAGACATTTGTTTATATTCCTCCACAGGGACGTTTCTTTCTTTTGCTAATTGAAAAATATGTTTTAGCCGAAGATCCTCTTTGTCTTTCACCAGTATTTTCCAAGGGACACGACGGAGGAGAACTCTGGTCGTTTCTCCTGCACCTGGCTTAATCAGATTAATATCTTTGATGCCAAATTCTTTTTGAATCGCTTCAATGGAGCAGAGACCTTCCCATGTAGGTGTCCGATTTGCTTTTTGCAAGTCTGCTTTTGCTTGTTTAACAAGCGGCAAAACAGCCGCAAACTCCCCCGCAATGATGTCAATATAGTAATTAGACAAGTCTTTATCTGCTAACTCCCTATATACTTTCGCCCCGTGGAAGTCACCGGCCTTTATCCAATGATCATTTAAGACCGTCCGGCTGACAAGCCCTGATACAGTAGAATTAAGACAGGCGCTTGGAATAAGAAAATCCTCTCTCGTACCGAACAAAGAAGAGCAATGGCCGGGATCAGCCAGCACAGCGAGCTCATCATCCAGTGTAACGCCATACTTTTCTTTAAATAAGCGTGCGGAACGCGTTAACTCCTTGGAGATGGCTCCTTTTCCTGTCCAGCCATCGACAAATACAAGGCGCTTGCCCGGGTGCTGCTCCAGTAAGTATAAAAGAGCATTCTCATCAATTCCCCGCCCACGAATAATAGACACACTATAATGAGGCACTGTCCACCCATAAGCTTCTTTTACATATCGTTTCATTAAAATGCCGATAGGCGTACCTGCTCTAGCGAGAGAAACAAACACTATATCCCGGCCTTTTTCATCGATAATTAACTCAGAAACTACGCCAGCAGCAGTCGCTACCTTTTGCTTATAAATCTCAAGGGATTCATGAAATAGCTGTAAATATTCTTCTGACGGCTGATACTCTACTGGCAGCATTTCAGAATAATGCACCCCTTGCTGAATGGCCCATTCCCTTTCCTTGGTATCCTTTTCTAAAGCTGCTTCAGACAAGTCTTTTAACAAAAAAATCACATCTTCCACAGAATAGCTGCCGGTAACCGTTTGTCTGGCATTCTCTATCATCTAAACGCTCCTCTCAAATAAAGTCAACGATGTGAATGTGCGGCAGGCTGCTGAACTGGCGCAAAAGCGAAAGGCGTCTTTCTTCCCCGACCGGCCTTTCAAAAAAGATGAATACTTCCTCATAATCCCCATCCAAAATGTTATAAGCATAATTGATAATAGCGGGATCGTCGGGACTTTCAAATGCAACCCGGTTTTTCACTGGATATCCGGCTTGGTTAAGAGGAAAGATGGGGCTTCTCGTCGTTGAGTGATAAAGAATTCCTTCCCCCATATAAGCAGCGACCTTCATAGGGAGGTACATAAACTCTCCCGTGCCGAGACAAAGTGTTTTCTCTCCTCTTCGCTGTGTCTGTAAATAATGGCCGATATCACAGCAATAGTTTTCTATCACTTCTTTCTTTTCAGAGGAAAGGCCGAAGCGCCCCGTCATTGCTAAATATGGCGCCTCATTGTTTTGGCTGAGTGAGTCAACGGATGAATAAGCCATATGCGGCACAGGAGGAAAAAAATTATGAAGACGGATGTGGTTATACTTCAGCTCTTTACAGATTGGCTGAGCATGGCTGTCCGATGTCTCTTCCCTGCTGGGCGCGCCCTGTACCTGGATGGAACCCGACAGTAAAGAATAGGTTTTAATCTCAATTCCCCACTCTTTCTCAAAGTCCCTGAAGCGCTTCTGGTCTTCTTTTGTACGCCAATCTAAAAGGGATAAGACAGCATACTGTTTCCGCGGGTATTTTTTTTGAATTGACGCTATGATGTTCAAGGCTGTTTTGCCAGTCGTAATTTCATCATCTACAAGACAAATGGTCCTTTCATTGTTCAGGCTCTCTTCTGGTGCATAGCAGCGCTGATCTGTAGCATGTGAATGTTCTTCTTCAAAATAAAGAGTAACTTCTTTATTACACAGCACTTCCCGGGTGGAATGGATATAAGTTGATTGGCTGAAACAGTCAAACACCCCGTGGCCAAGTGCTGTTGCTGTTTCCGCAAAGCCGATGAATAAAAGGGGCGCTTCCGGAGAATAGCTTACATTTTTCACAAGGGAGTAGGCTGCTTCAAGCTGCTCCGCCGACCTGCCCTTTAATGCCTCTATGAACGTTTCTTTAACGCTTGATTGACAGCCGGTTTCACTTTCATAGTAAAGAGTGGCAAGTAAAGCTGACGCAATGGATGGAATGTACGGATGAAGCGGAATATGCTTTCCGAGCACTTTACTAACAAACAGAAAAGACCGCTTCTTGTTGATTCGTGCAGCCATTTCATATAACGCGTCTGCTGGAAGTCTGTATGGATTTGCATCTATTTGTACGTTCACTTCTAATGACTCGCCGATTTTATGTGTATACTGGTTCGGATAATAAATCGATGAATGTGCTATGTTCATGGAACACCCCGTAAATATCTGATTTCATTAATATTTTTTCAGCCCATTTTAAATGGGGCTTAATTTCATTCATTTTATTTTGAAACTCACTTTTGAAAACACCTTTCTGACCATTTGCCTGCTGGACGATACTCAAAGCATCTACATATTCTTCCTTGGAAACGACATGCATAGCCTGCACAGGAAGAAGATGGGACGGATGAATAATAGTTTTTCCGACGAGCCCATTGGCTTTGTCAAGCAGCGTTTCCTGAATTAAGCCATCAAAATTCTTGCTGATCAATTCTTTTCTTAAGCGCAGTCCTTCCGAGCCAAATTGCTTTTCAAAAGGCGTTTGGCGCAGCTGCGGCTTTAAAATCCGCTCATGGTTGGAGAAATACTCCCAGACCGGCCCTGATACAACATAGCCGTCCGGTTCTCTACTGAACAAATTAACAATGTCGGTAATCAGTTCATTAACAAGCGAAATTTCATACACCGTCGTTTGGCTGTTTCTTCTTAATCCGTACAACCCGCATAAATCGGTGGCTCCAATACGGATGTTCAGAATTCGTTCCTTATAACAATCAACCAGCTCTTTTATGCGCAACAATTCCTCAATCCGTTTTTCTTTATAAAGCACTGCAGGTGATTCCAATATCGGCATCCCATACACAACGGTTCCTGATTGAACATTGATGCGCTGTAATTCAGAGAGAAAGCTTTCGCCGTTTTCTGAGGAAAATTTCGGGAACACAAAGCCCGCCAGCTGCTCTAAAGAGGGACCAAGTCGTTCAGCCAACCTGCGCATTTGCCGGGCACTTCTAATCCGGGTAAAAATGAGCGGAGTTGTTTCATCCGTAAGCTGTCCAGCTGCTACTGCTCTATTTATTTCCTCCATATGAGAAATCAACTGTTCTTCTGCCTGCTCTACCTCTAGATCCCCGACTGCGTCTTCCAGGCAGATGACAAGAGCAACAAGCTCTTTGTACTTATTGGAAATAATCAATTGGGCAATATCCGGTCTCGTTGCCGGCATGTAGAGTAAAGGGCCAAGACTGCAGGCTAGTTTTCTCCTATTTGTGTATTTACTAATCACTTTCGGTTTTTGATGAAAAAAACCTTCCAATTGCAGTTCCGGCAAATGATTAAAGTATTTCAAACTTTACACCTTCTTATAAATAAAGAAGGAGGTGGTCTCCTTCTTTAAAAATGTAAATAAACGTCTATTTAAATATATCAGGGGAAGGATACATGCCCCTTTCTATCTTATTCCTTCTTCTTGCCTGCAGCTGCTTCCTGTTCAGCCAGCTTGCGCTGATTGATGCGGTGCACCACAAAAGTCGCAAGGAAAGTAATAATTAAAATAATAAAGAATGCATAATGCGAAACTTCATATCCTGCCACACCTGCTCCCATTTTCAGAGCGATGATAGCAATCAAAATATACGCTGTTGTCTCCAGTTCCGGTACCCTCTCAATGAGTTTCAAAAATACGCCCGCAATACCGCGCATCATTAGAACACCAAGCATTCCTCCAATTAAGAGTACCCAGATTTCCTCACTGACACCGAAAGCCGCCAGCACGCTGTCCACAGAAAAGGCAATATCCATGATTTCAACCGCTACGACCGTTCCCCAGAATGCGCCGAACATCCGGATTAATATTCCTTCTGTCTTCAATCCGCCTTCTGCATCTTCTTCTTCGCTTGCCCCTTTCGATTTATCGATAAAGTATTTAATCGACAACCAGGCAAGATAAGCGGCTCCTAAAATTTTTACCCACCACAATTTAATCAGGTATACACCAATACCGATGGCAATGAAGCGGAAAGCATACGCCCCTATTAAACCGTAAAATAGTGCTTTTTTTCGCTTGTCAGGCGGCAGATGCTTTACCATAACGGCCAATACAAGAGCGTTATCCGCTGAAAGTAGTCCTTCTAAAATGACAAGTGTGCCGATCAATCCCCAGCTAACCGGGTCAGTTAATACCTCCGCCCACATATGCCAATCGAAGAAGGCAGCATACGTGTTAAAAATACCATGAATAATGTCCATTCGTTCCTCCTGTTGAAAAAAACCAATAAAAGGCTTTCCTGCCCTTTATTGGCTTTAAAAATTAAACTTCTAACCCGTAGTTTCGGCAAAGTGCAGCTAATCCTCCAGAGAAGCCGCTGCCTACCGCGCTGAATTTCCAGTCATTTCCGTGTTTATACAATTCACAAAAAACGACCGCTGTTTCAATCGAGAAATCCTCTCCCAGATCAAAGCGCAGAAGCTCTTGGCCAGTTGCTTCATCAGCAAGACGAACAAATGCATTGGATACTTGTCCAAAGTTTTGGTTGCGTAAGTCTGCATCATGAATCGTTACCGTAATGCCGATTCTCTCCACATAATCTGGAATCTTTGAGAAGTCCACAACCAGCTGTTCGTCATCTCCTTCCCCCTCACCTGTCCGGTTATCGCCTGTATGAATCACCGCACCGCTTGGATGTTGGAGGTTGTTGTAAAAAATAAAGTCGTGATCATTTTGGCAACGATGGCTAGCATTAACAAGAAACGCGGATGCGTCCAGGTCAAACTCTTGCCCGCCGGAATATTTATTTGTATCCCATCCGAGACCAATCACTGCTTTTACAAGGCCAGGGTTTGTTTTGGTTAAATCAATCTTTTGTCCTTTTGATAATGTAATACCCATCTTCAAATCCCTCCCCATTTATTGATAAAGTGATGTTACATTTTATCAGGCTTGCAATCCATAATCTTTAACGAGTGAAGCCAGTCCACCTTGGTAGCCGCTGCCGATAGCATTGAACTTCCACTCGCCATTATGTCTGTATAGCTCTCCTACCACTACTGCTGTCTCAATTGAGAAGTCTTCGCCTAAGTCATAACGGATTAATTCTTCATTGTTTTCACTGTTAACAATACGAACATAGCTGTTGGACACCTGTCCAAAATTTTGGTTGCGCTGTTCTGCTTCGTGAATAGTAATAGTAAAAGCAATTCTTTCAATAGCAGCAGGAACATCAGCTAGGCTGATCTGTACTTGTTCATCATCGCCATCGCCTTCACCTGTTAAGTTATCTCCTGAATGGACGACTGAACCATTGCCGCCTTCTAAATTATTGTAAAAAATAAAGTCCTGTTCGCTTCCACACTTGCCTGCCCCATTTAAAAGGAACACAGAAGAATCCAAATCGAATGAATGACCGCCATCATATTTGTTCGTATCCCAACCAAGGCCAACTGTAATGTTTTTCAATCCTGGATTGCCTTTTGTTAAATCGACCTTTTGTCCTTTGCTCAATGAAATTGCCATATTAAAAACCCTCTTTCCTATTTTTTATTAAGCGTAACGGCGTACCATTTCGCGTAACCCTGTATCACGTGTGCCGGTACCAACGGCTGCAAACTTCCAGTCAGCGCCATGACGGTAAATCTCTGCTACTGTTAAACTTGTAGAACCGGAGTAGTCCTCGGATAAATTAAATTTAAGCAGTTCCTCTCGATTTGCCGAGTTGACTACACGAATAAATGCATTTTGGACCATGCCAAAATCCTGCTTTCGAGAAACACAGTCATAAATGTTAACAACAAACACAAGCTTGTTAATATGAGAAGGCACACTCTTTAAATCAATGAGAATTTGCTCATCGTCGCCGTCGCCGTCGCCTGTTAAATTATCTCCTGTATGTACAATGCTGCCGCAGTTGCTTTTTAAGTTACCAAAATAAATGAGATTTTCATTGCTTACAAACTTGTCGTCTTGCAGCATAATGACCGAAGCATCAATGTCAAAATTCGCACCTCCACCTCCGCCAAACATGCCAAGCAATCCGCCAGATTTCCTCTGTACCGGATCCCATCCAAGACCAACCATAATTTTTTCAAGTCCCGGATTGCCTTTTGTTAAATCAATTCTCTGCCCTTTCTGGAGGACAATAGCCAAATCAATCACTCCCTCAAAGTCAGCAAGAGACAAGGACTCCTGCTTCAAATGGCTTTCTTTTTCCATTTTACTACACGTACTATCATACTACAAAAGATAAGCAATTTCGCTAATTTTCAATTAGTTTTAATTGGAAAAGCGTCCCTCTTTGCTTCTATTTTTCTACCAGGCTGACTTTGCCATGCACTGCCTCTCAGCAAAACAGGTACCGAATCATGATTTAATACCAGTTTAAAGGCCAGCAATTACATCTCCAGCATCATTTTCTCAAGCCGAAGCGGCTCTATATATTCTCCTTGTTTGTATGCCCGCATATTTCCACCGGAAATTTCATCAATTAATAGTACTTGCCCGTCCTTTGCACGGCCGAATTCAAACTTAATATCATACAAATCTATCTCTTTTTTAGCGAGCTCTTCTTTTACCGTGCCGGCAATCTTTCTTGTGAGTTCTTTCAGCTCTTTGTATTCTTCATGCGAAAGGATACCAAGCATTGCAAGCGCATCTTCGGAAATTGGCGGATCTTGGCGTTCATCGTCCTTCAATGTCACCTCTACAAACCCGTCAAGCCGTTGCCCTTCTTCCGCATACATGCCGTAACGGCGCAAGAAACTTCCGACCGCCCGGTAACGGCAAATCACTTCCAGTCCCTTGCCAAATACAGTAGCCGGCTGAACCGTCATCGTCGCTTCATCAATATCAGCCTCAATATAATGAGTAGGAATGCCTTTTTCTTTTAAAATCTCAAAAAAGTGTTTCGTTAACCGGAGCCCCGCTCGGCCTGCCCCTTCCATTGTCAAACCGACTGTGTTGGCACCAGGATCAAACACACCGTTTTCGCCTGTTACATCGTCCTTAAATTTCAACAAATAATTTCCATCTTCCAATTCATAGACATCTTTTGTTTTACCTGTATACATATGTTTCACACAATCCGCCTCCTCTGCATTTTTCAAATAACTCTTTCATTATGCAGGATTTTTTCTGAAAATTTAATAGTTTACTTTGTTTTCATTCCATGTAACAAACTCCAATATTAAGAGTACCTTGGAAAGGTTATATTTGATATGCTCATGGAAAGCAAAAGGAGGAGATAACAATGAACCTCGTTAAAGGCGCGCGTGCAGATATCACTAAAAATGAACCGGGTTTAGACGAAATCATTATTCAAGTCAGCTTGGAAGCAGATCCTTCACTTGATATTGATGCTTCTATTTTCATGATTGATGAATCGGGGAAATGCCCAGGGGATCCTTATATGATCTTTTATGGCAATGCCAGTTCCGCTAACCAATCTGTCTGTCATTCAGTAAACAGCCAGTCTTCCGAAAAGACCGAATCATTTTCCATTAAATTGGATACAATAGAGCCTATTGTGCAGAAGCTGGTCCTTACATTAACTATTTTTGAAGGGGAGCAGAAGGGACAGACATTTGCACAAATGAACCATGCCTCTATGAAAATCTTAAATAAAAAAAATGGCACAGAACTAATTCATTATGACCTTGGTCCATTCACAGTAGAGAACTCGCTCGTCGTCGCAGAGGCTTACCGCCGGAATGGCGGATGGAAAATTTCTGCCAACACAGGCGGGTTCGCTGGAGGACTTGCCCAGCTGTGCCAGCATTTCGGCTTAGAAGTAGCAGAGGAAACTGAGCCAACTGCTAGTATGAAACAGGCTCAAAAAGAAGCGGCCCCTGCTATTGAGAATGAGAACATAAATGTTGACCAAGCTCCATCGGTAATTCAGCTGTCGAAAATCACCCTCGAAAAACCGGGTGACTCCATTTCTTTAAAAAAAGCCGATAAAATTAACCATATAGCCATTAAGTTGCAATGGACGAAAGGCGTCGATCTTGATATGCACGCTTTCTATAAAACAAAAAATGGAAGAATAGGTCATATCTTCTTCGGAAACAAAGGGAAGGCAAACGAGTCTCCTTATATCGCTCTCGATAAAGATGCTGGTGTTGGCAATAAGTCCGGCCATAACGAAGAAAATCTAGTGATTAAAACCTTGGAAGATATAGAATCTGTTATCATTGCAACTAACATTTTCCGCTTTTTACGTTTTAAGAAAGACGACAATTTTGCCAAGTATGACGGTAAAGTAACGATTAAAACAAATACGGGTGATGAGATAGACGTGCCATTAACCTCTGAAGAACCAGGCAGATGGTGCGTCATTTCTAAAATTGATAATTCCCATTCTTCTGCCCCAAAAGTCATTAATATCAACCGTGTACAAAAAGGCGAACCGAGCATAGACAAATATTAACAGGGCGAAATTGCTGGGCGCGGTAAAAGTTGTTAAAAATTTGAAACCTATTGATAAATATAACCGTAAATTAGCTATGTAAAGGAAAAAGGGGGAAGGGCCTATGAAAAAGCTATTTTGTTTTTTGTTGTTTGGAATGGTCATACTCACAGGTACCGTTGCTTGCAGTAAGGAAGCAGTGAACGAAGAAGAGGTAATGGAGCTTGTCAAAGAGTATAAAACAAAACAATATACCATTAAAGACCCCGACAAAGCCCCTACTGGACCGGAAATAGGCGAAGAAGTGAAAAGCTGCTTTTCTAAGGACGAGTTTGATAGGCAGATGGCTAATCGCTCATTCAGCCTGGCACCTGATATAGCTAAGAAAACGAACAAAAGTATTGCATTAACAGATATAAAGCTCAAAAAAGAAAAAGAAAACGATGACGGCACGGTTAATTACACGTACACTTTAGAATTAAAATTTTATGATGACCAGACGTCTGAAGTTATTGAGAAAAATGGACAGTTATCAATTTCTAATGACGATGGATTAAAAATAGCACGCGATTGGGAAGATCGAACAACACAAGTTGAAGGTGAAATATTTTGATAACCTAAAGAAGCACCCATTGGGTGCTTCCAGGCTGTTGCTAGACACTCACTTTCTTCATTGCTCACCTTGACTGCAGTGCTCATGATTCTATCCTTATCAAACCTTGCCTCTTGAAAGACAAGCGTTTTCGGTCATACTAATTAAACGTTTGTTAAACTATATTCAGAGCAACAGTCACTTTGAAAAGATCGCCATCAACTTCAATATCAAGCGTCCCTTCATGCAGGTCGATGATCGACTTAGCAATGGCCAGCCCGAGTCCAGAGCCTTCTGTGTGGCGTGACTGATCTCCCCGTTTAAAACGCTCAAACATTTCATCAACATTGTCACCAAGCTCGTATTTAGTCACGTTTTTAAAGGTGATAACCGCCTGCTCATTCTCTGTTTTAATGGAAATATACACCCGCGTATTTTCCAGGGAATATTTTAAAATATTGCCGATCAAATTATCAAATACCCGCCAAATCTTCTGCCCATCTACCATGGCAAAAACAGGTTCGTCAGGATTTGTCACTCGAAACTGTAGGCTTGATTCATCAATGGCTTCATTGTATTCTGCAAGCGCCTGCTGAAGAAGCTGGACGAGATCGGCTTTTTCTTTCACCAGTTCCGCATTGCCGCTCGCCATCTTGGATGCTTCAAACAAGTCATCAATCAATCCTTTCAACCGCTTGGATTTGCGGTCGATAATTTCTGTGTACGCCAGCCTTTCTTCATCGGAAATCGTTTCAGTCTTTAATAGCTCTGTGTAGCTAATAATAGATGTGAGCGGTGTTCGCAGATCATGGCTCACGTTAGTAATCAGTTCAGTCTTTAAGCGTTCACTTTTTGCCTGTTCTTTTTGTGACACTCTCACATCTTTCTTCAGCAGGTTAATGTTCTCTGCCAGTTTGGCAAAGACGGATTTTCCTCGGACTGGCAGGTCAGCCGCCAAATGACCGGATGCCAGTCTCCCTGTATGAAGGATAATGTTGTTTAAATAAGCCATGCCTCTGAACAATAACACCAGCGCCGGCAAGGATATAAGCAGAAACAGAACGCAATAAAACGGCAATAACACTGTGTGCTGTATAACAATCGGCACCCCAAACCCCGTGAAGAAAAAGACCGCCAGCAAGAAAAAGAACTGGATACCAACCGAACGAACCGCAAAAGCATTGGTTAAAAGGCGGCCCGTCTTCGCCAGCAAGCTGTGATTCCATTCCTCCTGAGGCTCTTCCGCCTGCTTCCACCTTTCCCAGAGCATTTTCCCCTGCATTAATGAAAGCAGCACTAAGATAAAGGAGGTGAGCGCCAGTTTTACGATATACTGTATGAACGTATACGTATAATCATAGTAAATGAGCGACCTGCTCCACTCCAGTGACAAAAACGCAATGAATAACGTCAACAGAGCGGCTGCAATCACAGCGTCAATCGGCAGCCGGTTATAAAAGGGCTGCAGCTTCTCTGTCATTCCTGCCGGAAAAACAGAAAGTTTTCTGCTCATATATAAACTAACAATAAGAAGAATAAGCCCGCTAGCTGTGTAAATAAGAAAAGCCTTTTGCTCGCGCTGAAACATTTTGTAATCGCTATAAACGAGACTTGTTTCAGAGGGAGGATTTACAGCCGCGATCCTTCCTTCAAATGCTCCTTCTGTTCCCACAAACAGCTCTTCTCCGTTCTCTC
Source organism: Pseudobacillus sp. 179-B 2D1 NHS (assembly GCF_045370945.1). Lineage (NCBI taxonomy): Bacteria > Bacillati > Bacillota > Bacilli > Caryophanales > Bacillaceae > Pseudobacillus > Pseudobacillus sp. 179-B 2D1 NHS. The sequence continues at coordinate 66,996 of NZ_JBIQDP010000018.1, forward strand.
CATAGCTGATTGCCCTTTGATCTACATGGAGTCGGTTAGATCCTTCATATTTACGGACAAACAGCATGTCCTTGTCGTTGAATACCTCTTTAACTGAACTATCCGCCAGGTTGACGTTCGTGTAGACCTTTCCTGTCGAAGTGTTCTTGAAATAATATTTAAAAAATGCTTGATAGTCGTCCAGATTAGAGCGTTCTGTTTCCAATAAACGGTAATATTCATCAATGGCCTGTTCTTTCTCTGCCTGGACTTTTTGTCGCACATAATCTTCATCTTGGAAGTTTTTCGTAGCATCTGTTATCTTTTGATCCCGTGTCTTTATTAATGCTTGTTCGGCTTCTTTGCTGCTTGCACCAGACGCCTCCTGAATGTCCATTTCGTATTGGCTTTTTATATTGGCAATTTGTTCAGCTAAACTCCCATATCGATAACGGTACTCCTTGATTTCCTCAGGAGTGACGACTATCGATTTTTTGGCTTCTTCCTTCGAGACAGCCCCTAATTCGTAAGTCTCTAAATCAGAGATAAATTGATTCAGGTGACTGTCAAACTCCTCAGTGTGAAAATAATCTTTCTTAAAATACATGCTTCCATCATTTATAGCTGACACTACACTGCTCAGACCGATGACAAGCAAAAGCAGCCATCCGGCGAATAACACTCTACTTTTCCATTTTGTATCCAATTCCCCATACCACCTTTAAATACCTCGGATTTTTTGGATCAATCTCTATCTTTCCTCGGATTTTTCGAATATGGACAGCCACTGTATTTTCTGCATTATAACCTGGCTCGTTCCATACACGTTCATAAATCTCATCAATTGAAAACACCCGGCCAGCATTAACCATTAATAATTCAACGATTTTGTATTCAATTGGCGTCAGTTTGACCGGCTCTCCGTGAACCGTCACTTCTTTAGCTGATTGGTCAAGCGTCAGTCCATTTAAATCAATTGTTTTTTTCATCCCTTCATATGTGCCGAGCGCTACATATCTTCTCAACTGTGATTTTACCCGGGCAATTAATTCCATTGGATTAAATGGCTTTGTGACATAATCATCGGCCCCCATTTGCAAGCCGAGGATCTTGTCCGTGTCCTCTGTTTTGGCACTTAAAATAATAATAGGAATGTTTTTCTCTTCTCTGATCTTGAACGTGGTGGATATTCCATCCATCCTTGGCATCATGACATCTAAAATAATTAAATGAACGGGTTGTTCATGAAGCTTTTCGATCGCCTCTATCCCGTCTCCCGCTTTAATGACTGTAATTCCTTCATTTTTTAAATATATTTCGATCGCATCGCGAATTTCTTTTTCATCATCAACAACCAATACCGTATAATCGCTCATTTGTTTCGCCTCCTTTCGAAAGTATAGCATGTGTGCTGCCTAATGTTTGATGCTATTTTACCGGCCAATTCTTAATATTGAAGCAGCATAATTCTGAAGAATTTCTGAAGATTTCAGCCAACAAAAAAGAACCTGTGTGTCAGGTTCTCATTCCTCAAATTTCGTATAAGCATATAACAAGCCTTTGCCATTAAATCCTTCTTTTTCATTCAAATCCTCCGCTAACTTCTCAAGCGAATCAGTGAACTTTTCGCGGCGTCCGTCACAGATAGCAAGAGCAGGCCAGTCCTCGGTTTCTGCCCCCTCATTCAAAAAGCGAATAAGGTGCTCTCGGTTTTCCTTATAGCCGAATTGACCGCACATGCTGCTCACCTCATTCATATAGCGGCATTTAATCGCCCTTAACAGCTCAAATTGGTCAAAGTGCTGTTCAAACTCCTGCTCATCAAATGCCAGTCTCGCTTCAATGAACAAACTCTTTAAATATGGATACGTAAACATTACTTCTGTTGGCGCCAGATGGGTCTCTTTGCCGGAAATCTTTTGGAACAGAGGATCTAATCCTGCCTCCGTAGAGGTATAAGCTAAAAAAGAGAGCTGACGGCGATGAGGATCCTGTACCTTTGGCAAAGTGAACAGCTTATTTAATAGTTGATAATTCTTTTTCATCACAGCGCTAATGCCAGTGCTATAAAAAATGGCTTGAAGCGGAATTTCCTGTGTAGCTAATAAATGCGGGTCGCCAAAGTGATGCCGTGAACCGGTAAGGCGCTCAGCTGTCTGAATTAACAGTTCAGCCTGTTCCGGCGTTCTCATATAGTAGGTTAGTATGGCAACGAGCATTGCCAGTGTTTTACTTTTTTCAGCAACCATCTGAGCGCGGACAGACAGTGCTTCGGCTGTTGCTTCTTCTGTATAGCGTTGTTCAAAAAGGAAGGAAACTACCTTCCTTGTCTGGTCTGTCAGCATTTCTCTTAATTCGATTTCCCGTCTATCCTGAATATAACGTTTCATCCTTTTGGTTTTTACTTGAATATTTTCAGGGCTCACTTTTTTTACTTTTGCAATATTTATAACGTTTTCATACAACTCAGTAAAAAAGTGATCTGCCCCTTTTGGATCGATGATTTTATTAGCATCACGAAAACTAATCAGCTCATCTGCATAGGGGGTCAACTTTTCCGAAAAGGCATGCCAATACCATGAGTACCGGCGACCTTTCACCGATTTAATCAGCTCGCGGAGCGCTGTGTCCCACTCCGCTGACCAGCCTGATACGATGATGCCATATTCATCAAACACCCGGCGCAATAACTGGGCAAGGGGGAGCGTATAATTATCCAGCTCCCCTGTTATATTTTTAAAACGAGTATCGCGATAGTCCCCATTCACTTTTAATACTGTGCAATCAGCGTGAGCGAGCGGCTTCATCCCTTCAATGTCCGTATCATGGTAAAGCGTTTGGTATTGCACATTATGCTCGTCCAGCGCGTGCTCCAGCAGGCGGTCAAAGTTTGTCGTAACAATGACTTTTACATAGCCTCGTTGAACCAGCTTAGCAATTGCATAATGAGCGTCTGTCGGCACCTTTTGCTTTTGTTCTACCTCCTCAAGCGTCGGCTCAAAAAACTCTTTTAGCAACCCATTGCGTTCCGAGGAGGTTTTAGCTAACAGCTCTATCACTTCATTATATAAAGGGGCTTTTCCGTATCTCTTTTCATACCAGGCAAATGGATCACTTTCATTTGCGCCATTGACGCACATTATTCGCCGGCAAAGCTCCCGTAAAATACCGCGGCCAGTTGGTATGCCTGCTGAATAAGAAATACCTGAACCCAGAAGGAGGGCATAGACTCCTTTATTTGCTTCTACAGAAAATGCTAATGATAATGGCTTCTCATCCATTTGATAACCCCTTTCCGGACAGTTACAATCATTTAGCTGGCGTGTCAGCTGTAAAGGATCGTTATTCATTTTTTCCCCTAAATCCCCTGAATCATTCTAGGACTTATCTTATATATATTGATGGCTTTTCTCTATCATACTTACCAACTGTTCGCTATTGGCGTCATTTAATCCTGTTATCGGCGGTTTAATTTACTAATATTTAACTATTGCTTGTGTTAAAATCAACTACATACATATGAAAAGGAGCTGTTTTTGAATGAAAAGAGAAATCATTGACCGATTTACTTCCTATGCCAGAATCGATACACAATCAGATGAAAGCAGCGACACGACCCCTTCTACACCAGGACAATGGACATTATTGCGCATGCTTGAAGAGGAGCTGAAGCAAATCGGCATGCAAGAAGTGAATCTGGATGAAAATGGCTATTTAATGGCTACGCTTCCATCCAATACAACGAAAGATGTTCCCGTCATCGGCTTTCTTGCTCACGTAGATACAGCGACAGATTTTACCGGCAAAAATGTACAGCCGCAAATCGTTGACAATTATGATGGTGCAGACATCCTATTAAACAAATCATTATCCGTTATTTTGTCACCGAGAGACTTTCCCGAACTGTCAAAGTATAAAGGCCACACACTCATCACCACTGACGGCACCACGCTGCTTGGCGCAGACAATAAAGCTGGTGTAACAGAAATTATGACAGCCATGCACTATTTAATTCAGCATCCGGAAATTAAACACGGAAAAATCCGTGTCGCTTTTACTCCAGATGAAGAAATCGGCAGAGGGCCTCACAAATTTGACGTGGCTGCTTTTCAGGCTGAATTTGCTTATACCGTCGATGGTGGACCGCTCGGTGAACTACAATATGAGAGCTTTAATGCAGCCGGAGCCCAGGTAACGTTTTATGGAAAAAATGTGCATCCTGGATCAGCTAAAGGAAAAATGATCAATTCCGCAAAGATTGCTATGGAACTGAATGAAAAGCTGCCTGCTGATGAAGCCCCTGAACACACAGAGGGTTACGAAGGTTTTTATCATCTCATTTCCCTTCACGGTGATGTGGAAAAAACTGAAATGCACTATATTATTCGTGATCATGACAAAGAAAAGTTCCAAGCACGCAAAGATGTATTCAGGCAAATTGTGAAAGACCTGCAAAACAAATATGGAGAAGAACGAATTGTCTTGGAATTAAATGACCAATATTACAATATGAAAGAAAAAATTGAGCCGGTAAAGGAAGTCGTAGATATCGCTTATGAGGCGATGACCAACTTGGGCATCGAGCCGATTGTGGAACCGATCCGTGGTGGAACCGATGGCTCTCAGCTCTCCTATATGGGTCTGCCAACGCCTAACATCTTTACAGGCGGTGAAAATTTCCACGGCCGTTTTGAATATGCTTCAGTTGACAACATGGAAAAAGCAGTGAAGACCATTATCGAAATCGCTAAACTATTTGAAGAAAAAGCGTAATCTCCGTCCGCGTCACCCAAAAAAGAGGCTGTGCCCAAAATGGCACGGCCTCTTAAAGTGTAAATGTAGTCTATTTTTGTCTAACTTACAGGCTAATATGTCCCTCAAAGTGCAAAACTCAATCAAAAGCGTCTCCGGTCACCAGCTGCTTTTTCATCTCCCTTATAGTTGGCGGGACCAATGGCGGTGTTCAGCTAAAGCTGTGATGAACGATTTGCTGAATGCCTCTAACTCTTTCGGATCATGTGCAATAACGACGCCGGGATCTGATCCGCTCTGCACTCCTGCTATAATCAAAAGCTCGCCACCTTCTGCCGCCGCGCCAACTGTTTTAAAATGCTTAAAGGCATCTTTAATGAATTCAGCCGCTTTTGGATTACCTTTTATTTGTTCAACACTTGCTTTCCCTCCCGCTACATAAACAGCGTCAAATATAACCGGGTCGCTCGTCAAGAAAGAATGCTTCGCTTCCTGCTGATGTCCGTCGGTGCTTGTAACCATGCCGACATGGTTGCTGACAATTTCCGGGTGAACTCCTGCTCCTTTTAATGCCTGCATCACAGGCTCAACTGTTAAGTTATCAAAGCCATCTGCCGCCAGGACAGCCACTTTGCGTGTTGCTGCACTCTTTTTCTTATTTTTTTCCTGACTTAAAGCGGGAGAAGAAAGCGTTACTTTCGAAGCCGTTCTTCCTGCTGGCACCTCTGCTCCGATGCCCGCGGCAATGGCTGCTGCCAATTCTTCATCGACATTGGCAAAGACATCGACAACCTGCTGTCTTACCTCTTTGCTCTGTACTTTGCCCACTTCAAAATGGAAGGCTTCAATAATATGCTCTTTTTCTATATCTGTCATGCTATTCCAAAACAGCTTGGCCTGCGAATAGTGATCTTTAAAACTGTCGCTGCGCTGGCGGACTTTTTTGCCTTCTATTTTTTCCTGATAATGCACATATCCACCTTCCTCTTCGGAAGCAGGGCGTGGATCATTTTCCTGCAGTGAGTTTTTATGATAGCTTACCTGCCCTTTATCAATGTTCATTTGGTGATAGCCCTCACGTTGATTATTGTGGACTGGTGCCACAGGACGGTTAATCGGAATTTGGTGGAAATTCGGTCCGCCTAAACGAATCAACTGCGTGTCTGTGTAGGAAAATAAGCGGCCTTGTAACAGCGGGTCGTTAGAAAAATCGATGCCCGGTACGACATGGCCCGGGTGAAAAGCGGCCTGCTCCGTCTCTGCAAAGACGTTGTCCTGATTGCGATTTAACGTCATTTTTCCGATAATTTTTACCGGTATCACTTCTTCCGGCCATAGTTTTGTCGGATCTAAAATATCGAAGTCAAAATTAAATTCCTCTTCTTCTTCGATCATTTGCACGCCTAACTCAAACTCTGGGTAATCCCCCATTTCAATGGCTTCCCATAAATCTCGGCGATGAAAATCCGGGTCACGGCCAGCCAGCTTTTGCGCTTCATCCCAAACAAATGAATGAACGCCGAGCACCGGCTTCCAGTGAAACTTCACGAAGCGTGCCTTCCCTTGTTCATTCACAAAGCGGAATGTATGAACACCAAAGCCTTCCATCATTCGATAGCTGCGCGGAATAGCTCGGTCGGACATGGCCCACATCACCATATGAGCTGATTCTGTATTATTAGCAACAAAGTCCCAAAATGTATCATGCGCTGTAGAAGCCTGTGGCATTTCATTATGCGGCTCCGGTTTAAAGGAATGAACTAGATCCGGAAACTTCATTGCATCTTGAATAAAGAAAACCGGAATGTTATTGCCAACGAGGTCATAGTTTCCTTCTTCTGTATAGAATTTTGTCGCAAACCCTCTTACATCGCGAACCGAATCGGCTGAGCCGCGTGAACCTGCGACGGTAGAGAAGCGGACAAACACAGGGGTTTTCACAGAAGGGTCCTGGAGAAATTTTGCTTTCGTGTACTCTGTCATCGGCTCATACACTTGGAAATAACCATGTGCCCCAAAGCCGCGTGCATGAACGACCCTTTCCGGAATCCTTTCATGGTCAAAGTGGGTCATTTTCTCACGGAATTGAAAATCCTCCATTAACGTCGGTCCCCGGTTGCCCGCCTTTAGAGAATGCTCATCATCTGACACTCGCAACCCTTGATTAGTCGTCATTTTTTTTCCTTTATGATCTACACGGAATTGTTCCAATTGCTCGTTCTTTAAGTTGCCTTGTACGGTCTCTTTATGTTCATTTTTTTTCATTGACTATTCCCTCCTGATTTTTTTATAAAAATTCAAGATAAGCCGGTAAATGTATGTATCAGCACAGCTGTGATCGTTACCCAATTCTGGCTATACCCCAACAGCTGAATCCTTAAACAATGAATCTTTGAAAGAAAGGCTCTCTTAAAGAGGAATGTTGTTTTTTCAATAGTTAATTGCAGCGGAAAGCGGCCGGCTGCAGCGAAAATTAACCATCAAGTACCATAATGTCTAAAGAAAAGAAAGCCTGCCTCCAACTGGAGACAGGCTTCTATGTTATTAGTACAGCACAGCATATTGCCTTCTTTCCCATTCATCTATGCGATAAAAATGTTTGTTCCACTCTTCTCTTTTCACCTTGATGAATTCCTGCCAAATTGGCCGGCCGATACTGTCCGCTAAAATGGTGTCTTTAGCTAATGAATCCATCGCTTCCTCAAGATTGCGGGGAACCCACTCAATCCCCATTGCTTCTAATTCATTATTGCTTAAGCTGCCTGCATCCACTTCAAGCGGCTCGCCTGGATCGATCCGTTTTCTAATGCCATGAAGACCGGCTGCGATTAAAGCAGCTGACAGCAAATACGGATTGCAGGTGCCGTCTGCTCCTCTGAACTCAAATCTTCTTTCCCGTCTTTTTTCCGGTACACGAATGAGAACAGAGCGATTACCTGAACCGTAACAAACGTGAGCAGGTGCCCAGGAGCCTGGAACCATCCGTTTATAGGAATTCATTGTCGGAGCTCCAATTGCAACAATGGAACGGCCGTGATGAAGAATCCCTCCAATAAAATGGTAGGCGTTTTCTGAGAGTTCAAGTCCCTTCTCATCATTAAGATCCTTAAATAAATTGGTTTCTTCATTATATAAACTCATATGAACATGCAAGCCGCTTCCAGCAAAATCATTAAACGGTTTCGGCGCGAGCGTGCCTACCATGCCCATATCTCTCGCTAAATGTTTAAACAATTGCTTAAATGTAATTTGGTCTTCGGTTGCTTTTAAGCAATGGTCGTATTTCAAATTGATCTCCAGCTGTCCGGGGCCGTATTCACTGGAAATTTGCTCCGTTTCCACGCCCATTTTCCCGATAGTTTCCGTAAACTTCTGAACAAAATCCTCCTGGATATCCACTCCGTCTGATGAGAAGCAAGTGCTGTTATCGGCCGGGACAAGCTTGCCGTCCTCTTCTTTTAATAAGTACGCTTCCTGTTCATAAGCCATGAACAATTTCCCGCCAAGGAGAGCTTCCGCTTCATGAAGCAGACGCTTTAATGCGCTCCGCGGGCACCCTTCCCAAGGGTTGCCGTTTTCATCTACTAAATCACAGAACATTCTTGCCGTCTGTTTTCTATGCGGCAAAACAGCAAATGTTTCCGGGTCCGGTATGGCAAAAAAGTCGCCGCCTTGTGTGCCATATGTTGGGTCAGGCACATAAGTGTCAAACATCGTAAAATCCATAATGGCTGTACTAAAGTTGACCCCTTTTTCCATAGCACCTTGTAAAGAATCTTTCCGGATGGTTCTTCCTCTTGTCACGCCCGTATAGTCTAAAAATTCAATGCGAATAAATTCAATTTGCTGCTCTTCTACTATTTGCAGCACCCGTTCTTTAGTTAATCTTTGTTGAGTAGCGACCATTACTTCTCTCTCCCATCCAGTAAAAATGATAAAGCATAGTTGACGTATAATTCGACTCCTGTTTTTAAAATAGAATCATCGAATTGGAATTTCGAATGGTGCAAGTCATAAACAGGTTCGTTCTCTTTATGAATACCAAGCCGGAAATAAATGCTCGGAACTTTGACAGAAAAGTAACCAAAATCGTCAGCACCCATGGAAGGCTCCTTTAAAGAAATAACCTTTTCTTCTCCAAGAAGGCCGGAAGCCACTTCTTCAAACTGCCTTGTCATCGCTTCATTATTGACAATCGGTGGATGCCCAAGCGCATAGTCGACTTCTACTCGTGCTTCCCATTGCAGCTCGGCTGCCCGGCAAACCTTTAAAACTTCCTGATAAATTTCTCCCCTCAGACTATTATTCATAGCCCTCGCTGTTCCTTCGAGTACGACTGTTGAAGCTACCACATTGCTCGCCTCACCGCCATGGATCTTGCCGATATGGATAACAACCGGCTCAACCGGATTAAAGCGTTTAACTGTCATGCTTTGAAGAGACTGGATAATCGACACAGCAATGGTAATCGCATCTATTGCCTGATGCGGACGGGCGCTGTGTCCCCCTTTTCCCGTAATCGTAATTTTGAAATCATCGCACGAAGCTGTCATGCCGCCGTACTTAATTCCAACTGTGCCAAAAGGAAGGTGAGGCCACAAATGCAGGCCGACCATCGCTTCTATTTCCGGGTTGCTTAACGCCCCTTGCTCAATTAAGGCTTTCGCTGCTCCATCAGCCTCTTCACCAGGCTGAAAGATGCATCGGACTGTACCCGGAAGCTCATCTTTTATTTTATTCAACTCATAAACAGCCCCTAGCAAGATGGCAGTATGGCCATCGTGCCCGCAAGCGTGCATGACTTGATCATGTTTAGAGCTATACGACAAATCCGTTTGCTCATGAATAGGCAGGGCATCAATATCCGCCCTTAAACCGATGGCACGTCCGCTTTCTTTTCCGCTAATGTCGACAAGTACACCTGTCTCACCAATTGATTGGTATGGAATCTCCCACTCTTGCAGAATAAATTTAATATAATCAGCAGTCTGAAATTCTTGAAACGACAGCTCCGGATACTGGTGTAAATGTCGTCGTATCTGAATAACGCCCTCTACTTGTTCATTTTCCACTTTCACGAATGGATTGCTCATGCTGACCTCCTCCACTGCTTACCTGTGATGTTTGAAACACTTTCTTATTGAATATTCTGAACAAAATGTATAATGCTGCTAGCCAAATAAATCCTCTCACAAGCGTCATCATCGAGCCGACAAATGTTCCATAAAGAACGATGGCAATTCCAATGAAGCCCAGGATTGGAAAGAGCGGATACAACGGCTGCTTCCACGGCAGCTTTTCAATTTCTTCTTTATGGTTTTTCCGGTACAGGATACCCGAAATCAAAGCAAGTGTCCAGGACACGAGCCAAGCTAGAACCATTTGGTTTGTCAGTTCTACATAGATGAAATCAGGATTAAATTGACCGATTAATACGAGAACAACAGTGATCGCCCAAATAGTGATGATCGCATAAACAGGTGTATGTTTTTTCGGGTGAAGATATCCTAAAAAGCCTGGTAAAAGCCCTTCTCGCGCCTGCTGGTAGAAAATTCGAGAAGCGGCATAAAGCGTTCCCATTAAAATACAGGTGGCAGCGGCGATCCAGGCAGCTATATTCATGATAAATGCCCCGGCAATACCAAACACCTTTCCAGCCGCCACAGTAAACGGCGAGCTGTCCATCGTTACCTCATTAGACGGAATAATTCCTTGCAAAACAAAATGGGCAAGGGTATATAAAACCAAGAATGTGACACTTGACCAAATCAGCCCTCTTGGCAAATCTCTTTGCGGATTTATACACTCTGCACCGGCTGTGGCTAATGTAACCGCTCCTAGGTAAGCATAGGTGCCAAGCGGAACCGCTCCCCAGAATCCTTCCACTCCATGCGGAAACATCGGCGTGTAGTTTGCAAAATCAATATCTTTTAAACCAATCAAAGCAAACAGCACCATTACGCCCGTTAAAATTAGTACGAGATATAATTGGAACCGAGCAGTCGTAGCAGCTCCCAGCACATTAATAAATGCGAACAACGTCAGGAAAAAGACGGTGAAGGCAGCAGGCCACCAGCTTGCTTCGAGCTGCGGGAAAAACCACATGGTAATTTTCCCTAAGGCTAGCCCTACACTTCCTCCTGCAATGATCCAGCCAATAGCAAACGTAATTCCCGCCAAAAAGCCCCAGGATTTCCCCATAAACCTTTCTACCCAAAAGGACATAGCTCCGGCATTCGGCATGCCGACCGCCATTTCTGTTAATGCAATAACAAGAAAAAATTGTGAAATGCCAGCAATTAAATAGGCTAGGATTGAACTTGGACCTGCCATGGCGATCCCCTGCCCCATCAGCAGGAAGATCCCATCACCAATTACTGCACCAACACCGAGAGCCCATATATGCCAAAACGTTAAAGTACGTTCCGGCTGTAAATCAAGGACCGGCTGCTTTTTCAACTCTCCCATTTCCATTCCCCCTGGAAATTAAATTTTGACTTTGTAAATATTTTCAAAGTTTTTGTATAAAATCATTTCTCCAATATAACGAGCTTGGTCAGCATCCATGTAGTCTTTTTCCACCCAGTCACTTAACACTCTTTCGAAACAATCTTTAAATAATTTCACACCGAGCCAGTTCATCTCCGGTACTGTAAAAGCGTCCGACCCATACATCACTTTATCGAACGGAGCGAGCTCTAGCACTTGAGAAATTATTCGTTCGACACCATGTCCTGTAAACGGGTTTTGCAAAGAAATGTCCATATATACATTCGGCAGAATACTAACGATAAAAGCGGCTTCCTCCATCCAAGGATAGCCTCCGTGGACTAAATGGATCTTTGTTTCCTTGTATTCCGGCTTCCTGAATGTATCGAGCAAAAAGCTAGGACTAGCCTTTGATAACACAACCTCTCCATCACCAATGCCCGTATGAATATGCATAAATTTATCTGCCCTTGTACATTCCTCCATGGCGATATGGAAACAGTAATCGCGCATCGCTTTGGCTGGGGCTTTTTCATTTATTAAAAACTCTTCATAAGCAGAGGCTGCGGCTTTTCCATCTTTATTGCTGATCTCCAGCCCGCTTCGGTAAGCTATAATTGTTTTTAAGCCGACTACTCCATCCCTTTTGAGCGCTTTTTCCAAGTTATCACGGTACTTTTCGATAAATTCTTCGAACGAAAGCTTTTGTTTTCCAAGCTCCACCATCACCGGTTCAATTCGATGGATTTCCCAAATCTGCGCTCCGCTCATTTGTTGAAAATCATCGCGGTTAATCGGCGGCTGTGGATAGCCAAAATCCATGATTAATCCTTCTAAATTCGCATCTGCAAACAATTCTTTCGTGTAATCAGGAAAGTTTTTTGCTTTCTTATTCCGCTCCTCCACAATCGAAGGCAAATCCGGCTCACAATTTAAATACTTAGCCATATGGCGGAATAGAATTTGAATCCACATGTTTGTACCGGGATAGGGCTGAAACTTTTCCACATCCTCTATGTTTGTGAACATCTCAGGAATAACTGATAAGGATAGCTTTCTAAGAAAATCAACTGGATTCTCTGGTTCCCGTTGTTCTCGAAATGGATGGGCATGAACGTCTACTACTTTTATACCGTCAAGCGTCACTTTTTGCATTTTGTCTCCTCCTAAAAAATTCTCTCCTTTTCTAAAAAGCAAGATCCATGCCAACTACCTAAAGGCAGTAAAAGCTAGAGAACTACTTAAAAAAACGCAAAATTATTTGCAAAGAAAAAATTTTTACGAAAAATGTTTTTACAAAATTTTTAATTTATTTAATAGTTTGTTTTTTTATTAGGATTTTGTATAGTAGTACTAGTCCAACCGTTCAACTGCTCCTATAAATATGATGGAGCGAAAAAAATTTTTCTATAGGTGAGGTGATGCGTTATGAATAAAACACCTTCAGCTATTCAACTTACCGACTTTTGGTCTAGTGCATTTGAAGGTATCATTTTGACAGATGAAACCGGTCGTATTTTGTCGCTAAATCGTATTGCCCGTGGTTTCTTCGCCGAAACAGCAACCGATGACTTGATCGGCTCTTCTGTCACCGACTTTATTTTTTCTAGTGATCTCGAAAAGTGCTTTATCAATAAACAAAACATGCGTAACGTTTCCTTGTCCATTGGCACCAATCAATTGCTTGCCAATGTGCGTTTTATGGACGATGATTCTACCCTGCTCGTCATGAAAAATGTAACTCAACTTCATCAATTAACCTTTCAATTAAACCAGCTGAAAAAACAGTTCCGGCTTTTTGATACGATATTAGACCACATTGATGAAGGAATTTGTGTCATTGATAATGAAAAGAAAGTTGTATTCTATAACCGTAAGCTTGGAGAGTTAGAAACGCTCGAGCCAAACTCTGTAAGGGGACAATATTATCTTGATGTATTTAAGGAAGCAGATGAGCATTCAGATCCTTTATTAAACTCACTTTTAACCGAAAGAATGCTGACAAATAGAGAGACCTTTTTTTCTAATCAGGGAAAGGAATACTCCGTTGTCATTAAAAGCAAACCAATTCATCTTGGCAAAGAAAAGATTGGCGCACTGGCTATTGTTAGAGACTTATCGGAAATTAAAAAGTTAACTTCTACTATTCAAAATTTACAGGTGACAGAAAAGAAGCCTTCTGTTCCCCAAAAGAAGAAACAGAACAATACACGCTTTACATTCAAGGATATTATTTTCGGCAGCAGCCACATGCGCCAGACAATCAATAAAGCGATTCGTGCTTCCAGATCCTCTTCAAACATTCTCGTTTATGGAGAAACAGGCACTGGCAAAGAACTGATCGTTCAAAGCATCCATAATGAAAGCCCGCGAAAGAATGCGCCCTTCTTCGCACACAATTGTGCAGCTATTCCCGAAAATTTGCTTGAGAGCATCCTATTTGGGACAGTTTCTGGTACATTTACCGGTGCAGTAGATAGACCGGGCTTATTCGAACAAGCAAACGGTGGCACGATATTGCTGGATGAAATTAACTCAATGGGAATCAGCCTGCAAGCCAAACTGCTCAGGGCCATTCAAGAGAAAAAAATTATGCGGCTTGGTTCAACGAAAGAAAAAAGTGTGGATGTACGGGTGATCGCTACAATGAACGAAACACCGGAAGAAGCGATTAAAAATAAGCACTTACGCGAGGATTTATTTTACCGTTTAGGTGTAGTTACTATCCATGTGCCTCCTCTGAGGAAGAGAAAGGAAGATATCTCCTTGCTTACTGAACATTTTATCCGTAAACATGCCCGGCTTCTTGATATTGAGGTTGAAGGACTGACAGAGGAAGCAAAAGACGTGCTGCTCGGCTTTCATTATCCCGGCAATGTCCGGCAGCTAGAACATATTATTGAAGGCGCCTTAAATTTAATGATCGATGAAAGCATTGTCACAACTGAATATTTACCTGCGGCTATTAAATTTGACACCCCCGAAGAGACACCCTTTTCAGCTGCAGAAGAAATGGAACCTACTTTTTCAGACACCCTTCCAGCTCAGGTTGAAAAATTAGAGAGAAAGCTAATTATAAAGGCTTTGCAGGAAACAGATTATCACATCACAAATGCAGCCGAAAAACTTGGGATTTCCCGCCAAAATTTAAATTATAAAATAAAAAAACTATCAATACCAATTCATAAATAGGGGGATATGTATGGAGAAGCAATCTGTACTTGCTAAAGACCAGCAATTTATTTCCGATGCGCTAAAGTTAAGATTTCATCCGATGACTGTTTCAAAGGGAAAAGGCTGTTATTTATTCGATGAGAATGGCCGCTCATTCCTTGATTTAACGGCAGGATGGGCCGTAGCGAACATCGGCTATGGACAAGAATCTATCGCTGAAAAACTGAAGGAGCAGTATGCCAAGCTTTCTTTTACTACTCAACTAAGCGCTCCGAGCCAAACGATGGTGGATCTGGCTGAAAAATTAACTCAAATCGTTCCGGGAGATTTCTCCAAAAAAGTTTGGTTCGGACATTCAGGCTCGGATGCCAATGACTTAATCAGCAAGCTTGTCCCCGCTGCTAGCGGAAGGCCGAAGATGATTGCTTTTATGGGGGCTTACCACGGGCAGACCATGGGGGCATTGTCCTTATCCGGGCATTCCGCCCAAGCAAAATTTGAAGGAAGAGGAAATGTTGTTAAGCTTCCTTATCCAAATCCTTACCGGCCTTTTAGCGGCATTAACGAGCAGTTAACGGAGCAGACGCTCCATTTTATGAATGAAGTATTTGCTACAATTTGTCCGCCCGAAGAAACAGCCGGTATTATTATTGAAGCTATCCAAAGTGATGGAGGCGTTGTGCTGCCGCCCGCTGATTTTCTTTCTGCTTTAAGAAAAATTTGTGACCAACACGGCATTTACCTCATTATTGACGAAGTAAAGGTTGGCATGGGGCGGACAGGGAAATGGTTTGCCTTTGAACACTCTCCTGTCATTCCTGATGCGGTCGTTCTTGGCAAATCACTCGGCGGCGGCCTGCCTATTAGTGCAGTAGTCGGACGCGAGGAGATACTAGACTCGGTGACAGCGGGCCACATGTTCACCACAAGTGGCAATCCGCTTTGTACAGCGGCTGCGCTTGAAACCATTCGTCTCATTGAAGAGCAAGGTTTAATAACGCAGGCGCAGACAAATGGGGACGTTTTCATGGAAGGATTGCTTTCCCTCCAGAAAAAATATTCATTTATAGGGGAAGTTCGCGGGAAAGGCCTGGCACTTGGAGTAGAGATCGTGACAGACCGGTCGAAAAAAACTCCTGCTCCCGAAATAACAGCAGCCATTTGTTACCGGGCGTATGAATTAGGTCTGCTCATTTATTATGTAGGCATCTACGGAAATGTGTTGGAAATTACTCCACCATTGACGATCAGCCGGGAAGAGATTGCCAAGGCGCTTCATATTCTTGATCAAGCCTTCCACGATGTAGAATCTGGCAACGTCAACTGGGATAAAGTAAGACAGTTTGCAGGATGGGCTTAAAATAAAAGACTGGAACCTTACCAGGTTCCAGTCTTTTATTTATTAAAAGCTTGTTAATGTAGGTGTTTCTTCGTTAGCCATCCGCATATTAATTTGCGAGAGCACCCCGTCCAATTTCCCAATACTCTCAATAACGTAATGGGCCCCCGCTTTTTTAAACTTTTCAGCCACCGCCTCCATTTTCTCAGCCAGCAATGCGGGCTCCATCGCCTTCACCTCTTCTTTTCTGAGGCCCAGTTCACTGCTTCCTTTAATGACTCCTACACTCCAGGCCCCGGCATTGAGCCCCTCCTGAATATCGCTCACCGTGTCCCCCACCTTTACCATACGATTCATTGGATAAATCCCTAAATTGATCGCATTGTGGTAGCACATCCAGGGGAACGGGCGGCCGGCGGGCACCTGGCTCGATGTAACGAGCGAATCGGGGACATAGCCTTGCTTTTTCGCTTCTCGTTTGACAATGGCCATCATCTCTGAGGTATAACCGGTCGTTGAACCAACTTTGATTCCTTCTTCCCGTAACCGTCCAACTAATTCAACTGCTCCAGGGACGGGACTGCAATAATCCGGAAGGCTAGCAAACAGTATAGGCTCAAAGTCGGCATACAACTCATCAATATCATTTTCATCCGGGTTTCTTCCATGGCGGTCCTTCCATAGGTGGGCAATCCGATCCATCCGGCACATTGCTTGAATATGCTCCCTCTTTTGAAGTCCCATTGGTTCCCTCGCTTCTTCATCCAGTACATCTATCCCTCTTTTTTTAAACACTTCTTTAAACACATCTAATGGAGCAAAGCAGCCATAATCAACCATGGTTCCAGCCCAATCAAAAATCACGCCTTCAATCCGTGGAGAGAACCTGTTCAATCTATTAACCTCCTTTATGTTAAGAAGTCTTCAGCTTCCTGTCGTTTCTATATTGCTGTTTTTGCCATTGCTTCCCCTTTGCATCAAATCAGGCTGCCGGATATTGATCCATTTGACTGAAATTGCGCTAATAACTCCGGCGAAAACTACATAAAGGGCAAGCAGCAATGGGCTTCCATCATTGTATTCAAGCAATGCAGTGGCGATAATTGGTGTTAGACCGCTCGCGAATATTCCAGAAAACTGATAAACAAAAGACATGCCGGTGTATCTTACTTTAGCATCGAATAATTCTGCGAATAAAGCGGCTTCCGGCCCATAAACGGAAGCATAGAGAATACCAAACGGAATGATGATAGACAGCCAGATAACGGTCGTGCTTCCCCCGCTCTGTGACATGAACCAGAAGGCTGGCAATGCGGAAAGGCCGGTGATCAGGCTGCCGATCCAGTATGTTCGAGTTCTGCCAACAAGGTCGGAAATATGACCAAAAATCGGAATAAAAAAACACATAACAAAGGCAGCAAGCGATACGCCTAGCAAAGCATCTGTCCTGGAGATTTGCAAGGTGCCGGTCAGATAGGTAATAGAAAACACACCCATCACATTAAAAAACACCCCATCAATGTATCTTGCTCCCATGCCGGCAAGCACATTGCCGGTATTGTTATGCCACATCTCTTTAATAGGCATTTTCGATTCTTTCTTTGTCTCTTTCACCTCTGTAAATTCCGGTGATTCTGATACGTTTAATCGAATCCACATACCTAAGAAAATTAAAACGGCACTCAGCCCGAAAGCAAGCCGCCATCCCCAGGCCATAAATTGCCCCTCTGATAAAGTAAAGGAGAGAAACCCGACAACACCGGAAGCAAGCAGTAACCCTATTGATAAGCCAATCTGCGGAAAGCTGGCATAAAATCCTTTTCTGGCGTCTGGGGCATGCTCATATGCCATCAAAACAGCCCCTCCCCACTCCCCTCCTAAGCCGATCCCTTGCATGACTCTTAAAAAGAGTAGACAGATAGGTGCCCATACGCCTATTTGATCATAGGTGGGAATAAAAGCGATAAGCACTGTACTCCCGCCCATAATAGACAGCGTAAGAACGAGCATACTTTTTCTGCCTATTTTATCTCCAAAGTGCCCAAAGATGACACCGCCAACTGGACGGGCAATAAAACCAACGGCAAAGGTCACATAGGCTAACAAAGTAGAGACAAACGGATCATCCGCTGGAAAGTATAAGTGGTTAAAAACGATGCCTGCGACGACTCCATAGAGGAAAAAGTCATACCACTCAATTGTTGAACCTATCAAACTGGCACCAACCACACGCTTCAACATCTTTCCTTCTGCCTTGTTCATTTTTTTCCCTCCCCATTTCTAGAATCAAACAATGCTACGGCCATCATTTACATGCTTTCTATTTTTACGAAAGCGTTTGCAAAAACATACATAAATAATCTATTAATTATTTAAGAGCGTCTGCTGGCTTGTTTCTTTTATTTTTTCTGCTAACTTTTCATAAATTCCTGCTATGTCCTGATCTGCCGGAACTTTTCGATTCGTATCAATCCCATTTCCTGAAAGAGCATCAATAACCAGAGACGGAATGGCTTGCATCAACTGTTCAGGCTGAAGGTATTTGCTGGCATCCTTCCAAATCCCAAAGCGCTCATTGTAATCCTCAACGATATGAATAGATGCCTGCGCTAGCTTTTCTGTACTTAATGAAGGATCTGCTCCGAGAGCTACCGCAACCTTTGCGTAACGCTCTGGGCAAGACTCCAAACCGAACTCGAGAACAAAAGGAAGAAGCAAAGCTACACTTAAACCATGCGGGATATGGAACTGAGCGCCAAGCGGTCTTCCGGCCGCGTGCGCCAGATTAGTAGAAGCATTAGAAAAAGCAAGACCCGCATAACAGCTAGCCAAAATCATGTCCTTACGCGAGTCGCTATCTCTTCCATCTTCATACGCCTTTGGCAAAGCCAGACCGATTTGTCGAATGGCCTCTAGAGCGAACAAATCGGTCATCTGTGAAGCACGGTTAGATAGATAGGCTTCAACCGCATGGGTTAACGCATCCAGGCCAGTATAAGCAGTAAAACTGGGCGGCAGGCTCACCGTAAGTTCGGGATCCAACACAGCTGCATCCGGGATAAGGTCTGGATGGCTCGGGTTCATTTTCACATTCGTTACGGGATCTGTGATAACCATAATCTTTGTTGCTTCCGATCCGGTACCTGCTGTAGTTGGCACGGCAATTAAAGGCAACCTCTTTAGCTGCTGCTGGCAGGAAATCTCACTCCATTTGATTTCGTTGTTTTTGCTGAATACGGCTACAGCTTTTGCCAGATCAATCGCGCTGCCTCCCCCGACAGCAACGACACAATCTGCTTGAAAAGATTGCAGCTGCTGAACAGCCTCTTTTACATTTTTGGTTGTAGGCTCACCTGCATAATTGCTGAAAAATGAGCAGGCAAAACCTCTCTTTAAAAAGATAGCTGTTACTTTTTCGTGCAACTTTACAGACGGACTTGCCAGAAAAGAATCTATGATAACAAAGACCCGGCTCCCCCCTTTTGCTGCCACTAACTCATCTAAACGCTCTATTGCTCCGCTTTCAATAACAATATGTCTTGACAAATCAAGTGTTGACATATAAATCTCTCCTTTTAAAATAAGTTAACAAGCCCATTTATCTGTGCTTCCTTACAGAAAGAGGTGCTTACTATTAGCCAATACAAGAATCGTGCCAGTATCACAATATTGACAACAATCAGAATATTTGTTAAATACTCTGATAAAGCGGTGTTATTTTAACACCAGGTTGGTGATAAAACGACTACACAAAAAGGAGGTATGGGAATGGATGTTATAGCAGACGAGCTCATTCAAAAAATAAATCAATTAGAAAAGACAAATGAGCAAATGAGGACGATTATTAATTTTTCTTCTGACGGCCTCTATGTAGTGGATCATCAAGGCGTTACTTTAGAAGTGAATAAAGCGTATGAGGAAATGACAGGAATCTCCCGAGATGAAGTCGTGGGTAAGCACATTAAAGATTTAGTCTTTGGAGAATACTTTGACCGCTCTGCTGCTTACATGGCACTACAAACCAAACAAACTACGACAATCATGCAAAAAATTAAAAAGCGAAAGTATTTTGTTGTGACAGCGACCCCTGTATTTGACAATGAACATAGCGAGAAGAGAAAAGTGAAGATGGTCGTTACAAGTGTCCGCGACCTGACCTATTTAAACCACTTGCAAAATCAACTAAGGGAAGCGGAACAGAAGAGTACAGAACAGCCTATCCATTCCTCCATAAACAATGAAGATTCCCTCATCATCTTCAAGAGCACACAAATGAAGAACTTAGTTGAGCAAGCAAAAAGAATTGCTGCTTTCCCTACGCCTGTGCTGATTACAGGACCGTCAGGAACAGGCAAAGAAGTATTGGCCAACTTCATCCATCAACACAGTTCCCAAAAAGACCAGCCTTTTGTAAAAGTAAACTGTGCAGCTATTCCTCCAGAACTGTTTGAGTCCGAATTGTTTGGCTTCAGCGGAGGCTCATTTACAGGCGCGAAAAAAGAAGGAAAACCCGGTCTCTTTGAGCAAGCTAATAAGGGTACAATTTTATTGGACGAAATTGGTGAACTTCCCTTACCGATGCAAGTAAAACTGCTGCGTGTCTTGCAAGATCAATCTATCACCCGCATTGGAGAAGTGAAGCCAAAACGCCTTTCCTTCCGGCTCATCTGTGCTACAAACCAGGATTTAAAAGAGCTGGTCTATAATAAGCAATTTCGTGAAGATTTATGGTACCGTATTAATGTTGTTCATCTGCCGATGCAGCCATTGTCAAACCGGACAGCGGACATCCCGCCGCTCATTGACCATTATTTAAAAAAATTTTGCAGCAAATATTATTTAGATAAACATATGACTCCAGATACCTTATCAATTCTAACCCATTATCCCTGGCCGGGAAATATACGGGAGTTAAAAAATGTTATTGAATTTCTTGTTGTTTCTACACCTTTATCTTCTATTACTCCTCGTGATTTGCCGGAACATATGAAAGATCACGGAGGATATAGTACCGCTGCTTTCGAAAGTGCATCAGGAAACCCTCAGTCCATTTCTACCGATCAACCAAATCTGAAAGAAGCACTCGCTTTATTTGAATCACAAAAAATAACAGACGCTCTCCATTCTTCAAAAAGTATACGTTCTGCTGCCAGATCTCTCGGTATCGACCATGCGAATTTAATTCGCAGAATGAAAAGGCTCGGAATCACCTATCCGTCGAAAGACAATTGACCCTATTGCCAGCTTTCTAAGAGTAAATAAACACCGGTAAAAATTAAAAGGGCATATAAGAATGCTTGAAAGATCCGCTGGTTAATTTTTATAAATAGCCTGTTTCCTATAAACAAACCAACTAGAACAAGGGGCAGAGCAGCAGCGCTTGACAACCAAATCGCTTTTGACGTGCCAACAAATAAAATTTGAATGAGCAAGCTTGCTGAGTAAATGAATAAATAAAAAGCAAGGGTGGTCGCTCGCAGCCGTTCTTTACCAGTGTCAATACCGGAAAAATACAACAATACGGGCGGTCCTGGCATGCCAATGCTGGTTGTAAGTATGCCTGAAAAGCCGCCTGCAGCCAAATCTCTTATTCTTGTTTGACGGATACGAAATTTTAATATTAATAAAACAGTGAAACTTAAAATAAGCAAACTGACACCTATCTTCAATTTATCTATATCCGCTAACAAAAAGACCACTATTCCTATCGGGAGACCAACAGCACTGCCAATGATAAATCTTTTCACCAATCCGCTATCTGTATCTTTTTTTATTTTTTGGATCAATACACAAGAAATAACGAGGGAGAGAATCAAACTAATTTGAATGGCTTCTCTCGGTTCAAATAAAATGAGCAAAAAAGGGGTCGCCATAATAGAAAAGCCAAATCCTGTACTCGTTTGCAAAATGGAAGCAACGAAAACGATAACAGCAAAAGAAAAAATCATTTCCAATCCACTCCTCCCTTACCGGAATAGTGTTCACTTTACCATAATTAGCCGTTGCACAACACATAAAAACCATGAATAGAGGCTAAACTCCTGCTATTCATGGTCTCTGTGCCTGACAAGCTATTTACCTTTTCATCATTGCTTCTATTTTATCGATCTTTTCTCGCCGCTCTTTGCGCGCCTCCATCGCCTGATCGATCGTCACAGCGATAAAGCGGCAGAATGAGTGCGGCCTTGACTGGGCAATCAGGTCCAAGTCTTGGCTGATAACAGTACCAATCGTGACAAAGCCGCCACCTGTGGCGGTATCATTATGTAATACAATAAGCTCTTCCTCATTAGGAAACATAATGGAGCCAATTGGATAGGCAAAATCCACTACGTTGGAAAAGCTATTGCCCGCACCGAACGGCGGGTTTTGCTGGGTTAAAGATACTTTTGCTCCCGTATAACGATAAGCTACACGGTTCGATTCAGGCGAGACCTTCCATTCGGAATTTAAGAACTCCTTTAGTCCTTGATCGCTCAATAAATAGCCAGACAACCCCAGCGTTACTCTTAATTCCTGAAAAGAATCAAACGACGGAGTGAATTCCAGAGGAACTGATTTGCCAACTTGCTTAAGCGCTCCCGGCAACGGTTCATTAATCATCACTTCATCACCGGCTGCCAGTTTTCTCCCTTGAAACCCTCCTATCTTACTGGTTTCATAGGTAGATTTACTGCCAAACACTTCATCCACCTGAATGCCGCCTGACACACAGAGATAGCTTTTTACCCCTTTGACACATTCCTTAATAGTGAGAGTGTCCCCTTCCTTTACTTGGATCGTCTCCCAAAACGGAACGAGCTGCTGATTCAAATAAGCCTTCATCGGCGCCCCGGTTAAAGCAACAATCGTGTTTTTGCGAAATTCCATTTCCCCGCCGATCAACGTCATTTCCAA
Organism: Pseudobacillus sp. 179-B 2D1 NHS; assembly: GCF_045370945.1. Lineage (NCBI taxonomy): Bacteria > Bacillati > Bacillota > Bacilli > Caryophanales > Bacillaceae > Pseudobacillus > Pseudobacillus sp. 179-B 2D1 NHS. The sequence goes on from NZ_JBIQDP010000018.1 coordinate 89,626, forward strand.
TGCGGCAAACTTAATTGGATTGCCGACGAGAAGATTTCCAATGATAAATGAGTATTTATCAGCCGCTCCTGAAGGCGGAACACCTAGATGATAATTCCCTACCCGCCCCATGTCTTGTACAGTGGTCCATAAACCCGGGCTTTTAATTTTAATCATTTAAAAATCCCCCATTAATTCATAAATATACGTTTTCCCCTTTGCCATATATTCCATTGGAGAAAGATCAATATCTTTCATCTTGTATCGATAACGGCCGCTCTTTACTTCCTCTTCAATCGCAGTGTATTCAGATTCATTGACCGGTCTATATTTCCAAACATCCCCCGGTCTTGCTAAAAAAGAAGTATCCTTTAAATCTATTAGTCGGTTAGATAGGTCGACTACCGGAACAGCAGACATACCGATTAATTGGTAGCTGCCCGTCCCTTTCACAGGATAAATAACATTGAAGGCCCCGCCGATGGCTACACTTCTTTCTGGGGTATCCGTCCTCGGACTCTTATATTTGGGGGCCTGAATAATTTCATCCGGCTTGACCCCTAATGGGAAATGCCAGGCAGTCCCAGGCAGAAAACCGACCATTGTAATCAAATAAGGATCACTTGAATGCCTTTCAATAAAAGCTTCTTTTTCGGTAAAACCATTTAATTTCATAACATAATCAAAGTTTGAGAGATTCGGCTCCTGATGGCGGTTTCTAAAGCGGCGGGAATATTCTTTTGTGATGGGATCGTCATACCAGATCGGAATTTCCACCATCCGGACAGATAAATCAAGTGTAGTCGGATCACTTTTAGAGAAATCAATTTCTTTTAAATAATCAACGAGGTCTCTTGCAGAGATAACATCTGGATCATACCGTACTAAATAAGAGGCGTTGGATGAAACAATATCAATGATTCCAGGAATATTTCTTTTCCTCAATTCTTCCGTTACAGCAAGTGCTTTAAAATTACTTTCCACTCTCATATCTCGGGAAATTTCTGCATAAATGTATTCGTCTCCACAAAAGTGAAAACTTGTCTCGGGCAGGTTAAACAATCGGCTCCACCTCTTTATTCTTTCAACTTTTTCATCCGCCTGCTGATCGTAGCCGGGCTTACCCCGAGTACTTCCGATAATTTAGCAGCTGTCCGGTATTTCTGCATACCCCGGATAATTAATTGATTCTCTAGCTTCTCTACAGCTTCTTTCAATGGCATGATTTCAAAAACGAATGGCGGCTTTTCTCTCTTCTGCCCATCGCCGTAAAGTGATTTAATGACATTCTCTCGCTGAATCCATTCATCCTCACTTAACACAATTAATCTTTCAATAATATTTTGAAGCTCTCGGACATTTCCCGGCCAGTCGTATGTTTCCAGCACCTCAATTGCTTCGGGTGTAAAGCTCTTCTTAATTTCATACATTCGTTTGAATTGTTCCAGAAAAAAGATAGCAAGCGGAAAAATATCTTCCTTCCTTGCCCTTAATGGCGGAATTTCAAAAGGAATGACATTTAACCGGTAATATAAATCCTCTCTAAACTCGCCTGCTTCGACCATTTTCTGCAAGCTTTTATTAGTAGCGGCAATGACTCTTACGTCGACAGCTACCGTGCGGGTGCCCCCGACTCTCGTAATCTCTCTCTCTTGTAAAACCCGCAGCAGTTTTACCTGCATTGTTAATGGCAATTCACCAATTTCATCCAGAAAAATAGTGCCGTTATGGGCGATCTCAAAGAGACCAGCCTTTCCATTTCTATCCGCCCCGGTAAAGGCGCCTTTCTCGTATCCGAACAATTCACTTTCAATTAGCTGTTCTGGAATTGCCCCACAATTCACACGGATAAACGGTTGCTCCTTCCTGGTACTTGCTGAGTGGATCTTGTGAGCAAATACTTCCTTTCCGACACCTGATTCACCTTCAAGTAAAACAGTGGAATTCATCTGTGCCACCCGCTGCATTTCAGATAATAAGTTTTCAATTTTTTGGGATCGGTACACGAGTTTTTTTCCTTGCACGTTAATAGAGGCAAGCTTATCAGTTATATCTGCACCGACTGCTTTCTCAGAAAAGGAACGTTCGTCCCGGTTGTAAGAGATATCTCTTGACAGGATGACTACCTTTTCCAGCTTCCCCTCATGGTATACTGGAGTAGCCACAGACCATATCCTTCTCCCTCCAGTTGCCTCCTGAAGTGCCGTTACCTTTTTCTTTTGATTAATGCATAACTTGAACACATCCGGCTGAAAAATATTTTTCGCTGTAAACTCACTGATATACTTGCCGATAATTCTTTCCGGCTTGTCTACTTTCCAGAAATTGCTTAAAAAGAGACCAGCTACACGGATGATCTTTCCGTTCTCATCGATCACGAGAATTTGCTCTTGTGAAGAAGAATAGACCGCCTGGAGATCAGAGTATAAATTGCGGACAAAGTCCAGCTCCTGCACAGCCTCCTCAAATACTTCGCGCAAAAAAAACATATGTACAAGACCAGTTATTTTTCCATTAATCCTGAGCGGGTAGAAATTCCCGCTCATTTGTTTAAAATTAATTGAGCTATTTAAGCTGACAAGTGTTTCTCCGTTCATCACCCGATCGAGGTCTTTATCGACTGTTAGCAGTGTTTTATAATTTCGAAACAGTAAAAATGAGCTAGGCATTCCTAAGATCTTTTCTGCTGTTTCATTAATAAATTCGATCTCATAATGAATATTTGTTCTAATAATGCCCACTCCCGAGCCATGCAGCAGCTGATTTAATTGTATTAGCTCCAGCTCGTTAATTTTGCTTTTTGCCTCTCCGACGGCAATATAGCCAACTATTTCTCTGTTTAGATCCTCACCGATAATCATCGAAATATTATGGGAAAACTGAACAGGAGAAAGCTGAGGTACTTTCAATATATCGCTCTTATAGGAAATAGGAACGTGCAACTGCCCTGAATGTGCGACTTGTTCCATTACGTGCTGCATCGTACAGTAACCGACAAGCGTTCCTTCTCTTTTTACAAAAGCTGTGTCGGCCTTATTTTCTGTGAGCCGTTGAATAACAGTTTCTAATGTGCTTTCCGTATCGACCACTACACCAATTGGCTTGAGAATATCTTTCCAAATAATCAACGTACCCCTCCTGTCACAACAAAAAAGCACCTTTTATCCCTTATAGTATACTATCTATTTTAAATTTTCAGTTTATTATTTTGCTTTTTCGCTTCTTGATAGGCTTCTGGAGTATCAATATCTATGATAATCCCTTCATCTTCTACTGGCACTCGCTCTTTATAAGAGAAGCTCTCAAGCATTGATTTTGCCCCCTGGTCACCAGTCATTCTTGAAAACAACTCTTCATGAATCCTTCCCAAAAATACTGGATGCCCGGGAATACTTTGGTATACCGGGCGAACCATAAATGGCTCTGTATGTTCGTCGAGCATTTTTAAACCACTTTCATAAATAGCATGTATGGTCTGTTCTGATATAAATGGGAGATCGCCAAGGAAAATCATCACATTCACTTGTGACAGGGCAAGTTGTTGAAGCCCGGTCTTTAACGAGGTGCTTTGGCCTAATTGGTAATCCTTATTGACGACCCATTCGAACCTTTTGTCTTCAATATGAATCGTTTTTTGAACAGCGGCAGCCTCATGACCAATTACTGCCAAGACTTTAGTGAATTTTCCCTTTAGCACTCGGTCAATGACATGCTGTAAAATAGAGCGTTCACCAAGCGGAAGCAACTGCTTTGCTTCGCCCATCCTTGAAGACATTCCAGCAGCCAAAATTACTGCGTATACATTTTCAGTCATGTTTCTCCCGCCTTTTTCTAGCAATCATTAAGATTTTGCGAACTGGTGGATGTATTCAGAATTTTGGAGGAACCCTCCTGTATGTCCGTTTTTAATGGCGACAATTTCCCCTAAAATACTAATTGCAATTTCTTCGGGAGTGGCGGCGCCAATGTCGAGACCGATCGGGCTGTACATCCTCTGAAGCTGGCTATTCTCAAACGAGCTACCTTCCTTTTCAATTGCCTCTAGCATGCGAATTCGCCGGGAACGAGGCCCAAGTACGCCTATATATGGAGATGCTGAGGGCAAGACAAATTTTAGCGTTTCTTGGTCTCTTTCAAGATGATGGTTCATTACTACAATATATGTTCGGCTATCAATATGAACCGTTTCTGCGAATCTCGTCGTGTCTGCAACAATTCGCCTTGTGCCAGGAAACCTTTCCTCGCTGTTATAAAAGGAACGCTGATCAATCACAATTGTATCAAATCCTAGTGAAACTCCGTATCGAGCCACAGGTATCGCATCATGCCCCGCTCCAAAAATCATCAGCTTTAATGGCGGGATATACACATCAACAAACACGTGGTCTTCCCTTTGATCTGCACTTTCAATTATAAGAGTTTCCGATTTCGGATTTGATTCACTTAACTTTCGGAGCGCTATATTACTTGCTTGCCAATCTAATCTCGAATCACCCAGTGTTCCAACCGGCTGACCCTCCTTCGGGATAAATAGGCGATGCACCTTTTCATTCTTGCCGCCTGGCAAAATCGTGGCCAGTATTCCTTCCTGCTCTTTTCTTATACAATCAAGCCAGGCACTAAGAACAGGCTGCTGACCAGATACTAGTTCAATGTGTATTTCTACCGTGCCCGGACAGCCGAGACCAAGACCCCAAACAACATCCTCATCCATGGCATATGTTTTTAATATGGGCCTACCTGTTTCTATTACCTTCTTTGCTGTTTCTGCAACATCTGCTTCCAAACATCCTCCCGAGATCATTCCTGTTATATTTTCCTGTTCATCAACCAGCATTTTCGCCCCTTCTCGACGATAAGCAGAGCCAAACACACGAACAACAGTAGCTAGCGCCGCTTTTCGTCCAGCTTTTCGAGCTTCATGAACCGCTTCCATCACTAATCTATTTTCCGACATCGCCTTCACCTCCGGATCGTGATCGTTCGAGATAATTTTTGAAATGACTCAGGATTTTGCGCTTCTGAGAAGACATCAATATAAGGAAGCGCCGCTTTCATTCCTCTTGCTTCCGGTTGATATCCAGTAATATTTAACAGCGGATTCAGCCAAATAACAGCGGAAGTCCTTTGCTTCATCTCCTTCATTGCCCAAGGCAAGTTGACAATATTACCTGAATCAAGCCCGTCGCTTACAACCATAATGACCGTTTCCTTCCGCAGCATCTGAGAACCATATTGTTGCACAAATGAACAAAGCGATTCGCCAATGCGCGTTCCTCCTCCCCACTCATTTTCAAATACAGTTAGCACCGGCAGTTGTCCGCCTCTGCCCTTTTTTAATTGCGATGTGACTCTTTTCAGCTTTGTTGAAAAGAGAAACACTTCCACATGACGGGTACACTCCGTCATCGCGTATGCAAACTGCAAAAACTGATCGGTATAAGCTGCCATGGAACGGCTCCCATCGCACAACAGGACAAATTTAGCTTTTACTTTTTTACGGCCCTTCCAAACAGGGGCAGCTGGAACCCCCCCTGTTTGCAAGCTGTTTCGTAATGTTCTCCGTTCATCAAACTTTCGACCTTTCTTCATTGCCGCGAATCGCCGCGACTGCTTAATCTGTATCCGGCGAACAAACCTTTGTGCCGCTTTCTCCATGTGATAAAGCTGGCTTGATGAAATGGGTACTTTCCGCTCCCGAGGGCGCTTATTGATCGCATGAGCGGCAAACCATCTGAATGCCTTTCTGTACTCTTTCTCCGCTTTTTCTGATTCATCCTTCCCATTTGCAACAGCGCTTTCCACTGAATGATTCTCCTTTGCGTCTGTGTCACCCATTTCCGCTGCTTTCTCTGAACGTTCTTCTACTTGTTCCCGTGCCGTGCCCGCATTCAGCCTTCCATCTACTTGCTTGTCGGTAGACAAAAAGGGAACAAGGGACTGATTGCTGAAGTGATTCGCAAAAAATAAGGGAAAGGCCCGGTCAAAAACAAACTGCTCTTCCCGGCTTGAACAAAGAACAATTTTTAGCGCTAACCTGAATTGCTCATGTTCACCGATATCAATAGCTTCCAATGCCCTCAGACTGTCTTCTGTTTCCTTTAATCCAATTAAGAAGTCTTGCGACCGCAAATAACGGCAAAAGGATAATACATGCTCCGAAAGGTTGCTCATTTCATACATCTGCTCCTTATTTGAACGGTTTAAAATTATGAGCGCAAAAGAACTCCGTTTTCTACTGCCTCATGAACCATTTCCCAATCTTCCCGGTCCTTCACAAAACAGCCGAGCGTTTCTTGAACCGTTTCCTCGTTCAGTTCGCTGCGATGAAGCAGCATAAGTGCTTCCGCCCAATCAAGGCTTTCTGCGACACCCGGTACTTTTTGCAACGGCATTTGCCGAATCTCCTTCATCATATGAGCGATCTGGCGAGCGAGCTGTTTATTAATGGCAGGAAGCCTGGCTTGGAGAATGGCTGCTTCTTTCTCAAAGTCAGGGTAATCTATCCATTGATACAAGCATCTTCTCCTTAAAGCATCACTCAGCTCTCGTGTTCGGTTCGATGTCAGAATGACATACGGGCGGTGTTTGGCCTGGATCGTGCCAATCTCCGGAATAGTAATCTGAAATTCTGCCAAGGCTTCCAAAAGGAAAGCTTCAAACTCTTCATCTGCTCGATCTACTTCATCGATTAACAGGACCGGAGATGCCTTTTCTTCTGTCAAAGCCTGGAGCAATGGGCGAGCTAATAAAAAAGAATCGCTAAAAATAGCTGCTTCCTTTTCGGCCAATCCAACCCCACTGTTCTCCAACATGCGGATATGAAGCATTTGCTTTGCATAGTTCCATTCATATAATGCATTGGCAACATCGAGACCTTCATAACACTGCAGGCGGATTAGCCTTGTATTCAATGATTGGGCCAGTACTTTCGCCATTTCCGTTTTTCCAACTCCAGCCGGTCCTTCGATGAGCAATGGCTTTTGCAGTACCTGTGCAAGATGCAAAGCGGCTGCTACCGGTTGATCTGTTACATAGCCGTTTTGAAGAAAAATACTTTCTATCGATTGCCTGCTGCTATTGATGATAATCCCCCCTGTCTGTCCTTTATGGCAGGAATAGAAAGAAAATACAGGGGCCTGTTCACTGGAGAACCGGTCCCTGTTTTTTCATCTATTCAAATAATTATAAAAGGATAGAGCTTAATGCCCGTTCCGTATAAACCTTGCATAAGTTTTCCCGATACTCGGCAGAAGCAAATAAGTCACTTCCCATTTCCCCTTCTTCAGCAGCAAGCCTAGCTGCTTCCCGAATCATTTTTTCCGACGGTTTTTGCCCTAATAAGGTCTGTTCAACGGATGCTGCTCGAAAAGCTACATCACCGACGCCGGTAATGCTTACACGGATATAATCAATTGCTCCATTCTTATCTGTTCCTGCTACGGCCGCTACCCCTACTACTGGATAGCCGGAGGCCGGATGAAAATATTTCAGGTAAACAGATTTCGTATGAGATGGCGGAATTGCGAATGAAACACCCGTGACAAGGCTGTTCTCTGGTAGCATCGTAATAAGCGGTCCGATGACAAAACTGTCAATGCCCATCCTTTCCTCTCCGTCTTCTCCCTGGATAATCATTTCTGCCTCTAAGGCAAAAGCAGCAGCCGGCAAATCGGCAGCCGGATCAGCGTGGGCAAGGTTGCCGCCAATGGTACCCCGATTGCGTATTTGCAAATCGCCGATTTGGCTGACTGTATCCGCCAGAACTGGAACATGCTCTTTAATGAGCGGGTGCTTCGAAGCAGCATGGTGAGTCACCAAAGCCCCGACAACAATCCGATCCCCTTCTTTTCTCACTTCTTTCAACTGATCGATCCGGCTAATATCAATTAGAATGCCCGGTTCAGTCAGCCTGAATTTCATGAGCGGCAGCAGGCTGTGCCCGCCGGCAATGATTTTGCCTTCTCCGTTGCTTTCTTGCATCAGCTTAATAGCCTGGTCAACTGTTTCAGCATGAACATAATCAAATTTAACAGGTATCAATCAGTTTCCCTCCCCTTTTTGAATCGCCCGCCACACTTTTTCCGGAGTAAGCGGCATGTCAATATCTTTCACTCCATATGGCTTCAGCGCGTCCATAACCGCATTCATTACTGCCGGAATAGAGGCAGTCGTTCCTGTCTCCCCTACTCCTTTGGCGCCGAGCGGATTCACCGGTGACGGTGTTTCTGTAAATGAAGATTCAATGTGAGGGAAGAAACGGGCTTTTGGCAATGTGTAATCCATCAATGTGCCCGATAAGAGCTGCCCTTCTTTGCTGTAAATAGCCCCTTCCCAGAGAGCCTGACCGACCCCTTGGGCAATGCCGCCATGGACTTGTCCTTCCGCTGTGAGCGGATTAATCACACGCCCGACGTCATCTACACAAATATAGCGCTTCAATTGGATTTCTCCTGTAGCCTTATCCACTTCCACGACCACAATATGTGTGCCGAAAGGATAGACAAAGTTCTCAGGGTCAAAGAACGATTGTGCTTCAAGAGACGGCTCCATGCCTTCTGGCAAGTTCCACGCCATATTGGCTGACTTTGCAACCTCCTGAAATGTACGCTGCTGCCCCGGCACTCCTTTTACTTGAAAAACACCGTTTTCAAAAGCAATGTCTTCCACTGCTGCTTCCAGTTCATGAGCAGCAATCTTCTTTGCTTTTTCAACGACGCGATCGGCGGCAATCGCCACTGCTGCTCCTCCGACGGCAGTAGAACGGGAACCATATGTGCCCCAGCTCATGGAAATGGCTCTCGTATCACTGAATATCAGCTCAATATCCTCCATCGGAACTCCGAGCTTATCAGCCACAATTTGGCCGAAAGTCGTGGCATGTCCCTGTCCATGCGGGGAAGTGCCTGAATAAACAGTTACCTTGCCCGAAGGATGCACGCGCACTGTAGAATTTTCCCACACACCGCCCTGGAAGCCGATGGCTCCGGCTACTTTGGACGGGCCAAACCCGCATAACTCTACATAAGTAGAGAACCCAATGCCGATTAATTTGCCTTGTTTACGAAGCTCCTCCTGTTCCTGGCGCAGCTGCTGATAGTTCACTATCTCGAGGGCTTTCTGGAGTGGTTTCTCATAATCTCCGCTATCATAGATGAGTCCCTGAGCGTTCGTGTAAGGGAAGGCCTCTTTACGGACAAAGTTCTTTCTTCGCAGTTCAACAGGGTCCATCCCGATTTCACGTGCATACAAATCAATAATCCGCTCAATTTGATACGTTGCCTCTGGTTTTCCCGCTCCTCTGTATGCGTCCGTCGGCGTTGTGTTCGTGTATACACCAAACGTTTCACAGGAAGCATGGGGAATATCATAAGCACCTGTGATCATTAAACCAAAGTCAATCGTTGACACTCCAGGACCCATGGTGGATAAATACGCGCCTAAATTAGCTGTGTTTCTCACACGAATAGCCGTCAGCGTGCCATCACGTTTTCCTGCTAGCTCAACATCAATGATTTCATCACGGCCGGCGTTGGAAGCCGTAAAGTGCTCGCTCCGCTGCTCAATCCACTTAATCGGCCGGCCCAGATCGCGGGCGGCATAACCAATTAAGGCTTCATCCGGATAGACGCCAATTTTGCCACCGAAGCCTCCTCCCATATCAGGGGCAATGACTCTAAGCTTCGCTTCGGAAATGCCGAGCACTCCTGATAAGACCATACGGTGAATGTGAGGGTTCTGGGATGTACACCATAAGGTCAGCTCCTCACTGCCCGGATCATATTGCCCAATGGCCGCTCTCGTTTCGATTGGACTTGGAAATACACGCTGAACATAGAAGCTTTCGCGTACCACAACTTCTGCATTCTCAATCACCTCTTCTGGTACTTCTCCAGCTTTCCAGTGCAGAGCAATATTGTTTTCAATGTCACTATGAACGAGCGGCGCGCCTTCCTGCATGGCTTCTTTTTGACGAACGGCAGCTGGCAGCACTTCATATTCCACATCGATTAAGTCAAGAGCATCCCGCAGAGCATAGCGGTCATCAGCGATAATTAAGACTACTCCATCTCCAACATAGCGTACATAATCAATAGCGAGTGGATATTGCGGCGCTTCCTTCAAATTACAATCAGGCACTAGCCAGGAGGAAGGGATTGGCCCGATTTTCCCCTCCAAGTCTTTCCCTGTATATACAGCAACCACTTGAGGAGAACTCAGCGCTTCCTCTACATTGATTTTTTTTATTTTTGCATGAGCATGTGGGCTTCGCAAAATCGCTGCATGCAGCATGCCCGGCAATTGAATATCATCGGAAAAACGGCCATTTCCTGTTAACAAGCGCGGATCTTCTTTTCTCTTTAAAGGAGTGCCAACTACATTAGCCATTATGGGTCCCCTCCCCTACTAATTGACTAGCAATGACTGTCTGATCATTTTTAGCGGCCGCTTCCGCCATGATCTTGGCGGCCTTTTGCACAGCACTTACGATAAACTGATAGCCAGTGCAGCGGCAGATCACACCTTCCATTCCTTCACGAATTTCTTCTTCTGTTGGATTTGGATTTTCTTTCAGCAGGCCGATCATAGCCATCATGACACCTGGTGTACAATAACCGCATTGCAGTCCGTGCTCTTCCCAAAAGCTTTGCTGCATTGGATGCAGATTACTGACCGTTCCCAAGCCCTCAACCGTTATCACTTCCGCGCCGTCTGCCTGTACAGCCAGCATCGTACATGACTTTACTGCATCGCCATTGACCGTAATCGTGCAAGCCCCGCATTGGCTCGTATCACAGCCAATGTGTGTGCCTGTCAAGCCAAGATCATCACGAAGATAATGAACGAGTAATTTGCGCGGTTCTACTTCCGCACTTTTCTCCTGCCCGTTAACAAGAACTGTCACTTTCCGATTTTCAATTGCCATGTTTGCACCCCCTGCATAATATCAAGATTAAAGCTTGGCTATTTCCTTTGTTTCTTTTTCAATGTCTTTGAAAAATTGTCCCAATATCACCTTTGCTACTCCGCCCATCACGCGTTGTCCCATAGAAGCAAGGATGCCGGTCACTTTCACTTCTGCCTGACAAGTAAGTGTTGTTCCCTCAGTAGATTCCTCCAATTTCATTTGGGCATCGGCATCTATCTCCCCCGGCTTGCCTTTTCCATCAAGAAGCAGGCGGTAAGATTCTGGCTCATGAATATCCACCTGGCGAACAACCCCTGTAAACATTCCTTTAATTGGCCCAATGTTCATGCCAAGTTCGGCATCAAACACATTATCTTCCACTTCCTTGAATGATTGACAGCCTGGAAGCGCCCTTTGCAATGCCTCCTTATTTTGGAGTGTTTTCCATAGAAGTTCTCTCGAAACGCCTTTAAAAGTATATGAATGTTCAATATTCAACTGTGCATTCCCCTCTCTTTTTTAATATTCAGTTAATTGGTTACCTGATGATGTTTTTAATAGGAGCGATTTCTACGCCGCCCGCTTTTAAAGCAGTGACAATGGCTTTTGCCAAGACTGGGGCTCCCGGTGTATCTCCATGAATACAAATGGTTTCCGCCTGAATCGACACGTCTTTACCATCGTAAGTAACGACTCTCTCTTCTTTCACCATCCGGACAACACGGTTCGCCATCGCTTCATAATCGGTAATTTCCGCTCCTCTTCTTGTAAGGACGATAGAGCCACTTTCCGTATGCTCGCGATCTGAATAAGCTTCCTTGGCTACCGGTACGCCCATCTTCCGTGCTTCTTCATATACTTCCGATTGATTGAAGGCAAAAATAATCATCTCTTGATCTGCTTCATGGATAGCTTCAAGAATGGCACGGGCTAAGGGTTTGTCTTCCATGGCTTTCATGAAAAGTGCACCATGTGGTTTGCAATGCTGAACTTTCACACCTGTTGCCCGGCAAAACTCCCGCAAGGCCCCTAATTGGTACGTCACGTAATCTTTTACCTCGTCGGGTGTGCAAGTCATGTATCGGCGGCCAAAACCCAACAGGTCCGGAAATGCAGGATGCGCTCCAATGCCTACGTCATACTTTTTGGCAAGCTCTACCGTCTTTCGCATAACGTGAGGGTCCCCGCCATGAAAACCGCAAGCAATATTGGCGGAGGTAATATACTGCATCATTTCTTCATCATTTCCCAGCTCATATAGCCCGAAGCTCTCTCCCATATCACAGTTCAAGTCGACCTTATGCATCCTGTTCACCTCTCAAGACAAAATCTCTTTTTTCTCTAAAAACTGTGTTGTATAATCTCCACTCTCAAATTGCTCATTTTCCATAATGGAAGCCAAGAGAGCAAGGTTCGTTTTCAACCCGTGGATTTCTACTTGCGCCAATGCTTGTCTCATCTTCTCAATTGCTTCTACACGGTTTGCTCCGTGAACGATCAATTTGCCGATCATAGGATCATAAAATGGGGAAACAATACTTCCTTCTACGATGCTAAAGTCCAGTCTTATGTCTTTGTCAGGCAGCTTCAACTGTTCAACTGTCCCTGGAGACGGAAAAAATGTTTTCGGGTCCTCCGCATAAAGCCGGCACTCAATAGCATGGCCCGCTTTGTTAATTTGTTCCTGCTGAAGAGGAAGCTCCTGCCCGGCCGCTATTCTCAGCTGCCATTCAACTAAATCAATGCCGGTGATTTCTTCCGTTACCGGATGCTCTACCTGTAGCCGTGTGTTCATTTCCAGGAAGTAAAAGTTCCTATCGCTGTCAAAGATGAATTCCATCGTGCCGACATTTGTATAGCCAATTTCCTTTACTCCACGTACAGCGGCCTCCAACAACTGATTTCTAAGGGAAGCATCCAAAAATGGGGAGGGGCTTTCTTCAACTACTTTTTGATTTCTGCGCTGAACAGAACATTCTCTCTCATACAAATGGACAACATTTCCGTGACGGTCGGCTGCTATTTGCACCTCAATATGCCGCGGATCGGCAATCCACTTTTCAAGAAAGACCGTTCCATCGTTAAAGAACGATTCAGCTTTTGGTATGGTCGAATGAAAGGCTTTCTCCAGCTCCTCTTGATTGTGGGCAAGCTGCATGCCGATTCCGCCTCCGCCGGCGCTCGCCTTGAGCATGAGTGGGTAGCCCAAGTTATCCGCAATGGCTAAGGCTTCTTCTAAAGATTCGATTTTTCCGGATGATCCAGGAACAACCGGAACTCCTGCTTTTTGCATATGTGCTCTTGCTTCCACTTTCGATCCCATCGTCTCCATTACGTCAGCTTCAGGGCCGATGAATACGATATTCTCCTCTTTACAACGTTTAGCAAATAGCGGATTTTCCGATAAAAACCCATAACCAGGATGGATCGCATCGGCTGTTGTTTGTTTAGCCGCCTGGATGACTTTCTCTATATCTAGATAGCTTTTCTTAGCCTGAGCCGGTCCAATGCAAACCGCTTCCGATGCTTCACTGACAAATGGTGCCTGAGCATCCGCTTCTGAATAGACAGCAACCGTTTGGATGCCAAGTTGGCGGCATGTCCGAATGACTCTCCTGGCAATTTCTCCTCTATTGGCGATAAGTACTTTATTAAAATATGACATATGATTCCTCCGCTAAAGTTCCGGCTTCGTTATTGGACTGCGATGATAGCAATCTCTTGTCCTGCATCTAAAATATCTTCCTCATTTGCAAGGAAGCTTTCGAGTACACCGTCGGCTTCCGCTTTGATCTCGTAGTAATTTTTCATAACTTCTACTAAACCGAGTACATCTCCAGTCTTCACGGCAGCCCCTTCTTTGACAAATGCTTCCTTGTCGGGTGCCGGTCTGCGATAGAACACTCCAGGAATAGGTGAGAGAACTTTACTTTTTGTGCCAGGCATTGTCATTCCTCCTATAACAGTTGTAATTGCTGTTTTATTTTTGCCACTTTGTCTGTGTATTCTTTTCTCGCCCGCAAGGCTTCCTCAATGTCGACAGCGACAAAGCGCACTTTTTCATTTGTTTTGATTTGGGCCATTTTGTTTAAATCGGCGCTGATAATGGTACAAATTGTCGCGTAGCCTCCGCCTGTTACCGCGTCATTTAATAGAGCAATCGGCTCCACTCCGTCCGGTACTTGGATGGATCCGATCGGATAACCGAGATCCACCACATTGGAAGGATTGCTGCCAGCTCCAAACGGCTGCTCTCGCTCTACAAAGTTCAATCGTTCCCCTTTAAAACGGTAACCGACTCGGTTCGCTTCTGTTGTAACCGTCCAATCAAGTGAGAAGAACCGTTCCTTGCTTTCCTCGGTCAGGCGATAACTGCATAAGCCGACGACTACTCGGATTTCATTTGTTTTTGAAAAGACCGGGATTAGTTCATCTTGTATACGCGTCCCTACCTTCACTTGATGATCGATATCCTTGCCAATCTTCAATTCATCGCCGGCCCGAAGCGGACGTCCCTCCAAACCGCCAATTCCGCATAGAGTATAAGTAGAACGGGAATCCATGACGAACGGCACATCAATGCCGCCTGCTACCGCTAAATAAACGCGGGCTCCCTGCTTAACAAAGTCAAAGGAAAGCTCATCTCCCGCCTTTACAGCTAGCGTTTCCCACATGGGGACAGGCTGTCCATTCACTTTTGGCGGAATTTCACCGCCTGTCAATGCAATAACGGCCTCTTGTTGAAATTGAAGAACAGGTCCCATATACGTGATTTCAAGAGCCGCTGCATTTTCATTGTTGCCTACAAGTACATTAGCTGCAGTGAACGAGTATTTATCCATAGCACCGGATGGCGGCATGCCGACCTCGTAATAGCCAATTCTGCCGTAATCCTGAACAGTTGTTTGTAAACCGGGCTGAATCACTTTAATCATGCGTACAACCCCCCTAAAATCTCATCTGAAAATGCTTTTGGGTTTTCCAGCACTTGTTGAGGCTTGAATGTGATTTCTCTCGTTAAGTAGCGGAATGTACCGTCCTCTACTTGCTTTTCAATTGATTGGAATTCCTCCATTGTGATGCTGCGATACCTAAAAATGTCTCCCTGTCTCGGAAACGTCATGGAATCTTTGAAATCATACAACCGCTGTTCCTTCTGGTAGATCGGGGCTGCCGCAATGCCGAACAATTGATAGCCACCTGCCCCCTGCACCGGATAAATAACGGCAAAGGCGCCGCCAAATCCAAAGGCTCTCTCAGGTGTATAAGTACGCGGCCGAACATATTTTGGCACCTCAATCTGCTGCTCACGCGGCACCATTTGATAACACCATGGCAAGCCGGGCACAAATCCGATCATTGATACGAGATAAGGGTAATCTGTAATGGCTTTAATTAACTCTTCTTTGGAATGAAAGCCATTAATCCGCGCTGCGTACTCTAGGTCAGTCGAAGATGGATCTTGATGACGGTCTCTAAAGCGCATCAATGCTTCATTGGTCCAAGGATCATCAAATAAAATGGGCACATCTACCACTCTTGAAGAAATATTAAAATCATCGACCGACACAGAGTGTTCAAGTTCTTTCAATTTTGAAATCAATTGATTAGGGTGAATCTCTTCCGGTTTAAATCGGATCATATACGAAGCATTAGAAGGACAAATGTCCAGTATCCCTTGTAATTTTTCTTCTTTCAGTTGCTTTGTAATAGCCATCGCCTGAAAGTTTACTTCTAGACTCATAGATTCAGATAATTCCACAAAAATAAACTCATCACCGCCATACTCGTAACGGGTCAATTCGCTTCACCTCACTCACTTAATTTCCTACTCTTCCATACATATTAGTAAATGCAACATTCATACCAGCTTTTTAAAAACGGAATATTCTAATTTTTTAAACGTTTATAAGGTTGTTTAACTTCTTAAAAAGAAAAAATCTTTCATTTATGAAAAGAAAGATTTCATAAATGAAAGATTATGTAGAAGAAATTACATTCTAGCTCTTTCCACAAGAAGAAAAAAACCTCCCCATATAATGATTGAATAAGCACGACCAACAGCCTGAAAGCCTGCAGAGCTTTCTTCTGCAGGCTTTCAATAGGATGTGAAGTTTTATATTTAAGCGTAGTTGCGTTCCGAAGCATACGATAACGCATCAACTAGAGAGTAAAAACATAACTCGATATTCTTTTTATCCCCTTTGTCTTCCCTCACTACACAAAAATGCTCGTTTACCTTCTCAATTGCCATTTGCTTATTGAGTTTTCTTTCCATTCTCCCACTCCTTTTATTACATTATGCTTCCTGGGGTACAGCAAGACCAAGCCCTTCTGCTACACGTGTACCATATTCCGGATCAGCTTTATAGAAATGACGGATCTGGCGAAGTTTAATTTCTTCACTTTCTACTGGCCTCATGGCATCGACAATATTTGCTACAAGGCGTGCGCGCTCTTCTTCACTCATCAAGCGGTAGAGGTCGCCTGCCTGTGTGTAATGGTCGTCATGATTATAATTATGAGTACCTGCCTGGCCTGTTACCTCAAATGGTGTAACATTAGCTTCCGGCGCCTCTTTCGGACCGCCAAAGCTATTTGGCTCATAATAGACGGATTTGCCGCCGTTGCCGTCAAAACGCATTTGGCCATCACGTTGATAATTGTGAACCGGACATTTCGGTGCATTAATCGGCAGTGCATTATGGTTAACACCTACGCGGTAACGGTGAGCATCCGCATACGCAAACAAGCGGCCTTGAAGCATCTTATCAGGAGAGGCTTCAATTCCAGGAACAAATGTGCCCGGGGAGAAAGTGGCCTGCTCTACTTCAGCAAAGTAATTTTCTGGATTGCGATTCAGTACCATCTTTCCGACTTCAATTAATGGATAGTCTTTTTGCGACCAAACTTTTGTCACATCAAACGGATCCCATTTGTATGTGTTGGCATCTTCCATTGGCATAATCTGTACGTAAAGCGTCCAAGAAGGATAGTTTCCTTGCTCAATCGCATTGAACAAATCCTCTGTATGATAATCAGGGTTTTCTCCTGCTAATTTTGCAGCTAGCTTGACATCTAAATTTTTAACACCTTGGTCTGTTTTAAAATGGTATTTCACCCAAACGGCTTCCCCTTTATCATTCACCCATTTAAATGTATGACTTCCGAAGCCATGCATATGGCGAAGGGTTGCCGGAATACCGCGATCCGACATTAAAATCGTTACTTGATGAAGCGACTCCGGAGATAATGACCAGAAATCCCACACAGCTGTTGGATTTTTTAAGTGTGTTTGCGGATCACGTTTTTGTGTATGAATAAAATCCGGGAATTTAATAGCGTCACGAATAAAGAAAACAGGCGTGTTATTTCCTACCAAGTCATAGTTCCCTTCATCTGTGTAAAACTTCACAGCAAACCCACGTGGATCACGAACTGTATCTGCTGAACCCAGTTCGCCTGCTACAGTTGAGAATCGAATAAACAATGGAGTGCGCTTTCCAGCCTCAGACAAAAAGTCTGCTTTCGTATAATTGGCAATCTCACTGTTTGTCACTTCAAAATAGCCGTGTGCACCAGCTCCTTTTGCATGAACGACCCGTTCCGGTACGCGTTCACGGTTGAAATGTGCCAATTTCTCAAGTAAATGAACATCTTGTATTAATGTCGGTCCACGTTGTCCGGCTGTCTGTGAATTTTGATTATCGCCTACCGGGGCTCCCCAGCTTGTTGTTAGTCGATTATTTGTCATCCTTGTCACCTCATCATTATTTTGTTAGTAACTTAATGATAACACTTCTCAAAAAAAAATCAATACTAAATTATAATTATTTTAAATAAGAAATTGTTATTTATTATTTTTGTCATAAATAGTCAACCCTCAATATAAATTAAGACTATCGTGCAAGAAGAATCATTAGGAGGACGCAGAATGAAGCGATTAATAATCTATTAGTCTCTAAGTATATGAGTTGACTTTCATCTATTAAATATGGATGATGAGAATGTAAGTGATTTTTTCAAACAATATGAATTTTCAATTTTTAAAGGGGGAGTCGCAATGATTTATGCAAATCCAGGCCAGGAAGGGTCAAAAGTAACCTTTAAGAAACGATATGAAAATTTTATTAATG